>NZ_JABURH010000103.1:17153-50676 GCF_014762765.1 Alcanivorax sp.
GAGAAAACCGTGGCCCTGCTACGGGACCTGGGCCATGAGGTGGTCGAGGCCGAACCGCAAATGGATGCCAAACAGATGTGCATGGACTGGCTCTCCGTCTGGTTTGGCCAGTGCGCCGCCGAAGTGGATGAAGTGAAGGCACTGACCGGCTGCGGTGATGACGGGTTCGAGCTGGATACCCTGGCCATTGCCGCCTTTGGCCGCGCGACGCCTGCCCATGAATACGTGAAGTGTCAGACCCGTTGGCAACAGTACATGATCGCGCTGGATACCTTCCTGGAGCAGTACGATTTCTGGCTGACGCCGACGCTGGCCATGCCCCCGGCACGGATCGGGGAAATGGCCACCCCGGGCTGGCAGCAGAGCGCTCTGAAAATGCTGCTCAAGGTAGGTGGTGAAAAGCTGTTGATGAAAACCGGCATGATCGAACAGATGGCGCTGGAAAACTTCAAGTACATGCCTTACACCCAGTTCGCCAATGTCACCGGCGTGCCGGCCATGTCGGTGCCGTTGCACTGGTGCGAGAGCGGCCTGCCGCTGGGCTCCCAGTTTGTCGGTGGCCACGGCGATGAAGGCAAGCTGCTGGCGCTGGCGGCGCAGCTGGAAGAGGCGGCACCCTGGTTCGATAAGGTGCCGATGTAGACGCTATTGGCAGGAGCGTCGCAGGATAAAAAACAGGTTTACCACAGAGGGCACAGCGTTCACCGAGGCAAGAAGGTTTTCCTCAGTGAACTCTGTGCCCTCTGTGGTGAAAAATCAGTGCATCGCCGCCGCCTGCGCCGCCGGTGAGCGGGCCAGGTAGGCCAGGGCCTGTTCCGTGTCCCCTTCGTGGATCGGGTGGAAACGGGGAGACAACCAGCGCAGAGTGGCGTTCAGCAGGAAGGTGAAGGTGGGCACATTCCGGGTCTGCTTGCCGGTCTGTTCCAGTTTCACCAGCAATGTCGGTATCAGGGTGCGCCCCAGCTTGCGCACCTGAGGGTCCGGGTCCTGACGTGCCAGGCTGCGACCACCCTCGGAAATAAAGTAGATGAACAGCGGAAAGACGATGGCCATCAGCGCCTGACGACTCACGTAGAAGCCGAGCTGGGACTTGCACAGGTGCTCGAACAGATCGAAGGCAACGGTGCGGTGTTCCACTTCCTCGGCCAGATGCCATTTGAACAGGTCTACCATGGCCGGGTCGCCGTTCTGCTCCCAGGTGTCGTTGTCCATGGCCCACTGACCCAGCACGCCAGTGAAGTGTTCGATGGCCGCGATCAGCCCCACACGCAGTACCAGCCATTGCTTCTGAATCGCCTTGCGCTGCAGGAATGTGAGCCCGAAAGGTGCCTCCCCCAGAAAAGTGCCAAACAGCCATTCCACCCGCTGCACGTACTCATCCACGCTCAATCCATGGCGCTCCAGATAAAGCTGGGCCTTGCTGTGGGCCCGGGAATGCACGGCCTCCTGGCGGATAAACCCTTCCACGTCGGCGCGCAACTGATCATCACTGACCAGCGGCAGGGCCTGGTTGTAGACCCGGCAGAACCACAGTTCCCCGGCAGGCAGCAGCAGGTGGATGCCGTTGATGACATGGGTGGAAAACGGGTCATCCTTGAGCCAGTGCAGAGGCGTATTGTCGAAATCGAATTGCACACGGCGGGCTTTCAGTTGATGGCGCACAGGGCTATTCATGGCTGTTGTTCTCCCGTTGTTTGGTCAACACGTCATCAAATCAGGCGGTAATATCCAGACGCGCTACCTGCCGGGACAGTACCGGGGCAAAGCGGCTGAGTAGTCGGGTGGTCCAGGCTTCGGCTCCCACCAGGGACAGGGCCGGATTGCTTTGCACCGCATCGAAAATGGCGGCGGCCACCTGGTCCGGGGAAAAATTGCGGCGCTTGTACAAGGCGTCGGCTTTGGCGCGTTTTTCGGCCTGTTGCTCGTCGCTGAGGCCGGCGTAGACGGTGCTGTTGGCAATGCCGGTGGCCACAAAGCCGGGGCAAATGGAGCTGACGCCGATATGGTGTTCGGCCAGCTCCGCGCGCAGGCATTCACTGAGCATATGCACGGCGGCCTTGCTGGTGGAGTAGGCGGTCAGCTTGCGGTTGGGGGCGAAGGCGGCGGCGGAGGCCACGTTGACGATGTGCCCCTTGCGATGGCCGTCAATCATTTGCCGGGCAAACAACCGCGAGCCATGGATCACGCCCCACAGGTTGACCTTGAGCAGGCGGTCCCAGTCCTTGGTGGACGTTTCCAGCATACCGCCGGCCATGCCGATGCCGGCGTTGTTGACCACAATGTCCGCACCACCCAGTTCTTTCTCCACCCAGTTGGCCAGCCGCTGCATGGCCTGGGCGGAGCCCACATCCACCTTGCGGGGCCAGGCGGTGGCACCCCGTTGCCGGGCCTGTTCGGCGGTGGCGTCGGCACCGTCTTCATTGATATCCACGCACACCAGATCGGCGCCTTCTGCGGCAAAGCGCAGGGCGGTAGCCCGGCCAATGCCGGAACCGGCACCGGTGATAACCGCCGTCTTGCCATACAGGGGCAGGCCCTGTCTTTCCGGACGAACGCGGGCATGCTGCAGGGCGCCAGGCATCTTGCCGCTTTCCACTCCGGCCACGAAATCGCCAATCCAGGCGGCGATGGTGTCCGGGTGGCTCAGCGGTACCCAGTGGTTGGCGTTGATATCCCGGCGGTACAGCTCGTCCACCCACTCGTGCAGGTCCTCAAACAGCTGGGTCCCCACGTAGTTGTCACGGGTGGGCACGATCAGCTGGACCGGACAGGCCGCGTGGCGGTCTTGCGGGTTGATCAGCTTGTTGCGGAAGTTGGCGCGATACAGCTGCACCCCGTGTTTGCCATCCTTGCCCTGGGTGGGATTGGCGTCCGGCTCCTGCACGTTCTCGCGGTGTTTCAGGTAGCGGGGCCAGAGCTTGTCCAGGCCTCCCTGCCAGGCACTTGGAGCCAGTACCGGCAGGTGAAAGAAACCGATATACCAGGAGCTGAGCGCCTGTTTGAACACCTTGGCCTTGGCGGAGGGAGACAGATTCAGCGTGCGCCGACGCATCCAGTGGCCCATATGATCCAGGCAGGGGCCGGAGATGGTGGTGTAGGATTTGATGCGGGCCTTGAGCGGCCCCTCGGCGGTGACCGATTCCCAGCTCTGAATAGAGCCCCAATCATGGCCCACCAGATGAAAATCCCGCCCGGGAAGGGTGGCGTCGACGACGGCCTTCAGGTCTGCCGACAGCAGCTCCATGCGGTAATCCGCCTGCTTGCGGGGCGCGTCGGAGGCGCCGGCGCCGCGGACATCGTAACTGACCACGAAGTACTTCCTGGCCAGCCGCTCGGCCACGGGCCGCCAGACACTGTGGTTGTCCGGGTAACCGTGAACCAGGACCACGGGGGGCTTGCTGCTCTCTCCGAAGGTATAAACCTGCAGGTTTATACCCTGGCTTGCCACTGTTGTTGTGGTTGTCATGAAATGCTCCTGCCGGGCAATGGCCACGATAAATCTAGACGACGTCAAGTTTTATTGAATGTATCAGTGGTCAATGTAACGGTCAACGTGCAGGCAGTGACCACCGGGACCGTCAATTCGGTGCCGGAGGTCAAGAGGAGAGGGGAGTCAGTGGGAGGCAGGTGTCGGGGCGGGTCAGGCACCCTGGCCCTGGGGCAACGGTGGCCACCAGTCCTGGATGGCGCCGTCTTGCCACACGGCCAGGTCGCCGAACTGCAGCAGCACGAATTCGCTTTGGGTGGGGCGCAGGAACAGCTGGTCGTCCACCTGCAGGGCGGTATCCGGACTGCCGTTGAACATCATCTGGTTGGTGCTGTGGCCATAGACACCATTCTCGCGAATGCCCGCCGGTGACACCGGGGTGGCCTTCCAGTAACCGCCGTAGATGAAATAGGTCTGGCGGCGGTTCGGGTCCCAGCGTTGCCATAGCTCACCCAGCGGTAACGGTCCGGGCAGGTTCAGGCCGTCCCATTGCTTGAGCACTGGTGCGGCGATAAACACCGCCGGTTCGAAATCCGCCAGCAGGGGCAGATCAAAATCGCTGGCCTTGACCAGACAGGAGCCGGCGGCCAGTTCGTTGACCACGGTGCTGTCGTCGTAGAGGCCGACGGTGGGGCTGCCGCCGCCGTTGAAACACAGGGTCTCATTCCGGTAGGCGGGTGCCAGTTGGTAGAGGCGTTCGATAAAGCGTTGGTAGATGGCCTCGGTTTCCCGGTGGCCTTCCTCGGCGCTTTGAATAAAGGCGGGCAGCTTGCCCACGTGGGCGTCATAGCCCATGAAACCGCTGAAGCGAAGTCGGTCTGGGTGGGCCTGGATCAGGGCGATCATTGCATCGAGCTGGTTCGGGGCGGTGAGGCCGCCCCGGTGCAGGCCCACGTCGATTTCGAGATTGATGTTCAGGCGCCGGTCCAGATCGTTGGCCAGTTGCAGATATTGCTCCAGCCGCGGGCGGGAATCGATCAGCCATTGGAGTTGCCGCTCCGCATCGAAGGCGCTACCTGTTTCGCTGTAGAACTGTCGGGCGGCCTGGACCGGCATGGGCTTGCCCAGCAGCATGTCCACGCCGGGCTCTGCGTCGGCCAGGGCATTCATGAACGGTTGATGGAACACCATGACACGGTTGCTGCCGGTTTCGCGCATCACGGTCTGGACCATCGGCACACTGGGCAGGGACTTGGCCACGATACGCAGCGCGCAGCGGGGCGGCAGCATGGCTTTCAGGGTGCGGCAATTACGCACCAGCCGTTGCTGGTCCACCAGCATCAATGGCCGACCGGGCCCGTCTTTTTTCAGCCTGTCGTTGATGGCCTGGAAGTAGGGGGTATGCGGCGCCCCCTGATTCCCCGGGCGCAGCAGCCAGCCGCCGGCGGCGAGAGCGCCCAGGCCGATGAGAAAACCACGGCGTTTCATCCGGTTGCTCCAAACAGGGTTTGCAGGTGTTGGTTGAGCATCCTTCCCTGTGGGTCCAGTTCCCGGCGCACGGCCTGAAAGCGATCAAAGGCGGGATAGAGCTCGCGCAGTTGCCGCTGGCCCAGAGTATGCAGCTTGCCCCAGTGGGGGCGGCCCGCATAGCGACGCAGGATCGGCTCCACGGCCGTGAACAGGGGCTGATAGTCCTGGGCGAAATATTGATGGATCGACAGGCTGGCGCCGGGGCGGTCGTGGTACATGGACAGCAGGCGATCATCGGCGGCCACATAACGGAACTCGATGGGGAAGAACACATTGATGTCCTGCTTGCGAATGGTCTCGCAGACTTCCTGCAGGCAGGCGATGCCGTCTTCCGCCGGCACGGTGTATTCCATCTCGTTGAACCGCACCGTGCGGCGGTTGGCGAACACCTTGTGGGCGGGGCCGGTATAGGTGCTGTCCTCCACAAACAGGGTGACCAGCTTCTGCAGGTTCGGGGTCAACCAGCCAGCGCGCATGGCCACTTTGCAGACCAGCTCCAGCAGGTCGTTGCTGTCTTCCCGTTCGCTGCTGTCGGTGGGGTCATCAGTGATTTCCATGGTCTTGACGATGGCCTGTTCGCCCAGGGGGAAGGCAAAGAATTCGATGTGGCGAAAGTTGTCTTTTTCCCTCTCCACGAAATCCATGGCTTCCTGCAGGGGCAGGGTCCAGGTGCGCTCCTTCAGCCGGTAGGCAGGTTCCAGTCGAAAACCGATTTCGCTGACCACGCCCAGGGCCCCGATGCTGCAGCAGGCGGCCAGAAAGGTGTCGCCGTCTTCCCGGGTCAGGCTCAGGGCTTCGCCGTCGGGGAGGATCAGCCGCAGGCTTTCCACCTGTCCGGACAGGCTCTGCAGGTTGCTGCCGGTGCCGTGGGTGCTGGTGGCAATGGCGCCGGCCAGGGATTGCAGGTTGATATCCGGCTCGTTGCTGAAGCTGTAGCCCAGGTTGTTGGCCTGGGCACTGGCCATGGCCAGTCGGGTGCCTCCACCGTAGGTGAAGATGTCGCCGTCCTGACCCCGCAATCCGGCCAAGGCTTCCAGGGATACCAGGGTGTCATCGCTGGGTACCACGGCACTGAATGAATGGCTGCCGCCGAAGGGGCGAATGGTGCCGCTGCTGTCGCGCAGGGTCTGACGCAGTTGGGATTCGCTGGTGGCAAATACCAGGTTGGCCGGGTTGGCGCTCTGGTTACCGGACCAGTTCTGCCAGGCTGGCGCCTTCCCGGTCTCAGCCAGCAGAGCCTGGGGCGCCAATGCCCCCGTGGCCCCGGCCGAGGCCAAGGCTTTCAGAAAACTGCGTCGGTCAATGGAATCTAACAAGGCCATGGTGCGTCCTTTTGTTATTTGGCACCATCGTACAAGAAAAGCAATTGATAGTTAATAGTTGATAATTGATAACTGCGCGGGAGAGGTCGGGCGCCGCTTTATTACCCCTGTGGCCGCGCCCAACCGTTTGGGCGCGGCTCCGATGCTGAAAGACCTGGCGTCACTTGTCCGCGCCGTTATCAATTCTCCATTCTCAATTATCAATTTCCAGGCTTTCCCACATCTCATCCACCCGCTGCTTCACTGCCGGGCTCATGCTGATGGCGCGGCCCCACTCACGGTCGGTTTCGCCGGGCCATTTGCTGGTGGCGTCCATGCCCATCTTGGAGCCAAGGCCGGATACCGGAGAAGCGAAATCCAGATAGTCGATGGGGGTGTTTTCCACCAGCAGGGTATCCCGGGCCGGGTCCATGCGGGTGGTCATGGCCCAGATCACGTCCTTCCAGTCGCGGGCGTTGACGTCATCGTCGCAGACAATCACGAACTTGGTGTACATGAACTGGCGCAGGAAGGACCACACGCCCATCATTACCCGCTTGGCATGGCCCGGGTACTGTTTCTTCATGGTCACTACGGCCATGCGATAGGAGCAGCCTTCCGGGGGCAGGTAGAAATCCACGATTTCCGGAAACTGTTTTTTCAGGATCGGTACGAAGATCTCGTTCATGGCCACGCCCAGCACCGCCGGTTCATCCGGCGGACGCCCGGTATAGGTGCTGTGATAGATCGGATCACGGCGGTGGGTGATGCGCTCCACGGTGAAAACCGGAAAACGTTCCACCTCGTTGTAATAGCCGGTGTGGTCGCCGAACGGCCCTTCCTCGGCCATCTCGTCCGGATAGATATGGCCTTCCAGCACGAACTCGGCACTGGCGGGGACCTGCAGGTCGTTACCGATGCACTCCACCAGCTCGGTTTTCGAGCCGCGCAGCAAACCGGCAAAGGCATATTCGCTGAGGGTGTCCGGCACCGGGGTGACCGCGCCAAGGATGGTGGCCGGATCGGCGCCCAGCGCCACCGCCACCGGGAAGGGCTCACCGGGATGCTGCTGCTGCCACTCCTGAAAATCCAGGGCTCCACCGCGATGGCTGAGCCAGCGCATGATCAGCTTGTTGCGGCCGATCAATTGTTGGCGGTAGATGCCCAGGTTCTGGCGTTCCTTGTTGGGGCCACGGGTGATCACCAGCGGCCAGGTCACCAGCGGGCCTGCATCGCCGGGCCAGCAGGTCTGGATCGGTAACTGGTACAGATCCACGTCGTTGCCTTCCAACACCTTTTCCTGGCAGGGCCCGGAGCCGCGCAGCTTGGGACTCATGCTCAGCACCTTGCGGAATACCGGCAGTTTTTCCCAGGCATCACGCATGCCCTTGGGCGGTTCCGGTTCCTTCAGAAAGGCCAGCAGTTCACCCAGTTCGCGCAGCTCCTCAACGGACTCGCGGCCCATGCCCAGCGCCACGCGACGTTCCGTGCCGAACAGGTTGCCCAGCACCGGGGTGCCGAAGCCCACCGGGTTTTCAAACAGCAGTGCCGGGCCGCCGGCACGCAGGGTGCGGTCGCAGATCTCGGTCATTTCCAGGTTCGGGTTCACCGGTGCAGTGATGCGCTTGAGCTCGCCAAGTTGTTCGAGCTGTTGCAGGAAGTCACGCAGGTCGCGGTATTTCATGGCGATCCTTTTGTTGGAAGTCAGAGGATGGCGACGTTGGTTTGGGGTGAGTATAGCAGGCTGATGTCAGGCCGCAGTGAGGGCTACAGAACGAACAGAGTAAGTCGTGGCAAACGAAATTTCCATGCAATGCAATCCGGTCCGTCGTAGATCGGGGCGTTCCACCACTCATCAATCCATGTCCCCTGCCGGGCTTGTGCGCTATCTCTGTCCTGTGATTCTCGTGTTCCTCACGGTATAGGGTTGACAGTGTGTGAAAATCGGCAATGGGGGCAGGGATGAATCGCGCATATCAATATGGACTTTGTTTGCTGGGGCTAAGTTGGACGGGCTTCGGGTTTTCTCACGAGCTGGCACCCGTTGAGGTTACCGGCGCAATGGCTCCTCTTCCTGTCTCAGCCTCGCAAGGGCATGTGACAGGGGATGAACTGCAGGTTCGCCCTCTTCTCAGAGCGGGGGAAATCATGGAAGCGGTGCCCGGCATGATTGCCACTCAGCACTCCGGTAACGGCAAGGCCAACCAATATTTTTTCCGCGGTTTTAATCTCGATCACGGTACGGATTTCCGCACTGAAGTGAACGGAATGCCAGTCAATCTGCCCAGCCATGGCCATGGTCAGGGTTATACCGATGTGAATTTCCTGATACCGGAAGTGATCGATACTGTTGAATATCGAAAAGGTCCCTATTATGCGTCGGTGGGTGATTTCTCCAGCGCTGGCAGCGTGGATATCAGCACGCGCCGTTCGGTTTCCCGCCAGCATGTGAAAGTGACCGGTGGTGAGCATGATTACTACCGGGGCCTTGTCTACGGTGGCAAGCGATCAGGGGGGCACAAGCTGGTTTACGCTGTTGAAGGGCAGACCTTTAATGGCCCATGGCGAGACATCAACGAAGATGTCGAAAAGGTTAACGTCTTGTTGGGCCACGAATGGCATCAGGGTGAATCCCATTATGCGACGACCCTGATGGTTTACGACAACACGTGGAACAGTGCTGATCAGATTGCCAATCGAGCCGTCCGCTCAGGCCAGATCAGCCGGCTGGGTTCTCTGGATGAGGATGCCGGTGGCGAGTCTCACCGCTACTCCCTGTCATTCCAATGGGACAAACCCGGCCAGCGTGGCTCGGTGTATGCCATCGATTACGGGCTCAATCTGTGGTCCAACTTTACCTATTTTCTGGATGACCCCGTCAACGGCGATGAATTCGAGCAGATCGACGACCGCGCTGTGGTGGGGGGGGATGTGGAGTACGACTACCAGTGGCTAACCGCCTTCGCCCCTTTAACGTTACATTGGGGGCTTGAGTGGCGTCACGACCAGATTCGTGATGTGGGACTGTTCAAAAGCGCAGACAGAAATCGACTGGGGGTGGTGCGCCGGGACCGAGTCGCCCAAACCAGTGCGGCGCTGTTCGGCTCTGTAGTCTACCCCTTCGCAGAGAAGTGGCGGGCCACTCTTGGCATGCGCTACGACCATTATTACTTCGATGTGCGCGATCGTGCCGGGGTTAACGTTAATGGGTTCGATTTGTCCGCCAATGGCGGCAATGCGCATGACGGTATCACCAGCCCGAAATTCAGCCTGGCGTGGCTGCCAAATGAAAAAGCCGAGTATTACCTGTCCGCCGGGTACAGTTTTCACAGCAACGATGCTCGTGGCACCACTATCGAGATTGACCCGGTGGCGGGAACGCCTGTTGATCAGGTGGACCCACTGGTGAGAAGTCGTGGTGAGGAGCTGGGTGCCCGATTCTATCCTAACGATCAATGGCAGGTGACCCTGGCTGCGTGGCAGTTGCGGCTGGCTTCCGAATTGCTGTTTGTTGGCGACGCGGGCAATACCGAGACGAATCGACGCAGTCTGCGGCGTGGGGCGGAAATGAATGTGGTTTACCGGCCCACCCGCAGCTGGGAATTCGACGTGGAATTGGCAACCACTCGAGCGCGATTCCAGGGGGACGAACCCGGAGAAGGCCGCTTTATTGAAGGTGCCCCTGACCGAGTCATGGCATTTGGTGCTCACTATCGAGGTCAGCGCTGGTTTGCTGGGTATCGCCTGCGCCACTTCGGCCCGCGGCCACTGGACAGTTTTTCGGACCAGGAGTCATCCAGCACCACCATTCAGAATATCAAGCTGGGGATGCAGTGGCCGCGCTGGGAGGTGGCTCTGGAAGTCCTCAACCTGGCTGACGTTGAGCATAACGACATTGATTATTTCTATGCCTCACGACTGGCCGGGGAGCCTGCCGGGGGCGTGGAAGACCGGCATTTTCACCCTATTCTGCCCCGCACCTGGCGCCTCGGTGTAGAGCACCAGTTCTGATTGGTGACACCTGGCTCTACCAGCACAAACAAAAAACCCCGCCGAAGCGGGGTTTTTTGTTTGTCTGCGAGCGTTACTTTCTCTTCATGGACTCGAAGAATTCCAGATTGGTCTTGGTATGCTTCATGCGGTCGATGAGGAATTCCATGGCGCCGATTTCGTCCATGGGATGCAGAACCTTGCGCAGGATCCACATCTTCTGCAGTTCATCTTCGCTGACCAGACGCTCTTCGCGGCGGGTGCCGGACTTGCGGATATTCATGGCCGGGAAGACGCGTTTCTCTGCTACCTTGCGATCCAGGTGCAGTTCCATGTTGCCGGTGCCCTTGAATTCTTCGTAGATCACTTCGTCCATTTTGGAACCCGTGTCTACCAGGGCAGTGGCCAGGATGGTCAGGCTGCCGCCTTCCTCGATATTTCGTGCGGCACCGAAGAAGCGCTTGGGTTTTTCCAGAGCGTGGGCGTCCACACCACCGGTGAGTACCTTGCCGGAGCTGGGCTGCACGGTGTTATAGGCCCGTGCCAGACGAGTGATTGAGTCGAGCAGGATTACCACGTCCTGCTTGTGCTCTACCAGCCGCTTGGCTTTCTCGATCACCATCTCGGCAACCTGCACGTGACGTGCGGGGGGCTCGTCGAAGGTAGATGCCACCACTTCACCGCGCACGGTGCGTGACATCTCGGTCACTTCTTCCGGACGCTCGTCAATCAGCAGCACAATCATGTGCGATTCGGGGTTGTTGCGGGCAATGGACTGGGCCACGGTTTGCAGCAGCATGGTCTTGCCGGCTTTGGGCGGTGCCACGATCAGGCCGCGCTGCCCTTTGCCGATCGGCGCCACCAGATCGATCACCCGGCTGGTGATGTCTTCGGTGGAGCCATTGCCTGCTTCCATGACGAAACGTTCCGTGGGGAACAGCGGCGTCAGGTTTTCGAACAGGATCTTGTTCTTGGCGTTTTCCGGCCGGTCAAAGTTGATCTCGTTGACCTTGAGCATGGCGAAATAGCGTTCGCCATCCTTGGGAGGCCGGATCTTGCCGGAAATGGTGTCGCCGGTGCGCAGGTTGAAACGGCGGATCTGGCTGGGAGAAACGTAAATATCGTCCGGTCCGGCCAGGTAGGAGCCCTCTGCGGAACGAAGGAAGCCGAAACCATCCTGCAGGATCTCCAGCACCCCGTCTCCGTAGATGTCGGAGCCGTTCTTGGCGGCGCGCTTGAGGATGGAAAAGATTACGTCCTGTTTGCGGGTTCTTGCCAGGTTCTCGAGGCCGAGTTCCTTGGCAATGTCCAGAAGTTCTCCAATCGGCTTCTGCTTCAGTTCAGAAAGATTCATTGGCGTCTAGTTTGATGTCTTTGAATGAATTGAGAGGGTGCACCACAGGTGGTGCGGCGGTTGTTTTGATAATCTGGTTGATTCGGAATCTGGCCCGGCAAGCCTATAAAGGGGGCCATCAGGAAAAGGTAACCAGAGGTTCCGAAAGACTTGCTAAGGGGGTGCTTGCTGTAAGCTGGTTCTGGAATCTACCACCCGAACAACAGGCTGTCTAGTCTTTGCTGGTGGTAATAAAACGTAACACCCCCGCCGGTCGGCGAGGGTATCAGTGGATGTGGCTGTCTGTCTTAGAGAGTGCTGTCCAAAAATGCGGTCAACTGGCTCTTTGACAGGGCGCCCACCTTGGTGGCTTCCACGTTGCCGTTCTTGAACACGGTCAGGGTGGGGATGCCACGAACGCCGTATTTCTTGGGCGTTTCCGGGTTGTCGTCGATGTTGATCTTGGCAATGGTCAGCTTGTCACCGTACTCGCCGGCCAGTTGCTCCAGGATCGGCGCGACCATTTTGCAGGGGCCGCACCAGGGTGCCCAGTAGTCTACCAGCACCGGGCCGTCCGCATTGATGACCTGGGCTTCGAAGTCCGCGTCGGTCACATTGATAATCTCGCCGCTCATTGAATTCTCCTGAGATAGGGGGTTAGCTGGCCCGACGGGCGGGCTGTTGCGATGGTGGATAATATCAGGTCGTGGGTGCCGAATTTCAAGCGAGTCAGTGAATTATCGCGGTAGAGTTTGCCTATGACACCGTAACGCCATGATATTCGGTTAGTATTCGGGGCGTTTTTCAATTCTTTGTCTACCCGTGGTAGGCAGGAAAAGGGTAATGGCCTTTCAGGAAAGGAGTGCATATGGAACATGGCGAGCATCTGGCGGCCATTGACCTGGGGTCCAACAGCTTCCACATGGTAGTGGCTCGGCAGGCCCACGGTGAGGTCCAGATTCTGGATGGCCTGTCCGAGAAGGTGCAGCTGGGTGCCGGGCTGGACGGGGATAACCGGCTGGACGGGGAGACCCAGGAACGGGCGCTGGATTGCCTGGGCCGGTTTGCCCAGCGCATCGCCGGGATTCCCCGCGGCAGCGTCCGGGTGGTGGGAACCAACACTCTGCGCCAGGCCCGCAATGCCCGGGAATTCATCGACCGGGCGGAAGCTGTGTTGGGCCATGACATCGAGATCGTGGCCGGGCGTGAAGAGGCCCGTCTGATTTACCTGGGGGTGGCGCACAGCCTGGCTGATGATGCCGGTCAGCGGCTGGTGGTGGATATCGGTGGCGGCTCCACGGAGCTGATCATCGGCGAGCGTTTCGAATCCACCGAGACGGAATCCCTGCACATGGGCTGCGTCAGCTTTGCCCAGCGTTTCTTTACCGACGGCACTATCACCGAAAAGGCCTTTGACCGTGCTGTCACCGCTGCCCGCCAGGAGGTGCTGTCCATCCATGCCAACTACCGCCGTCTGGGCTGGCAGCAGGCAGTGGGCGCGTCTGGCACTATCAAGGCCATCAGCCAGGTGTGCGTGGACAACGGCTGGTCAGAAACCGGTATTACCATGGAAGGCCTGAAGAAGGCCCGCAAGAAAGTGATCAAGGCCGGCAAGGTGGAGCAGCTGGATCTGAAGGGGCTGCGCGAGGATCGCCGGGCTATCTTCCCCTCCGGATTGGCGATTCTCTACGGCATCTTCGAGCAGTTGAGTATTGATCAGATGGAAGTGTCAGGTGGGGCCCTGCGCGAAGGGCTCCTGTATGACCTGCTGGGGCGATTCGCCCACGAGGACGTGCGCGAGCGCAGCATCCAGTCGCTGATGAGTCGCCATCATGTGGAACGCACTCAGGCGGAGCGTGTCTGCGACACAGCCATGGGTTTGTATCATCAGGTGGCCAAAAGCTGGCAACTGGAGGATGACGAGTTGGCGGATACCCTGCGTTGGGGTGCATTGCTCCACGAGGTGGGCCTTGCCGTCTCCCATAGCCAATTCCACAAGCATGGCGCCTATCTGGTGACCAATTCAGACCTGCCAGGGTTTTCCCGGCAGGAGCAGCAGGCAGTGGCGGTGCTGGTACGCGGCCACCGTCGCAAGCTTCCACTTTCTGCGCTGTCGGAGTTGCCGGACGATGAGCAGCAGGGCTTGTTGCGATTGTGCCTGGTGCTGCGGCTGTCTGCCCGTCTGCACCATGCCCGCTGCGATGAAGTCATTCCCGAGATGGTGCTGAAAGCCGAAGACAATTCCTTGTCCCTGCAGTTTCCGGCGCACTGGCTTGAAGAGCATCCGCTGACACTGGCTGATCTGGAACAGGAACAGGATTATTTTCGTGCTGGTGGCTATGAGTTGAGGTTAATTGATAATTGAGAATGGATAACTCGCGGCAAAGGGCATCAAACCCTGAAACGCAAGAGGCCGCGCCCAAGCGTTTGGGCGCGGCCTCTTGTATTCAAAGACAACAGCAACACCAATCCGCGCCGTTATCAATTGCCCATTTAAAACTCAGCTACCGCCAAGGGTTTCCAGTAAGACGTGCTGAGCGATGAAGCTCTCTTCCCCGTCCTCCGGCCGTGCGCGCAGGTAGCGACCATCCGGTTGAAGTAGCCAGGCGCGGCTGTTGTCGCGCAGGTAGTAATGCAGGCCCTGTTCAATCACCTGGGCCTTGAGCACCGGGTCGTTGATCGGGAAACAGGTTTCCACCCGGTTGAACAGGTTGCGATCCATCCAGTCGGCGCTGGAGCCATACACCAGGTCCTCGCCGCCATGATGGAAGTGGTAAATGCGAGTATGCTCCAGGAAGCGGCCGATCACCGAGCGTACCCGGATATTTTCGGATAGCCCCGGCACTCCGGGTTTCAGGCAGCAAATGCCACGCACGATCAGGTCAATCTCCACACCCGCCTGACTGGCCCGGTACAAGGCCTGGATGATCTTCTCTTCGGTGAGTGAATTGAATTTGGCAATGATCCGCGCCGGCTTGCCGGCGGTGGCTTGCTGCGTTTCAAAGTCGATCCATTCGATCAGCGACGGGTGCAGGGTAAAGGGCGAATGTTTCAGCTGCTTTAGCCGTGCCGCCTTGCCCATGCCGGTGAGCTCCTGGAAGATCTTGTGCACGTCCTGGCAGATGCCTTTCTCGCAGGTCATCAAGCCGTAGTCGGTGTAAAGCTTGGTTGTCTTGGTGTGGTAATTACCGGTGCCAAGGTGCACATAGCGTTTGATGCCATCGCCTTCGCGGCGCACCACCAGCAGCATCTTGGCGTGGGTTTTGTAGCCCACCACCCCGTACACCACGATGGCGCCGGCTTCCTGCAGTCGGCGGGCCCCTTCGATATTGGATTCTTCGTCAAAGCGCGCCCGCAGTTCCACGATGGCGGTAACTTCTTTGCCGTTACGAGCGGCGGTTTCCAGATGATCAAGAATTTCTGACTTGGTGCCGGTGCGGTAGAGGGTCTGTTTGATGGCCAGCACCTTGGGGTCGCGGGCCGCTTCCGCCAGCAGGTTGACCACCGGCTGGAAGGATTCATAGGGGTGATGCAGCAGAATGTCGCCCTGGTCCATGGCGTCGAAAATGGTTTCTGCTTTTTTGACTGCCGGTGCCAGCTTGGGTGTGAAAGGCGGGTAGTGCAGGCGCGGGCGGTTCACGCTGGTGAACATGCGAGCCAGGTTCACCGGGCCATTCACTTCGTACAGATCGATCTCGGTGAGTTCGAACTGTTCCAGCAAATAATCAGTCAGGTGACGTGGGCAGTTGTCCGCCACTTCCAGGCGTACCTCGTCACCATAACGCCGTGACAGTAGCTGGCCTTTCAGGGCGCTGGCCAGGTCTTCCACATCCTCATCCACTTCCATGTCCGCGTTACGGGTGACCCGGAACTGGTAGCAGCCGGTGGCTTTCATGCCCGGGAACAGGTCCGATACATGGGCGTGGATCATGGATGACAGGAACACAAAGTTGTCGTCACCGCTTTCGCTGATTTCGTCAGGAATCCGGATCAGCCGGGGCAGGGAGCGGGGTGCGGGCACAATGGCCAGACCGGTGGAACGGCCAAAGGCATCCTTGCCGTCCAGCGACACGATAAAGTTCAGGCTCTTGTTGACCAGCCGTGGGAAGGGGTGAGAAGGATCCAGAGCGATGGGGGTAAGCACCGGATAGATCTGTTCGCGAAAATATTTTTTCACCCATTCAATCTGTGCTTCGGTCCAGTCTTCCCGGCGCAGAAAGTCCACGCCTTCCTCGCGCAGGGCCGGCAGAAGAATGTTGTTGAGAATATGGTACTGGCGGTCCACCGCCTCATGGGTCGTGCGGCTGATTTCCTTCAGGATTTCCTCGGCCAGCATGCCGTCGGGGCCCGGCTGACCGGTGTGGGTTTCCAGCTTGTTTTTGAGGCCGGCCACACGGATCTCGAAAAATTCATCCATGTTGCTGGAAAAAATCAGCAGAAAATTCAGCCGTTCCATTAACGGATGGCTGTCGTCCATGGCCTGCTCCAGGACCCGCAGGTTGAACTGCAACAGGCTCAGCTCCCGGTTGAAATAGTAGTCCGGGTTATTGAGGTCGATGGCGCTGTGTTCGCTGGCAATGTCATTCATTGGCGTCGTCCTGACCGGGCCGTTTGGAAGGCCCCTATTGCATGACATTAATGTGACACGGTAATGACAGGTGCAAAATGGTTTTGTGTTAACAGGCTTTTCAGCACCCTGTTTAGCAGGATAGCGCGAGGGTCGGGGAGGCGGGAAGTGAAGATGGAATAATAAAGCCGCCAGCAGGTGGCTTTATGAATTTCAGCCCTGGAAAATCCAGGATTGCTGGATAATGTCCAGTTCCTGCATCTCCTGCTCGGTAGGGGCGCGGCCTTCCGCAGCGGCAAGGCTGGACAGGCTCAGGGTGGCGATCAGTATCAGCGTACGCATTACGGTTCTCCTTGGGTCATGGACCCAGCAACGTCAGCAGAAAACGGTGAAATTCTAACCATTTCCCCATAAAAACCATTGGCTGTTTCTGCCTGGCTTACCGGCTCCCGGGGCCACCGTCGACATCGTGCCGGCTTGCGCGGGTGGATAAAGCAATATAAAGTGTAAATACATCAAATGAAGCAAATGGCGCAACCGCCATTTTTTTCTTCCTTTATAGTGCATACACACTAAGGAGAAGGGTTATGTTGCTATCCGTGTTTCAAGCCTTGATGGCGGGATACAGTCGGCTGCTGCCGGGCAGGGCCAGCGATACGGCGCTGCACCTGTTAACCACGCCCCGGGTGACCAGAGGTCCATTGTCGTTCCGGGGATCAGAGCCGGATCTGACCGTCTCGCTGGGTGACCGGGCGCAATTGGCGATCTGGCAAGGCGGTGAGGAGGCCGCGCTGTTTGTGCATGGTTGGTCTGGCCGGGCCACACAGATGTCGCCTTTCATCAACGCGGTGGACGCCCACCGTTACACCCGCTACGCCCTGATTCTGCCGGGGCATGGTCCACAGGCAGATGGGCCGGCCCATGTGGGGGATTTTATTGCGTCGATTCGTCTGGCGCTGGACTTTATCGGCGGCCCGGTGTCCGTTGCGCTGGGGCACTCCATGGGGGCTGGGGCGCTGGCGCATGTGGCTGCGCAGGATCC
Organism: Alcanivorax sp.; assembly: GCF_014762765.1. Taxonomy (GTDB): domain Bacteria; phylum Pseudomonadota; class Gammaproteobacteria; order Pseudomonadales; family Alcanivoracaceae; genus Alcanivorax. The sequence goes on from NZ_JABURH010000103.1 coordinate 34,344, forward strand.
CCGTCTTGAACGGCTGGTGCTGATTGCCGGGCCGGCGGAATTTCGCGGCCTGGTCAATAATTTCGCTGCGTTTCTACATCTGGGGGAGCGGGCCCGTCTTCAGCTTCTGCAAAAGATGGCGGCCCGGGTGGGGATCGGTTTTGATGCGCTGAATATCGCCCGGTTGGGTGGGCAGATACGTGGCCCGGTATTGCTGATCCATGACACCGGGGACCGGGAAATTCCTTTTGTAGAAGGCCTTCGTCTGCAACAGGCCATTCCCGGCGCGACCCTGTATCAAACGCAAGGGCTGGGCCACCGGAGAGTGCTCAGGGATACGGTGGTGATCGATACCGTTACGGCGTTTGCGAATCCGCCAACGGTTTCGCAGGCGCCGGTTAAAGCTCTTGCTTGACCCGGGAACTGAAGCGGTGAAGTTGGCTGGCCATGTTGTCCCACTCTTCTTTGCCCACCAGTGACTCGAAGACATCCTGAGCTTCCTGCCAGTGTATCAGCGCCCGCTGGTAGAGAGCCTCGCCCTCGGTAGTGAGCGACAGCCCCAATGAGCGCTTGTTGCCGGTGGGTTCGGATTCCACCAGGCCTTTCTCGATCAGTTTGTCCACGGTGCGCTGCAGGGAGGTTCGCTCCATGCCCAGCCATTCGGATAACTGGAAGATAGATTCCGGCGGCTGGGCCTTGATGGCATTGAGGATGGAAAACTGGGTAATGCGAAGGCCGGTGTCCGCCAGCTTGTTGTTGTAGAGGCGGGTGACCAGGCGTGACAGCACCCGGGAATGCAGGGCGGCGCAATGGCGGCCCACTTCCAGGGGGGCGAGCGTATCGGTCTTGTCTTGGCCCATCGGTGCGCTCCGCTAATTTATTGGTGTATATGCATTATAGGGGCGCGGTGAGCCCTGTTGTCCAGTGCGGCGATATGGTGATTACGGTGGTGCCTGGCCAATGAGCTCCAGAGTCTGGCCATCGCGAAGAATGGTAATCCTGATGCTGGCGCCGGGATCGCTGGTATCCATCAGTTGAGCTACCTGGCGATGGTCGGTCACCGGGGTGTCGTTCCAGCTCAGTAACTGGTCTTCGTAACGCAGTCCCAGCCGATCAGCGGCGGCGCCTTCTCCCACCCAGCGTACAAAGGTGTTATCGCCCCGACTGGTGACTGACAATGCCCAGCGATGCTGGATTGTTCGGAGTGGGAACCCGTTGCGATCAAATTGCCAGTCCATAAACCCGAAGAACCAGGGGTTACGGTGCTTGTGGTCCAGGTACCATTGGTTGTTGCGCCCAAACCGGATCAAGCTCTGTTGGGATGCCAGATCCAGACGCCATTGCTGCTCCTCGATGCGCAATAACCAGGGGGCACATTGCCGTTGCTCGATGGGATAACGGATGACGGCCAGCGGGCCGCGGCGGCTGGGGCCGAGCAGGGTCTGCGCCGGGCCACATTGCTGGTAGCTGCTGGCAAGATTGTCCATCTGTGCTGGTGCGATGACCCAGTCGGCCAGCATATCGCGGGTGTTGTTAGTGTAAATGGACAGGTCTGGCCGGTCGTTGTGGGCAGCCATGGCTGCCAGGTAGTGCTGTACCGCCTGTTCCGGTGTGGTCGCAGTGGAAACGTTATCGTGTCCGCCTGCCGTTTTTGGCGCCGCTTCGCCGATCTGCGCCGGGACGCTGGCGCCACCGCCAGCGCTGAAGGCTGACTGTGTCGGGGTCTGAAACGCCTGCTTGGCTTTCGCTTGGCGAGCCCGTTCAATGATCAGTTCCGTGGTGGCGGCAATACCATCGGCGACCCGGTTGTGGCGAAAGAAGGGCACCATCTGCTGGCGTTCAAGATAGGAGACAAAGGCGTCGGTATAAACGCCTTCCAGGGCCGTGGAGACTTCCAGGCGGACTTCATTCTGCTGGGGGTCGAGCAATAGCAGCAAGCCGCGGCCCGTCTGGCTGCGTTGCCCTGCGCCGCTGTCCTGAAAGTGACGGCGAGCACGCTGATTGATGTCCCCCTCAGCGGCCTGGATCACTAGCCGGTAGTCGATGTCGTGGTCTTCGAGAAGATAGTGGTTCTGGGTGTTGAGTTGTTCGCTGGCGGCTTTGCTCAGGAACTCTTCTTCATCATTCAGCCATTGCCGGTTGTCACAGCCCGTAAGCAGAAACAGGGCGGGCATGATGCCGAGAACGAGCAGGCGAATGCGTCCATGCATGGTGCTCTCCTTGTGGTCATGTTTGCCTGGAAAGGTTCAACGTCGAGCAAACAGCCGGCTTGGCTGTGCCGACACCTTACCCCGTGTCACTCCAGTCTACTGTGCGGCCAGTTTCTGTGCTGCCGCCTTGGCGAAGTAGGTGAGAATGCCATCGGCACCGGCGCGTTTGAAGGCCAGAAGGGATTCCATCATTACCTTGTCCTGATCCAGCCAGCCGTTCTGGAAGGCGGCCATGTGCATGGCGTATTCACCGCTCACTTGATAGGCGTACACCGGCACCTTGAATTCGTCTTTCACTCGGCGCACCACGTCCAGGTAGGGCATGCCCGGTTTTACCATTACCATGTCGGCGCCTTCGGCCAGGTCCAGGGCGATTTCGTGCAGGGCCTCGTCGCTGTTGGCCGGGTCCATCTGGTAGGTGGTCTTGTCTGCCTTGCCCAGGTTGCCGGCGGAACCTACCGCGTCACGGAAAGGCCCGTAGTAGGCGCTGGCGTACTTGGCTGAGTAGGCCATGATGCGGGTGTGGATGTGCCCGTTGGCTTCCAGTGCGTCGCGGATGGCGCCGATGCGGCCGTCCATCATGTCCGAGGGCGCTATCACGTCGGCGCCCGCTTCCGCCTGGGACAGGGCCTGTTTGACCAGGGCTTCCACGGTGTCATCGTTGAGCACGTAGCCATTGTCGTCGATGATGCCGTCTTGCCCATGGGTGGTGAACGGGTCCAGGGCGCCATCGGTGATCACACCCATTTCCGGTACCGCTGCCTTGATGGCGCGTACCGCCCGCTGGGCCAGACCGTCCGGGTTCCAGGCTTCCTTGCCGTCCAGGGTCTTTACCTCGGCCGGTGTGACCGGGAACAGTGCCATGGCCGGGACGCCCAGCCTGGCCAGTTCCTCGGCTTCCTTGACCAGAAGGTCCACGCTCATGCGTTCCACGCCGGGCATGGAGGCGACGGTTTCGGTCTGGTTTTTCCCTTCAAGCACAAACACCGGGTAAATCAGATCGTCCACGGTGAGGGTGTTTTCGCGCATCAGCCGGCGGGAGAAATCGTCGCGGCGCATGCGGCGCAGACGGGTGGCGGGCCAGGGGGCGCGGGTGACAGACATGGGGTGGAGTCCTCTAGTAACATGGGGCGCCCGAGCCAGGTATAGCAGTATCCCGTATCGGGCGGAATGACGAGAGTTTAGCAAGAGCGGTAGACGATGGAAAAACAGCCGGCCTTTCATCTGGCCTTTATGGTGAATGACCTGGAAGAAGCGGCAGACTTTTACTGCCGTGTGTTGGGTGGCCGCCGGGGTCGGGATGCCCCTAATTGGGTGGATATTGATCTGCATGGCCACCAACTTTCCCTGCACAAAGGTGAGGATCTGACTCCAATCCAGGGCTACAGTGAGGTGGATGGCCATCCGGTACCCATGCCGCACTTTGGCGTGGTTCTGGATTTCGCCAGCTGGGAAACCCTGGTGGAGCGGATTTACGACAATAACTGGCCGTTCCTGCTCAAGCCACGCGAACGTTTTGTCGGGCAGCCCGCCGAGCAGGGCACGTTTTTTGTGCAGGACCCCACTGGTAATACGCTGGAGTTCAAAGGATTGCGCGAGATTGATCGTATCTTCGAGGTGTAACCATCATGGGCCGCTGGCGACCAAAAGGCATTCCTGCTTCCAAGTACATTACCGCTGAAGGTTACAAGAAGCTCAACGATGAGCTGCAATACCTGTGGAAGGAAAAGCGCCCGGCGGTGACCCAGGCGGTGCAGGAAGCCGCCGCCCAGGGGGACCGGTCCGAGAATGCCGAATACATCTATGGCAAGAAACAGCTCCGCGAGATTGACAGGCGGGTACGTTTTCTCAGCAAACGCCTGGATGACATGACCGTGGTGGATCGCTTGCCGGAAGACCAGAGCAAGGTGTTTTTCGGGGCCTGGGTGGAGCTGGAAAACGAGGACGGCGATATTGAAACCTACCGATTGGTGGGGCCGGACGAAACAGATGCAAAGCGGCACTACATCAGCATCGATGCGCCATTGGCACGGGCCTTGCTGAAGAAACAGATAGACGATGAGGTGGTGGTCGATACCCCTGCCGGGGAGCGGTGTCTGTTCATCAGCCGTATCTGGTATGAGCGAGGTGAAAGGCGTTGAGCCAGCTCTGTCATGGACAAACGAACCCCTGCGCAACGGCGCTGTCTTATCAATCTGGTCACAACACGATAACCAAAGGCTTATAGCCCATGAGCGCCAACCGCCGTATCTGGTTCTTTATCCGCAAGTCCCTGCTGGGTGGACTCACCATTCTGTTGCCCATTTCCATCATCGTGTTTTTCTTCCGCTGGATTTACCAGACGGTGACGGAAATGATCGCGCCGTTTACCACGGTATTTATCCGCGCCTTTGACCTGCCCAAATTCGTGGCCGACTGGTTGTCGGTGCTGGCGGTTCTGGTGCTGTGCTTTCTGGTGGGTACCCTGGTGGCCACAAGGGTGGGCAGTTGGCTGTGGCATCAGTGGGAAGAAAACGTAATGACCCGGCTGCCGGGCTACAAGACGGTCAAGGAAGTGATCGGCCAACTGATGGGCAGCAACAGCGACAGCCCGTTCAGTCGTGGTGAGGTAGCACGGGTGTGGCTGTATGGCAGAGACACGGATGTGTCAGTCACTGCACTGGTCACCTCCCGCCATGCGGACGGCCATGTCACCATCTTCGTGCCCACGGGCCCCAATCCCACCAGCGGTTTTATCTATCACGTGGACCAGGATCTGGTGGAGTTACACCCGGAGATCGGCGTGGAGAGCATGATGAAAACCGTGGTCTCCTGCGGTGCAGGCACGGCGGCCTTGTTCAAGACCGACAAAGCGTAGCTACAAGCTAGAAGCTAGAATTCAGCCTCTCGCCGCCACCGACTTCTCCCCCAGCGCCGCCTTCATGAAATCGCGCATGGCTTTCAGATACAGCCCCTGATCCAGATGCAGCAGATGATTCCCCGGGAACCAGTGCAGATCGCAATTTCCCCAGTGCTGGTGCAGCAGATGGCTATGCTTGGGTGGCGCGAAGCGGTCGCCGGCTCCGCCGATAATCATGCGGCCGGCTTGCGGTACCTTGCACGGCCACGTCAGTGGTGAATGCAGTGCGGTGATTTCCCGCAGGCCCTGCAGGTCGGTGCCGTAGACCTTCTTCAGCAGGCTCACTTGCAGATTGATCGGGAACCAGCTCTGCATCAGATCCATGATGCTGACCAGCGGCACATTGGGAATAGCGAAGGCCAGATCATCTTCCAGCGCCGCCAGTAATCCGGTGGTGTAACCGCCCAGGGAAATGCCGGTGGCGCCCATGGCCGGCGTGCCCTGGGCGCGCAAATAATCCATGAACAGACGCAGGTCATGGATGGCGTGTGCAAAGGTTTCGTTGAGCAGGGCCATCCCCTGACTGAAAAACTGTGCGCCACTGAACGGGGCAAGGCGGCCCTTGCGGCGTCCGTGAAACGGCAGGGTGTAGAGCAAGACATCAAAGCCCTGCTTGTAAAACCAGGGCAGCGCCAGCCAGCGGGTGTTGAGCCAGTAGGGGTCGGCGACAAAGCCGTGGATCATGATCAGCGTCGGGCGCGGTTCGCCGTGGTGCCGCCAGTGCTGGGCCCAGGCGGTGCGGTTGCGGCGATGGCTCAGGTAACGGTCACGTAGGGCCGGGTTCCTGGGCTCGAAGGGCGAACGAAAACGCAGGGTATGGGCGTCGCCATCCTCCGGTTGAAAGTGATAGGGGGCCACCGGAATACGTTCAATGTTTGCCGTCTGTGTAGGCCGGGCAAAGAACGTATTGGGATTATCTTCCTGGAGAAAAGGGCGGTAAAAATCCACCAGCGCACGTTCTTCCTTTTGCCGGGAGATATTCAGTGTGGCGGGCAGGGCCGCAGCGCCGGCCATACTGGCCAGTCCGGTACGCGCCAGGGTGTCGATGCTGGCGGTGTAGTCGATTCGCCAGCGGGTATCATTATCTGCGAGAAAATGATCCGGCAGCGCATGGAAGTTGCCCGGTAGAGTCTGCCACCAGGGCTGGCTCAGTCGTGGCAGATCCTCGTCACAATAATCGTCCTGATGAATACGGGGCAGTTCGGTCATGCCGCCTCCCTGTCATTAAAAAAATCAGTAAACGCCAGTGGTGCAGTGGCGGCAATGACCAAAACAGTCAGGCGGTGCGGATAAACTCGACCACGCGTTTCAGGTCCTGATTAGCCTCCGGCAGGAAGGGAACCATGATCGGCCAGACATGGAACAGGCCGGAGCGCTCAATCCATTTCACCCGCACACCGGCCTTTTCTGCTGCCTTGCGGACTTGTTTGCCATCCGGGTAAAGCACTTCGTCGGTACTGGCGGTAATCAGTAGTGGACACACGCCACTGTAGTCACCCAGGCAGGGCGACGCGTAGGGATGCTTGCGGTCTTCCAGATTGGGTAGATAGATATCAATCACGGTGCGGATAATGTCCGCCGACAGCATGGCGTCACTGGCATCCAGAGCGGCCAGCACCTTGTCATCCGGGAAGGCATTGCTGGCCGGCGAAAACAGCACCGCGCAGCGCGGTTGGGGGAGGCCCTTGTCGCGAATATGCAGCAGGGTGGCCAGGGTCAGGCCGCCGCCGGCGGAGTCGCCAGCAATCACGATATCACTGGGATTCTTGCCCTTGGCCAACAGGTATTCGTAGGCTTCCATCACCCGGTTCACGGCTGACGGAAAAGGGTGCTCGGGCGCGAATGGATAAAGGGGCAGATAGACTTCGCCATGTAGCTGTTTTGCCAGGCGCCCGGCCAGGTTGTGATAGGTCTTTGTGACCCCGCCAATATAGGCGCCGCCGTGCAGATACAGCACCGTGGTGGATGGGTTGCTGACACTCAGGTGGTCGCCTTCGAACTGTGGTTCGCGGATCTGGTTGAGTGTCACCTTCCGGGGCAGCAGGGTGAGAACCGGTGTGTCATTGAACACCTTGCGCAGGTGACGAACCAGTTGCTGTTCGTTGAGGCCGTGACGTTTGATCGTGCGGCGGGTTACCGCCTTGATAATTTTTGCCTGAATGCTCATGTGTCTTCCGTATTGATTGTTCTTTTATTCACTACTGTATGACTTGCGGCCTGGCAGTAGCAGGGTTGATCGGGTCAGAAAGCGCCGGCTTCAGGCCCGGCGCTTATCCTGGTCAGCAAACAAAGGGTTGTGCTCGCCAAGTGATGGGCTGTCACCGTCGCGGGTCTGTGCGCCCACAAAACGGATGGGGGAGCGCAGCACCGGTCCTTTCTGGCTGTCGGTTACCAGACCTCTTGCTTGTACCTGTTCATTGGCCAGGGCCTCCTCCAGCGTGAGGATGCCGGAGACGCAGGTATCCTTGTGGGCCAGCCGGGCGTCCCATTGATCGCGGGTGCGGGTCAGCAGGATCAGTTGGATGGCCCAGCGCACCGGTACCATCAGGCGCCGCAGTTTTTTCGGGTCGGCGGCCAGCTTGGTCAGGGCATCGTTGCCGCTACCGGCGGGCTTGGGTTTGTCGGCGGTTGAGCTGGAAGAGTTGCCGGTTTTTTTCTTTTTCTTCTTCCAAAGAAAGGCTGGCGTAATTTCCTTGAGGAATGCCATGAAGAACTTCGGTTCCAGGGAGCCCACCGCCAGGTACCTGCCGTCGCGACAGCGGTAGACGTTGTAGTTGGCCAGGGCGCCAGTGAGCATGTCCTTGCCACGGGGCTGGCTGTTGCCGTGCTGGTGATGGGTGGCAAGGGCCATGCTCTGCAGCGCCAGGGCACCGTCCAGCATAGCCACATCTACCCAGCAGCCTTCGCCACTCTGACGGGCGCCCATCACCGCCGCAAGAATGCCGATGGCGCAGTTCTGGGCGCCGCCGGCCAAGTCGGCGATCTGCACGTTGGACATGGCCGGGCGCTTGCCGGCCAGGCCGGTCTGGTCCAGCACGCCGGCATAGCCCAGGTAATTCAGGTCATGGCCGGGGCGGTCTGCGTAAGGGCCGGTCTGGCCGTAGCCGGTGAGTGAGGCATAGACCAGCGCCGGGTTGATGGCTTTCAGGGTGTCATAGCCACAGCCCAATTTGTCCATGACGCCAGGGCGAAAGGATTCCAGGACCACATCAGCGTCTTTCACCAGTGCCTTGAACCGTTCCACATCGCCGGGCTGGCGAAGATCCAGGGTCAGGGACTGTTTGCCCCGGTTGACGATATCGAACAATTCCGGGGACAGTTCACGGGCATAGTCGCCGCCATCCGGTTCCTCAATCTTGATCACTTCGGCGCCAAGTTGTGCCAGAGAGAGGGAACAGAAAGGGCCGGGCAGCAGCCGGGACAGGTCAAGGACCTTCAGGCCGTCGAGCAATGGATTCATGGGGGGATCCTGTCGCAGAGGCAGAGTATCAATTCCTTTGCACTGCGATATCACAGAACAAAGGAATGGAAACTGAAAAAAGAAAACCGAACGCCCGGAAGGGCGTTCGGTGTCAGGGGAGTTATTCGCCGACCGCCTTGGCCAGCTCATACTCCGGCGGCTGTTCCACACCACCGTCACCGGTGGCGCTCATGGCGGGGATGCCGCCGGCGCCGTAGTACTCGTCCTTGGTGAACACGTCCACCTCGATGGCCAGCATGCAGGCTGCGGTAGCCTCATTCAGCAGTGCCAGTTCCGCATCGCTGATCACACCTTGCTGGGCAGCCTCGGCGGCGATTTCATCCACCTTGCCACGCCCCAGTTTGCGGGCTTTCTGGGCAGCGCGGATCTTGTTGCGAACCGGCTCGGCTTCGGTGGTCAAGCGGAAGGCCTTGAGCAGACGTCCCAGGCCCTGGTCGCTTTCCTCCGGCATGTAGTTGCCGCCCACCAGACGCTTGTACTGCTCGCCGTAGCTTTGCAGTGTCAGCGCGGCTTTATGGGTCAACTGGTCATCGGGCAGTTTGGCCAGCGGGTTCAGACCCAGCCAGATACGGCCCACGGTTTTCAGGATCACACCCACCGGGCCACCGAAGTTTTCATAAATGCCTTCGAAGGCTTTCTGGATCTGGGTCAGGCCGTACTCGCCGGCATACTGAACCAGTGCCAGGTCTTCTGCCTTGCGGCCCTCTGCTTCAAAACGACGCAGGGCAGAGGTGGTGATGTACAACCAGGCAACCGCATCCGCATAGCGACCGGTCAGGTTGCCGCGGGCTTTCAGTTTGCCGCCCACGAAGAACATGGCCAGGTTGGTGAGCAGGCCGAAGCGGGTGGCGGCCCAGCCCAGACGACGGTAGATGCTCTTGGTCTTCGGCTCCACATTGGGCACCTTCACGGTGAACCAGCCACGGGTAACGCCGCGGACCAGGGTCATCACCATGCCAAGCAGGAACTGCACCATCCAGCCGGTGAGGTTTTTGCGGAAGCTGGCCACATCCTCGTTTTCCACCGCCTGTACCACCTTGTAGGCGTAGGGGTGACAGCGGGTAGCACCTTGACCAAAAATCATCAGGGTGCGGGTCATGATGTTGGCGCCTTCCACGGTGACACTCACCGGGGCGGAGTTGTACAAGCGACCCATGGTGTTGTTGGGGCCCTGCATAACGCCGTAGCCGGCAGTCACGTCCATGGCATCGGTGCCGATCTCACGACCCATTTCGGTGGAGTAGGCTTTCATGACCGCGGACATTACCGGCGGCTGAATGCCGTGATCCACGGCGGAGCAGCCGAACACGCGGGCAGCGTCGAAGGCGTAGGTCATGCCGGCGGCCTTGCCGATCTTGTGCTCCACGCCTTCCATGCGACCGATGGGGATGCCGAACTGCTGGCGCACCATGGAGTAGGCGCCGGAAATCATGGCACCGTGACGTACACCGCAGATGCCGGTAGCAGGCAGCGAAACCATACGGCCGCCGGCCAGGGCTTCCATCAGCATCTTCCAGCCCATGCCGGTGTATTCCACGCCACCGAGAACCTTGTCGGCAGCGACGATCACATCACGACCGACGATGGGACCATTGGGGAAATGTTCACCAATCGGCTGGTGGTGATCGCCAATGTGCAGGCCTTCTGTACCCGGTGCGCCTTTTTCGATCAGCACTACAGTGATGCCGGGCTCTTCACCTTTGCCCAGCAGGTTCTCCGGGTCGTGCAGGCGAACCGCCAGGGAAATCAGGTTGGCTACCGGTGCCAGGGTGATGTAGCGCTTGCGGAAATTCAGCTTGAACTTCACTTCGCCGTCGTCGTCCTTGAACACCACACCTTCTGCTTTCAGGGAGGCGGCATCAGAGCCGGCGGTGGGTTCGGTGAGACCGAAGCAGGGAATGAATTCCCCCTTGGCCAGCTTGGGCAGGTAGTAGTTCTTTTGCTCATCGGTGCCGTAGTGGCCGAGCAGTTCCGCGGCGCCCAGGGAGTTGGGAATTACTACCATGGCGCTGAGCAGGCCGGAGTAGGAGCTTACCTTGGCCATGATGCAGGACTTGGCCTGGGTGGACATGGGCATGCCGCCGTATTCCTTGGCGATCTGCATGGCGAAGAAGCCATTGTCTGCCATGAACTTGAAGACATCGTCCGGCAGCTTGCGGGTGCGCGACAGCTCGTAGCCGTCGGCCATTTTCAGCAGCTCTTCCACCGGGCCGTCCAGGAAAGCCTGTTCGTGGGCGGGCAACTGGTCATAGTTCTCGGCGAGGATGTTTTCAAAGTCCACCTTGCCGCCGAAGAATTGACCATCAATCCACACATCGCCAGCTTCCAGCGCCTGGCGTTCGGTGTCGGAGATCTGCGGGAGAATCTTGTTGTCCCGCATCCAGTTCATCACTTGTTGAAACATGCTGTGGTTCCTTTGAGGTTGTCAGGCCCTGCAGGGCAGGGCGAACGTTTACGGGCGCGAATAAAACAGGCGCCGGACGCTTACGGGTAAAAGCGTTGTTTCTTTTTGGCCATCTCTATCAATAACGGAGCCGGTGTGAAGCGCTCGCCAAACTGTTCGGCCAGGCGCTCCAGGGTACGTACCGAATTGGTGAGGCCCAGGCTGTCCATATAACGGAACGGGCCGCCCCGGAAGGGCGGAAAGCCCAGGCCGAAGATGGCGCCGATATCGCCGTGCATGGGATCACTGATAATGCCGTCCTGCAGGCAGTAGGCGGCTTCGTTGATCATCAGCCAGGCACAACGGCTGACGATTTCCTCGTCATCCGCATCTTTCTCGCTGGTGACATTCATCAGCTCATAGAGCGCGGTGTTCACCGGTTTTTCGCCCTTGGCCACGCCTTCATAGATATAGAAACCGCGGCCGCTCTTGCGGCCCAGATAATCGTTTTCGATCATCAGGCTGGCGGCATCCGGTGACGCCATGCGGTCACCAAAGGCCTTTTCCAGTACCGGCCCCACCTTGGTACCCACATCCACACCCACTTCGTCGAGCAGGGTGATGGGACCCACCGGGAAGCCGAAGCGTACCAGCGCCTTGTCCACGGCTTTCACATCCACCCCTTCGGTGAGCAGTCGGGTTGCTTCGTTCAGGTAGGGCGCAAGAATACGGGTGGTGTAGAAGCCGGGGCCATCCTTCACCACGATCACGGTCTTGCCCTGGGCTTTGCCGAAAGCCACGCAGCCGGCGGTTACTTCCGGGGCGGTCTTGTCCGTGGTGATGATTTCCAGCAGCGGCATTTTTTCCACCGGGGAAAAGTAATGCAGGCCGATCACGTTTTCCGGGCGTTCGGCGGCGCTGGCAATGTCGGTGATGGGAATGGAAGAGGTGTTGGAAGCAAACACCGTGTGCTTGTTGCCGTTGTCTTCCACGTCCTTGAGCATTTTGTGCTTCAGGCCCAGGTCCTCGAACACCGCTTCCACCACCAGGTCGAGGCCCTTGAAACCGCTGTAATCGGCGGTGTAGGAAATTCGACCCTGCTCGGCGCTGGCAGCGGCGGCGCTCATGGCACCTTTCTTGACGCGCTTGTTGTAGAACTCGCTGACGTATTTCACGCCGTGGGCTAGGCCTTTGTCATCCCGGTCTTTCAGCCGCACCGGCAGCTTGGCCTTGTTGATGGTGGTCAGCGCAATGCCGGCCCCCATCAGGCCGGCACCGAGGACGCCGACTTTTTCCATGTTCCGGGCTTTTACGCCGTCGGCCACAAAGGTTTCTTTCTTCAGGGTGTTGGTGGCGTGGAAGATGCCGCGCAACTGTTTCGACTGCGGTGACATGGCCAGCTCGCCAAACAGCCGCGCTTCAGTGGCGTACCCCTGTTCGATGCCGTCCTCGAAGCCCGCTTCCACTGCATCGATGATGGCCGGCGGTGCCGGGTACAGGCCGTGGGTCTTTTTCGCGGTCTGTTTGCGGGCCTGATCGAAGACCATCTTGCGGCCCAGGCTGTTCTGTTCCAGCGCCGCTTTGGTAATGCCATCCTTGCTGAAGTAACTGGCAAAATTGACGCCGCTTTCTTCCCTGGCATCCGCCAGTTCCAGCGCGCGTGCCACGGCCCGGTCGTAGACCGCCACGGCTTCCACCACTTCATCCACCAGACCGATTTTTTTCGCCGGCTTGGCTTTCAGTTGCCGACCGGTGAGCATCAGGTCCAGGGCGGAGGCGATACCCACCAGACGCGGCATGCGCTGGGTGCCGCCGCCGGCAGGCAGCAGGCCCAGCATCACTTCCGGCAGACCCAGTACGGTGTCGCTGCTGCTGGCAGCAATGCGGTAGGAGCAGGCCAGAGCCAGTTCCATGCCGCCACCCAGGCAGGCGCCCTTGATGGCGGCCACCACCGGCATATCCAGGTCTTCCAGTTTCTGGAAAGTCTGCTGGCACAGTATGGAGAGGTCGCTCACTTCCTTGGCGGTCTTTGCGTTTTCAAACAGCTTGATATCGGCACCGGCCATGAAAGAGCCTGCCTTGGTGGAGTAGAGCACCAGGGCCTTGGGGGCGGCTTTTTCGATGTCGGCAAAGGCCGCGTTGAAATCGTCGGCGAACTCCGCTTTCAGGGTGTTCTGGGTATCGCCGGGCACATTGATTTCCAGTACGGCCACACCGTTGTCCAGCGGTTTGAGAGTAAAGGCACGTTGTGTCTTGCTCATGGGAATCTCCTTGTTCCGCTGTTTATTCCGCTTCCAGCACCATGGCGGCACCGATGCCGCCAGCGGCGCAGGCGGTGGTCAGGGCCAGGCCGCCACCGCGACGCTGCAGTTCATACAGGGCCTGGCTGATGACGCGGGCGCCGGTGGCACCGAAGGGGTGGCCGTAGGCGATGGAGCCGCCGTTCACGTTGAGAATGCTGCGATCTACCTCACCCAGGGCAGCGAGGCCGGTCTGGCTGCGCACATAGTCATCGTCGGCCAGCCCTTTCAGGTTACAGGCCACCTGGCCGGCGAAGGCCTCGTGCATGTCCACCAGGGTCAGGTCTTTCAGGGCGAGTCCGGCACGAGCCATGGCCATGGGGGCGGCCAGCACCGGGCCCATCAGCAAATCATCCTGAGGGCTGCGGGCAGCAAAAGCGTAGGAGCGGATATAGCCCAGCGGCTCGTAGCCCAGCGCCTTGGCTTTCTTCTCGCTCATCATCAGCAGGGCGCCGGCACCATCGGTGAGTGGGCTGCTGTTGGCGGCGGTAACGCTACCGGAGACCTTGTCGAACACCGGTTTCAGTTTGCTGTAGCCGGCACGCTCGGAATTCTTGCGCACCAGGTTGTCGTCCTTCAGCGGGGTGGCCTTGGGCGGCAGGAAGGCGGTCATCACCTGTTTGTCCAGGCGGCCTTCGGCCCAGGCGCGGGCGGCGTTGCTGTGGGAGGCATGGGCCAGATCGTCCTGTTCCTGGCGGCTGATGCCCCATTTCTTGACCATCTTCTCGGTGCTTTCGCCCATGGTTTCGCCCACCGAGTATTCGGTGATGGACGGCGCCTGGGGCAGCAGGTCTTTCGCCTTCAGCTGGCTGAGCAGCTTGATGCGGTCGGTCATGCTCTTGGCAAAGCTCACGTCACGCAGCACTGCGCTCAGCTCGGAGGACAGTGGCACCCGGGCGCAGCTGGTGGAGTCGGTGCCACCGGCAATGGCCACATCGGTGTAACCGGCGACAATGTTGTCGGCCACGCTGGCGGCAGTCTGGAAGCTGGTGGCGCAAGCACGGGTGATGGAGTAGGCGTCTACTGTGTTCATGCCCAGCGCCAGGGCAATCTCCCGGGCGATAAAGGGGGCTTCCGGGATCATTACGGTCATGCCGAACACCAGCTGCTCGATGTCGCGCTGGTCCAGGTTATTGCGGGCCATCAGTTCTTTTACGGCCATGGCGCCCAGATCGATGGCGTTCAGGTCCTTATAGTGGGTGGCGATACGGGCGAACGGGGTACGCAACCCATCCACCACGGCCACGCGGCCGCTACGACCAGCCAGCTTCATTTTGCGAACAGGCATTCCAGACTCCTTGCAGGGGTTGCCGGTCACGGTGTAATTTTAATTACACGAAATGTGACATTGAATGGTGACAAAGTGTGTCGAGACTAGAAGCCTCTTGGCAGCGAGTCAACGTCGCAATGAGCTCTGTCCGACAGGGGTGTAATAAGAATTACAGTGCAAGGAAATGAGCGTGTGAGAAACGGTACGGCAGTGCTTCCCGAATCCCGCCAGGACCCGGCGGTGCGCCAGCGCATCGAATGGGCGGCGGTGCAGGTGTTTGCGGACTCGGAATTCCACCAGGTGACCCTGCAGCAAATTGCCAAAGCGGCTCAGTGCAGCCTGCAGACCCTGTATCGCTACTACGGCAGTAAAGAGGCGCTGCTCAGTGCCTGCCTGCATCACGGCCTGGAGCAACTGGCCGAGCGCATGCTGGATCACCTGGCCGGCATCGACACCTTCCGCGACCGGCTCAGCAAGGTGTTCTGGGTGGTGCTGGACTTTTTTGATCGCAATCCGCAGATGGGACGGATGATGATCAACTCGGTGTATCCGGGGCGCTGGGGCAGCGATACCACGCCGGGCCAGCAGCGCCTTACCGAGCTGTTTCTGAGTGTTCTGTGCGAGGGGCAGGAGCAGGGCATCCTCAATAGCCAGGTGGCCACGCCGATCCTGCTGGATTTTTTCTACGGGGTGCTGCTGCGCATTTCCCAGATGCACCTGCTGCGCGGTCGGCCCGGACGCATGGCGGATCAGCATGGGGTGCTGTTCGATATGTTGTGGCGGGCTATCACCGTTTAAGGCGCCCATCGGGCCAATCGTGGCCGGTGTGCTTGTGGTTTGCCCGGGGCTTTTCTATGTTGACCAGCTCGCAGTAGAACAATGAAGGGGTCACATATGCAGTCAGGCACGGTGAGCAGTAACGGTATCGAGCTTTTTTATGAGAGTCGTGGCCCGGAAAACGGGGAGCCCATTGTCTTTGTCATGGGCCTGTCGGCGCAGATGGTGTTCTGGCCGGAACCGTTGCTGGATGCACTGGTGGATCGTGGCTATCGGGTGATCCGTTTCGACAACCGGGATGTGGGCAAATCCACCCGCATTCGCAAGCCTTTCAAACAGGGGCCACTGGTGGCGTTGCTGCGCTATACCCTGGGGTTGTCCGTGGACAGCGCTTATACCCTGCACGACATGGTGGCTGACACCATGGGACTGCTGGATGCCCTCAATATAGAACGGGCCCATTTTGTTGGCGCTTCCATGGGCGGCATGATCAGTCAGTTGATCGCTGCCACCCACCCGAGCCGGGTGCTGTCGCTCTCCTCTATCATGTCCAGTAACAATAGCCCCTACCTGCCATTGCCCAAGCCGGCGGCCCTCAAGACCCTGGTGGCGCCGAGAGTGAAGGTGGAAACCGAAGATCAGTTCGTGGCCTTCGGCCTGGAAATGATGAGCAAGCTGGCCGGTTCTCTGCCTCAGGGCCGCGACGAACTGGCAGCCATGTATCGTGAGTGCTGGGCTCGCGGCATCAACCCGCGCGGCATCCGCAACCAGTTCCTGGCTGTCCTGGCCACTGGTGCCCTTACCAAACACCTTAAACAGATCCGCTGCCCGACCACCGTGATCCACGGTGGTGCCGACCCGCTGATCCGCCCTGCCGGCGGCAAGGCTTCTGCCCGTCACATTCGCGGCGCCAAGCTGGTCATCATTCCCGGCATGGGCCACGACTTCCCGCCGTCGGCCATTGACCGGATTGGCGATCTGATTGCGGAGACGGTGGCACGGGCGAATTCGGTGGCGCAGCCGGCGATGGCGTA
>NZ_JABURH010000211.1:0-25696 GCF_014762765.1 Alcanivorax sp.
ATGGTGTCCATGCCGTGGATGGTGGCCTGTACCACTTCAGCGCCCTTGTTGGCGATGGCTACCGCCCGTTCCGCTACCGCGGCGGATTCGGCGGCGTTGGCGGATACCTGGTCAATGGATACCGCCATTTCGTTCACCGCCGCGGAGGCGCCGGCAATTTCCTGGGCCTGGTGCTCGGAGGCTTCAGCCAGATGCATCGCCGTAGACTGGGTTTCCTGCGCCGCCGAGGCCACCTGTACCGCCGAGTTGTTGATGGTTTGTACCAGGCTGCGCAGCTGGTCAATGGAATAGTTGATGGAGTCAGCGATGGCACCGGTAAAGTCCTCGGTCACCGTCGCCTGTACGGTCAGGTCACCGTCCGCCAGGTCGCCCAGTTCGTCGAGCAGTCGCAGAATCGCCGCCTGGTTACGCTGGTTCTCGCTTTCCAGTTCGTCCTTCAACGTTGCCGCCTGACGGTTACGCTGGGCCATGATCAGGAAGAACAGCAGCACCGCGATGGCAGCAGACAAGCCACCCAAGGTCACGGACGGGAAGAAGGTGTTGGTGGTGCCTTCGAACTGGTTGTTCAGGTTGCTGGATTCCTGCAGCAGGTCCTGGGAGCGACGGAAGATGGTGTCGGCCGCGTTACGTACCTGGAACAGTTCGGGAGCGGTTTCCAGGATTTCATCCACGGACTGGTTAACGAATTCGTCGAACAGGTCGGCAATCTCGGCCAGGTAATCCAGGGCATCCGGGTCGTTGACCTGGTCAATGCCCATGGCTTCGTCGCCTTCGATCATGCCGTTCATGACCCGGCCAAACAGGCTGGCATCACGACCAAAAGCATCCGCCGCGATCACCGCGCCGTCACCACCTTCCAGCACTTTGGAAATGGAGCTGAGGATCCGTTCGGCCAGCAGAGACTGGCGTTGGGCAAACGCGATCTGATCCGGCTCGGCGCCGGTGGCTACCAGAATGTCCACCACGCCTTCATATTCTGCCTGCAGGGAAGGAATGGTCTGGGCCAGGGTGTCTGCCACTTCGTGCAGATCCAGAACCGTGTCTTCCCCGCGCAGGATAATGCCGGCGTTGCTGTTCACTTCAGACCACAGGCTGCTCAGACGTTCTTTTACCTGGGGACTGTCGACCGGCTCATCCTTCACCTGATCCCAGGCGGACTGGAAGCTCTGTTGGGATTTGGCCAGCAATTCGAAGGCGTCGGCGTTACCGGCGGCGGCTTCCAGGGAGTTCTTGGCGATCTGCTGGGAAATAACCCGCATCTCCGAGGCCAGGGTAATGTTTTCCTGGGCCTTGTTCGCCGTGGTGGCGGAGAGCAGAAAGTTCACCACCGCCAGGACGATAAAGACGGCAAGGCCGATATACAGCGCGATATTCAGCGTGCTGCCTTCCGCGCCCCCCCGCAATTTGTCAAAGATTGCTCCCGAATTGAACTTCATAATCTGGCTCCTGGCCTGGCGTTCGCTCTTCTTATGTACCCCAAATGCTTATATACAGCTCAGCCGGTGCGGGCGACCTGCATAAAGCGCGGATCCTCTGCCAGCCGGGTCAGGCTGAACACGGACCAGTACTCCCCGTCCCGCCGGTAGGCGCCGCGCACAAAAGGCGTGACGCTGGCATCGCTGACCGGCAGTGATTCCACAAATTCATCAATGGGAAAATGTTGCATCCCCAGCACCTCGTCCACCGTCATACCGGTGTACAAGTCATCCTGGTCCAGTACCAACAACCGTCGGCGCTTTTCCTGGACCGGCGAACTCTTTTCCAGAAAGCCGCTGAGATCCATCACGGTCATCAGTCGACCCCGGACATTGGCCACGCCCTTCATCCAGCTACGAGCGCCGGGAATGCGGGTGTAGGCCGGCACCGAGAGGATTTCGGAAACCTCATCCAGCGGTGCCACGTATTTCTTGCCATCCATCACAAAGCCCACACCGCTCCAGTAGCTGACCGCATCCTGCTGCATGGGCAGGTCTTTGGCCTGCTCGCGGCAGCGACGGTTATAGTCGGCCAGTTGGATATAGGCGGCGGAAGCAGTTGCGCTCATCAGGGGCTCCGAATATCAGCCGTCGGCCAGCATGCGATCGACGGTTTGCAGGAGCACATCCTCGTCCACCGGCTTGGTCAGGTAGTCCTTGGCGCCCTGGCGTTTGCCCCAGACACGATCGGTTTCCTGATCCTTGGTGGTGACGATAACGATGGGAATGTGCGCGGTGTCTGCACCCTTGGTGAGCTGGCGGGTGGCCTGGAAGCCGTTAAGACCCGGCATCACCACATCCATCAGTACCAGCTCGGGCAGCTCAGAGCGGGCCATGGCCACGCCATCGGCCCCGTTGGCGGCCTCGAGTACCTCGTGGCCGTGCTTTTCGAGAATCTCCCGCAACTTGTAGGTTTCGGTAGGAGAGTCATCCACAATCAGAATACGTGCCATCTTATCCTCTTCAGGTTCAGCGACGTTGTCGCTTAACCGTTGATATGCTGTCGAATCGCGCCGAGAAGCTCGTCCTTGGAAAACGGCTTGGTCAGATACTCGTCGGACCCCACTATCCGTCCCTTGGCCTTGTCGAAAAGGCCGTCCTTGGACGACAGCATGATCACCGGGGTGGCCTTGAAGGCACTGTTGTTCTTGATCAGGGCGCAGGTCTGATACCCGTCAAGGCGCGGCATCATGATGTCGACGAAGATGATATTGGGTTTGCTGTCGGCGATTTTGGCCAAGGCATCGAAGCCATCGGTGGCGGTGATCACTTCACAACCTGCTTTCTTCAACAAGGTTTCAGCGGTACGACGGATGGTTTTGGAATCGTCGATCACCATTACCTTGAGGTCTTGGAAATTGTCAGTCATGGAAACTGCCTTTAACCGTGAACCGTTGTTGGCCGCAACTTATTGTAATTTTTGGCCTTTCTAGTAATTCGATGGGCGGGGGGTGTAGCGATACGAGCCCAAGCGAAGTTTTTAACACAGATTCTACAATCAATCTATAAGACCCTATGAAACTTGGGAAAATGCCCCGCGCATCCCTGCATAGCGGTGGGCGTTCAGCGCTGCTAACATTCCCCGGCCCGCTTTATTGTCTGTGGAGACCCCATGAGCCTGCGTATTGGTGTGGTGATGGACCCCATCGCCAAAATCAAACCCTGGAAAGACAGCACCTTCGCCATGCTGCTGGAAGCGCAACGACGTGGCTGGTCATTGCTCTACATGGAGCCGGCAGATCTGTATGTGCGCGATGGTCGCACCTTTGCGGCCACTCGGGCACTGTCCGTCACCGACAATAACGACGATTGGTACCGTCTGGCCGACGCCGTGAATTACGATCTGGCCGATCTGGATATTATCCTGATGCGCCAGGACCCGCCGTTCAATGCGGAGTACATCTACGCCACCTACTTGCTGGAAAAGGTGGAACGGGAAGGCGTGCTGGTAGTGAACCGGCCCGGCAGTGTCCGCGACAGCAACGAAAAGCTGTTCGCCACCGACTTTCCCCAGTGCTGTGCGCCGACGCTGGTATCCAGCCAGTCCGGACTGCTGCGCGATTTTGTACAGGAGTTCGGTGACACTGTGATGAAGCCGCTGGACGGCATGGGCGGCAGCAACATCTTCCGGGTGCGCAAGGACAGCCCCAATATCTCGGTAGTGATTGAGGTGCTCACCCAGCATGGCAAGACGCCGATCATGGCCCAGCGCTTCGTGCCGGAGATCACCGAGGGCGACAAGCGCATCCTGATGATCAACGGCGAGCCGGTGCCCTATGCACTGGCGCGGATCCCCAAGGAAGGCGAGCTGCGCGGCAACCTGGCCGCCGGTGGCACCGGCCAGGGCCGGGAGCTGAGCGACCGGGACCGCTGGATCTGTGAGCAGGTGGGGCCTACGCTCAAGCGCAAGGGGCTGTATTTCGTGGGTCTGGACGTGATCGGTGATTATCTCACCGAAATCAACGTGACCAGCCCCACCTGCATTCGTGAGCTGGACGCGATCTTCAATATCAACATTGCCGGCCAGCTGTTCGATATGTTGCTGGAGTTGCGGCAGCCGTCATAGACGATGAGTACGGTCCGGGGCACACTCTCCGGCCGTTTAAAGGCAGTAACAAAAAGAAGAAACCATGGCAGCCAATTCCACCGTCAGTGCATCAGATCGTCTCACCTTTACGGTGTTTCTGGCGCTGGCCTTCCACGGCATTCTTATCTTCGGGGTCAGCTTTGCCCCCGAAAAGCAGCGTGCGGCTCCGCATACCCTGGAAGTGACCCTGTCCCAGCATCGCAGTGATGACGCGCCGGACGAGGCGGACTTTATTGCCCAGAGCAACCAGCTGGGCTCCGGTGATTTGGCGGAAAAACAGGAACTGACCACCACCGAGCAGGTGGACTTCGCCGACAACAAACTCGACAACGTGCAGCTCAAGGAAAAGACCACCCGGGAGCGCCGCGATCGCCAGTCCCAGTTGCTGGTCATCACCACCGCCCGCACCAGCGACCAGAAGGTAAAAGCGGACCAGCAAGAGAAAACCGATCAAAAGCCCCTCAAGGTGGCGAAACAGGAAAACCTGCAGGACCTGAGCCGGGAGATCGCCAGCCTGCAGGCCCGGCTGGATGCCCAGAAACAGGCCTATGCCAAGCGCCCGCGGATCCGTCGTCTCACCTCGGTGTCCGCCAAGGCTCACTACGAGGCCCAGTACATCGACAGCTTCCGCCGTGAGGTGGAAGCCATGGGTACCCGCAACTTCCCGTCCCAGGCACTGAACAGCAATACCTTCGGTGCCGTGCGGCTGATGGTATCGATACAGAAGGATGGCAAGCTCAAGGAAGTGCGCCTGCTGAAATCCTCCGGCCACAAGTTTCTGGATCAGGCCGCCATCCAGAGCGTGCGCCTCGCCGCCCCCTTCGATGCTTTCACCGCGGAGATGCGCAAGAACATGGACGTGCTGGAAATCATCCGCACCTGGAAGTTCGACAAGAACCAGCGGGTGTCGTCGAAGTAATACCCACGCTCGCTACGACGCAACTGTAGGAGCGCCTCTCGAGGCGCGAACCGCGCTTGCGCGGAAATCGTCCGCAGGACGATCAGGCCTGTCAGCAGTTGAGCGGGTCTCTTTAGAAAGATCTGGTGGTAGCCGGTGTACGTTTCCTTCGCCGATGCTCGGATTCGCACCTCGAGAGGTGCTCCTACAGTCGCATCTTGAAAGGTTGATTTGCGCCATCGTTCCCGCAGGCAATCTGCCCGATATTGGGAAAGGGTACCTATCTAGCCTCCCGACGCTTGCAGCTCTCCCCCCTGCCCCGGATACTGTCCCCATGGACAACACAAGCCTCAAACACCAGTTGCTGGTGGCCATGCCGCAGATGGCCGACCCCAACTTCGAACATTCTGTCACCTATATCGTCGAGTATGGCAGCGAGGGGGCCATGGGGCTGACTCTCAACCGCCCGGTGCAGATCAGCCTGGGTGATATCCTCAGCGACATGGACATCGAGATCGAGGTGCCGCCCTCTGAGCGGCATCGGGTGGTCGCTGGCGGGCCGGTGCAGCAGGAAGCCGGTTTCGTCTTGCACGCGGCATCGACCCACTGGCAGTCAAGCGTGCCGCTCAGCGACGGCCTGATGCTCACCACCAGCCGCGATATTCTGGAAGCCATTGCCATCGGCGAAGGACCGGAGCAGTCGTTGATCTGCCTGGGCTATGCCGGCTGGGAACCCGGTCAGCTGGAACAGGAGCTGGTGGAAAACGCCTGGCTCAGCACCCCGGCCAGTCGCGAACTGGTGCTGGACACCCCTTTCGAACAAACCTGGCAAGCGGCCGCTGCGCGTATCGGTGTGGATATGAGCCTGATTGCGACCCAGGCGGGACACAGCTGAATAAGCAATTGATAGTTGATAATGGATAATTGATAGCTGCGCGTTTATGCGTAGTAAGAATCTTCAAGGCATGAGGCCGCGACCAAACCCTGGTCGCGGCCTCATACCTTGGCCATCAATTTCGCCGTTATATCCGCGTCGTTATCAATTATCCATTCTCAATTATCAATTAGGCCTTCCATGATTCTCGCGTTTGAC
Source organism: Alcanivorax sp. (assembly GCF_014762765.1). Lineage (GTDB taxonomy): Bacteria > Pseudomonadota > Gammaproteobacteria > Pseudomonadales > Alcanivoracaceae > Alcanivorax. The sequence goes on from NZ_JABURH010000211.1 coordinate 6,054, forward strand.
TACGGCACACACAAAATCGGCGTGGCCAGTGGCAACAGTCTGCTGGGCACTGCCACACCATTAAAAGCCCTGCCCTGCAAGAACACTCAACCCAACTGGGACGACATTGCTGCCTTGTTGAAAGAGTGGGAGCCGGAAGGGCTGGTGGTGGGTTTGCCGTTGAACATGGATGGCAGTGAAAGTGAATCCACGGCGCGGGCGAAGAAATTTGCGGGCCGTTTGAAAGGCCGGTTCGGCATGAAGGTGTGGTTGGTGGATGAGCGCCTGAGTACCCGTGAAGCCCGCGAGCGAACCGGTATTCGTCAGGCCGATAGCCGAGTGGATTCCATGGCGGCGGTGATCATTGCTGAAGGCTTCTTTGCGGGCGGCGCACAGATTTTTTAGTACAAATTATGTGGGGGAAAACAGGTGTGAGAGGAAAAACGAAAGCTGGAACGTTCAACCTTGTGGTGGTTTTTTCAGTCCTGATCACCGGCTGCGGTGGTGGCGGAAGCAGTGATGGTCAATCCGTTACCGGATCCTATGCGCCAGTTCCTGATACCGTGACCTACCGGGAGGGTGGCGCGGTTAAAGGAATGCAGGTTTTCGACTACAGTGCGGGCAATGTCATTCGCTCCCGGTTTGTTGTGGATCCCGGTAATGATGGTCAATGGGGAACAGGCGATGATGTGCGTACGGGAGGTCTGACCTGCCGATATCAGCAATCTGAAAACCCACTCCCTCCTGCGCTTCTGTCCGTAGTGCAAAACATGGGAACAAATGGTGATGGGAATTTCGCCCTTCAACAGCTTGATATTGAAAGTGACGGTCGAATTTCAGTGTGTCCGAGCAGAGAAGGAAAGCAGCTGGTAAAAGAGGAAGTGCTCTGCAAGGGTGATTTTTGTCCAGCCAGTTACCAATTTGGTTACAGGATGACGATAAGCCAGCAGGCGATGGAGGGCGGTGGCTGGAAGCAATCCCAGCATGTGGTGTTCTACGGAGAGAATGATCAGATAACAACGGCGCCTCCTTTTCTTTCTCACATTCAAACCACTGAGTTATCGGGGAACTCCCAGGCCGGTTTCGAATTTTTTGTTACGGTAGATCCATCTCCCGAATATTCAGATTCCGTCAGCCTGCCGAATATTGCCGTCTATGCTGGCCATGGCTACCAGAAAAAAGTGGCCAAGTGGTTGCCCGGGGATCTGGAAAGTCGGGTAATCATTGATCGCTATGGTGACAATGACAGCTTTGTTGATACCCGTTACAGGACATTTACCTGGCTTCCCGAAATAGGTGAGTTGCATGAGAGTGAGGCAAGCCGGAATCCGCCTGCTCCAAACGAATACATGAAGCTCTATGGATTTGATGAAAACGGCAAGCCCGACGGAGACGTTTCCCTGGGTGCCGGTGATGACGAAATCTGGTTTAGCAAAGATGACACGGTTTATGGGTTTCCCGAATTTGTTTACGACGAAAACGGCCAGCTTCTGTCGATGCTCGATACGCAGGGAAATCCGGAGCGCGAGTTCACCTATGATGGAGATAAAGTAAAATCCATTCATGTCCGGGATCGGAAAAGAAGGGAATACCAATATTCAAATGGAAAGCTTGCCAGGATCAGCCTTTTTTCTCGTAATGCTGAAAGGGTAGAGATTGAGCAGCGGGTCCTCTTTCGTAATGATATTCCGGGAGTGAGCACATTTATTCCCGATAGGCGCTTTCCGAGAGACAAGGAAGGGGATTTTCTGGACCCGCTTGTTCCTCAAGATAGAAACCAGATTGTACGTCTTGGACGTCCTTTCTGAATCTGCAGGAGCTCATGCAAGCATGGCTCCTGCAGTTCTGCGTTTTTTCTTTAGAGCTTTACTGCCGAACCCCTTCCACGGAAATAATAATGTCCACGGTTTCTGAGGCGGGGCCCAGGTCGTAGGTGATGCCGAAGTCCGCCAGCTTCAGGGTTGTGGAGGCTTCCAGGCCCATGCGGTAGCCGCCCCAGGGATCATCGCCGTAGCCCAGCAGTTTGGCGTCCAGGGTGACCGGTTTGGTGACGCCGTGCAGGGTGAAATCACCGGTGATTTTTGCGGTTTTTTCGCCGGTTTTTTCAATCTTGGTGCTCTTGAAAGTGGCGGTGGGGTACTCGTCTACCTCGAGGAAGTCATCGCCGCGCAGGTGCTTGTCACGCTCGGCGTGGTTGCTGTCCAGGCTGGCGACCTGGATGGTGGCCTGCACGCTGCTGTTTTCCGGGTTTTCCGCGTCCACGGTGAAGCTGCCGTCGAAGTCGTTGAAGCGGCCGTACAGCCAGCTGTAGCCCAGGTGGGAAATCTTGAACATGACAAACTGGTGGGCGCCCTTTTTATCGAAGGCATAGGTGCCACCGGGCTTGTCGGCAAAGGCCATGCTGCTGAGCAGTAATGCCAGGGCGGGAATGGTGATCTTCTTTGCTAGCGTCAACATAAGCATCGAACTCCGTTTGGGTTAATGGTTGTCAGGGTTTCGGGATGCCATGCCCAGTATGCGGCGCAGGGTATCGTCCCGATCAAGCAGGTGGTGTTTGAGTGCGGCCAGGGCGTGCACGCTGGCCAGTATGATGATTGCCCAGGTGGCGATTTCGTGAATGTCGCCGGCGGTGTCTTCCAGGCCTTTCTGGTCACCGGTGATGGAGGGCACGGCAAACCAGTCAAACACATCAATGGCGGAGCCATCGGCGCTGGTGATCAGATAACCGCTGATCATGGCGGTGAAAAGCAGCAGGTAAAGCGCCCAGTGGGTCAGGTGCGCGCTGATGCGTTCCCAGGGTTGATGGCTGGCAAGGGCTTTCGGGGGCGGAGATACCAGCCGCCACAGCAACCGGAAAGTCATTACCAGAAACAACAGGATGCCCACGCTGCGATGCAGATGCGGGGCGCTACGGTACCAGTCGTCGTAGTAAGTGAGATCGACCATGTACAGGCCCAGTGCAAACAGGCCCACCACTGTCATGGCCACCAACCAGTGCAGAACGATGGTGATAATGCCGAAGCGCTGCGAGTCGTTGCGTAGTTGCATCCCTGTACCCTACCCGGTCTTCCTGGTGGTTGGAGCGTTATCTGTTAGTCGGGTTCCACTCTTTACAAAACTTACTGCTGCCATGCAGCTTTTTCTATCCTCCTGCTCATCGCCGGTGACTGCCATCCCAAAAAACTGAACGGTTTGATCGGATCATTGGTGGGACCACTGCCGGGCTGCGCGGGACAGCCGGTACGCAAAGGGAGTGATTTGTGGATAAGCACGGGCCTCACAATACGGTTGAGACTTTATTCTTGAGTAAACAGACGCCATGCTTGGTCTTTCGCCATGCAAGCATGGCTCCTACAGTAAAGATAATCTTCTGGAGAGCCCCTTGAGCTGGGACGAACAACAACTGCAGACACACCTGGACACCATGGCCGGAGCCATCACCGAACAATACGGTGATCGGGCGCCGCTGCTGGTGGGGATCGAGTCCGGCGGGGCCTGGGTGGCCCGGGCGTTGAACGGGAAACTGGCCGAGCCGTTGCCACTGGGGACCCTGAACCCGGCCTTCTACCGGGATGACTTTGATACCCGCGGGCTCAAACGCACCGTAACGCCGTCGAAACTGCCCTTCGAGGTGGACGGGCAGCATATTCTACTGGTGGACGACGTGCTGATGACCGGGCGCACCATCCGTGCCGCCATGAACGAACTGTTCGATTTCGGTCGTCCGGCATCCATCGCATTGGTGGTGCTATTCGATATCGGCCATCGGGAATTGCCGATTCGTGCCGATATCTGTGGTGAAACTTTGGCATTGCCCCCCCATCAGCGGGTAGAATTACGCGGGCCCGCCCCCCTTGTGGCGGAGATACGAGACACAAGGCCTGAAGAATGACGCTTGCGCCATCCTCCCGCGTACAACTGACCGACGACGGTAAGCTACGCCATTTTCTTACCACCGAGCACCTGCCCCGCTCTTTGCTGGAAGATATTCTCGATACCGCCGCCAGTTTTGTGGATGTGGGGGGGCGGTCCATCAAGAAGGTGCCACTGCTGCGCGGCAAGACAGTGGTCAATCTGTTCTTCGAATCCAGCACCCGTACCCGCAGCACCTTCGAGCTGGCGGCCCAGCGCCTCAGCGCCGACGTGCTCAACCTGGATATCGCCAAATCCGCCACCAGCAAGGGCGAAACCCTGCTCGATACCCTGCGCAACCTGGAAGCCATGGCCGCGGACATGTTCGTGGTGCGCCACCAGGATTCCGGCGCGCCCTTCTTCATCGCCAACGAAGTGACCCCGGATGTGGCGGTGATCAATGCCGGTGACGGGCGCCATGCCCACCCCACCCAGGCCATGCTCGACATGTACACCATTCGCCACTACAAGGGTGGTTTCGAGGGCCTGAAAGTGGCCATCGTCGGTGACATCCTGCACTCCCGGGTGGCCCGCTCCCAGGTCCACGCCCTGAATATCCTCGGCGCCGAGGAAGTGCGCCTGATCGGCCCGAAAACCCTGCTGCCGGTGGATGCCCACGCGCTGGGAGCCACCGTGTTCACTGATATGGGCCAGGGCCTGAAGGATGTGGATGTGGTGATCATGCTGCGCCTGCAGAAGGAGCGTATGGATTCCGCCCTGTTGCCCAGCGAGGGTGAATTTTTCCGGCTCTACGGACTCAACAACGAAAAACTGCAGCTGGCCAAGCCGGATGCCATCGTCATGCATCCCGGGCCCATCAACCGCGGCGTGGAAATTGCCTCGGAAGTGGCGGACGGCCCCCGCTCGGTGATTCTCAACCAGGTGACCTTCGGTATTGCGGTGCGCATGGCGGTCATGTCCATGGCCATCAGCGGCCAGGAAAGCAGCGCCCATGGCCGCACGGGAGGTGAGCGTGGCCAGTAAGAAAGCCAATATTCTGATTCGCAAGGGCCGTGTCATCGACCCGGCCAGCGGCCGTGACGAAATCGCCGACCTGTTGATCGAAAACGGTCGGTTGGTGCGCATCGGCGCCAGCCTGGATGCGCCCGGCGCCGACATCGTGGACGCCGAAGGCCACTGGGTACTGCCCGGGCTGGTGGATGCCTGCGTGCATCTGTCCCTGCCGGGGAGCGGGCGCAGCGGCGATATCGCCAGCGAAACCCGCGCTGCCGCCGCCGGTGGCATTACCCATCTGGTGGCTCAGCCTGATTGCGGGCCGGTGGATTCCACCGCTGTGGTGCGGTTGATCCGTGAGCAGGCCGGCCAGGCCGGGTTTGCGCGGATCATGCCCATTGCCGCCATGACCCAGGGGTTGGCCGGCGATCAGCTGGCGGAAATGGCCACCCTGGCCAAGGCCGGCTGTATTGCGGTGGGTAATGCGGGCCGCAAGGTGGCCAGCGCCCTGGTGCTCAAGCGTTCCCTGGAATACGCCTCCACCTTTGATTTGCCGGTCATGTTCCGGCCACAGGATTCGGCGCTGAGCGCCGGCGGTTGTGCCCATGAGGGTGCTGTGGCTACTCGCCTGGGATTGCCGGGGATTCCGGCGGTGGCGGAAAGTGTGGATCTGTCCCGGGACCTGTTGCTGGTGGAGGCCACCGGCGTGCGTGCCCATTTCCAGCAGATTTCCAGCGCAGACTCCCTGCGCCTGTTGCGCGCGGCCAAGCGCCGCGGTCTGCCGGTGACAGCGGATGTGAGTATCCAGCACCTGCTGCTGGATGAATCAGCCCTGGAAGGTTTCAACAGCCACTGTCATGTGATTCCGCCCTTGCGAAGTGCGGCGGATCGTGAGGCCCTGCTGGAGGCGGTGGCCGACGGTACCATCGATGCTATCTGTTCCCAGCACACCCCCATCGGCTCCTCCAGCAAGGCGGCTCCCTTCCCGGCCACCAAGCCGGGCATGGCCGGGCTGGATACCCTGCTCGGTCTGGTATTGCAATTGGTGGAAGACGGCAAGCTGGAACTGCCCCGCGCCCTGGACGCCATCACTGCCGCGCCGGCGCGCTGCCTGGGCATCCTGGCCGGCCAATTGGAAACCGGTCGCCCGGCCAGCCTCTGCGTACTGGATGCCAGTGCCGAGAAGGATTACGCCGAACACTGGCTGTCCGCCGGCAACAACTCCCCCTGGCGGCGCGCGGTGCTCAAGGGCAACGTGAAGCTGACGGTGTGTCAGGGCAAGGTGAGTTGGCTAAGTGATTGAGCAATTGATAACGCGCGAATCAGCGCCGCATTGATCTTAAAGGCATGAGGCCGCGTCCAGACTTCTGGGCGCGGCCTCATGCGTTTGCAGAACCAACCAGAGTTGTCCCGCGAGTTATCAATTATCCATTCTCAATTATCAATTAATCTGAAACACCTCCGCCCGCAACGCCTCCTCCCCAACGACCCCTGGCGCCAGCCGCCAACGTCCCTGTGAGTCTTTAAACACCAACGCCGGTGTGCCCTGCAGGCCCAAACCGATCATCAATGCCGTGTTGTTGTGGATCTGGCTGCGGATGGCGTCGGGGACCCGTTCCAGGGGGCGGATGCCGCCGTCGTCATAGTGGCCTTCGTGTTCGGCCAGGGCCGCCGCCGGGTCCGGGGCGGCGAGGATGGCGCCGCCCTGGGTGAAGCTGCGTTTGGGGTGAATCAGGCCGACGATGATATGGCGCACCTGCAGGGTATTGTCCGGGTGGTTGACCAGTGGCTGCATGTTCTCCCATAGCTGGGCACAGTAGGGGCAGGCCATGTCGGTGAACACATAGGCCACCCGCTGGGGGGCTTTGGCGCCTTCCGCCACCCAGCTGCTGCTTTCCAGGCGTGCCAGCAGGCTGTCCATGTCGGCTGGTTGGCCTAAGGCGGACAGCGGTAGCAGCAAGGACAGCAGCAGGGTGAGCATTTTCATGGGCGAGGATCATCCAGGTGGCTGGTAAGAAAGTGATGCAGGCTGGCCCGGGACAGGGGGCCAAAGTGGCGGGCCAGTTCGTTGCCGTCGCCATCAAACAGCAGGGTCAGTGGCAGGCCGCCGTTTCCGGCATGGTGACCCAGCGCCATCTGCGGGTCCAGCAGGGGCAGGTCAAAATGTAGCTTGGCCTGGATCAGGTAGTCGCGCACGGCCTGGGCGGTTTCTCCCTGATTGGCGAGTACGAAGCGGACGTTGGGATAGCGAGCCTGGGCGTTGGCCAGCACCGGCATTTCCCGTCGACAGGGTGGACACCAGGTGGCCCAGAGATTGATCAGGGTGGGTCCCTGTGTCAGCTGTTTCAGGGGAACAGGGGTGCCCTGCAGGTTTTCCAGGGCGATATCCGGCAGTGGAGCAGCGGCAGGGCTCATGCTGTGCAGGGTGGTCAGGGAGAGGCCCAGGGCGATCATTGCCGCAGCGGTGCAGGAGAGTAATGCCAGGCGCAGTTCCGGCCGTCGCCACAGGCACAGGGCGATCACCGGCAACGCTGCCAGGGCTCCGGGCCACCACCAGCCACCATCACGAATATCCACCATGGCCAGCGGGCCGGAATATTGCTCCGGGTAGCGCAGCACAAAGGCCAGGCGAGCTCCCATCAGTGCTGACAGGGTAATCAGCCACAGCCACTTTTCCACCGGCCTGCCACGCCACTGCCACCAGAGGCTGGCCAGCACGGCGGTGGAAAAGGTGATGAGAGCAACAACAGTACCCGCCGGCAATGCCAGCGGGCCGATCAGGATGGCATCCAAGGGGTGGTCCTTCTACCTACGGCGCGTCGTCCGGTCAGCCGGGATAGCGCTGGAACATTTCATCAACGGCTTTGCGAATTCGTTCGCTGCGGCGCTCACTGCTCATTTCGTCATAGAGACGATCACGGCTGGTAGCTTGCCAGACCACATTGTTGCTGGCCGGATCCACCATCTGCACCACCAGTTTGTATTCTTCGGTGATATCGCCTTCCACCGGGGTGGTGGTGCCCACGCCCACATTGTTGCGGCTGAAGCCGAAACCGAATTGCAGCACGGAACCGTCGTAGCGTTGTTCGCGTTTGAAGAAATGTCTGACGTGCACGTCGGCCTGCCCGGAAGCAACGGGGCTCAGGCCCTTTTCAGAAAGGGCGGTTTTCAGGGCAGAGCGGGCGCGTTGATCATCCAGCGCCCGTGGCTGATCCTCGTTCTGCTCAACGAAGGCATAGCTGCGGTACTGGTTCAGTCTGGCGCCTTCCTGGCTGTCGATGACCACCGGGCTGACGCAGGCGCCAAGAAACAGACAGATTGAAAGAAAAAACCAGCGCATGATTCTTCTCCCGGTTGCAATGAGTGCCCCCAGTATCTCAGGGGAATGGCACGATACCGTGAAAGATCAGCCCCGGCAGAGTTTTGCCGGGGCCAACAGGTATGACCATTGCTCGGGCGAAGGGTTCAGCGGTCAGGCTGGAAGGGCCTGTTCCAGCCGTGACCAGAAGCCGGTTTCGTTGGCGGCCTCGCGGAAAGCCTGCTGATCCTGGGGGTTCTGGCGCTGATAGATGCGGCCAATGTCGCGCAGCATGTCCGGAGCGTCCACCACGCTGACGGCGGAGGCAATGGCTTGCCAGCCGTTGCGGGTATCCCGTGCCGCATCCAGGAATGCCTGCAACAGGTCGCCGCCGTCGCGCAGGCTGATTTCCACCACGGTCTGCAGGCCGTCGCGGTGAAAGCGGCGGGCAAAATCCAGGAGCAGCCCAGTCTTGCCGGATTTGGCGGCGTTGCGCATCAGTGCCTCGATGATCGACGGGTTATGCGTGCTGGGCAGGCGTGCCAGCATGTTGCGTTCATCGTCACCCAGGTGTTGGGCAAGATCCAGAATCAGATCCCAGTGGCCGGCCTGGTGGGCAGCTTGCACCACGGCGTCAGCGACCTCCTCGCCCTGGCGCAGGGCGGTGTGGGCGACCACTTCCTGATAGTCGCGTTGCATGGCCTTCACCAAAGGCAGGGTTTCTTCCAGCAGATTCTTGCTGACTGCGGCATTCACCAGCTCGGTGATTACGGTGCTGTTGCGCAGCGAGGGAAGATTGACGATCTTGCGGTGGTAGCGAGGATTGATCACAGAAAGAGCACGCAACACCGGTCCCCACAATTGCTGGCGGTGCGCCACATCCACCAGGGAGTCCAGGGTGCGTTCGTCTTGCTCGGCCATGATATTGCCCAGCCGGCTTTTCAGTTCGCCTTCCACATGATCAATGACCCAGATGGCCTTGGGCCATAGCTCCACATTTTCGGTGCCGGAGCGAACGATGCTGGCCAGCCGGCTGTTATCAATCATGCGGATCACGTTGCTGAGCTGGGCGGTGTTTTCCATGTAGAAGGCGATGGTTAGTAGCGCACCATCATCTTTCACCGCGTTGACCACTTCACGAATCGAGGGGGCGGAAAGGGCGTCGGCAAAACGGCCCAGTAGCAGGAATTGTTTTTCCTGAATTTGTTTCAGTGCCACTTCGCGGATTATTTCCGCAGGGAGCCGTCGAATGATTTCACGAATCTTGCGCGGGTCTGCCTGGGCTGCAATCTCGCCGAGAAAATCCGGGGTCAGCCGTCGGGCAACTTTTACAGCAAAGTAGGGATCCATTTCGCCGACCAGGCGAGCGGCCATCTTGGCGCCGATGGCATAAGCCAGTTTTGCCAATTGCTTGATGGAGAGCCAGCGGGTCCAGCTGGCCAGATGCTGAAAGCCCTTGCGGTGCTGATCGTACATCTCCTGTTCGATATGTTCGCGCAGCTCACGCAGGTTGCTGGTACCCGCGTCCGCCAATGCCTGCCAGGTCGAGTGGTCGAGGGTCAGGTACTGGTCGAGTTTTTCCAGTTCAATCTGTATTTCCAGGTTCGTGGTCAGGTCGTTCATGTGGGCATCCTTGGTGCGGGGATTAGCGAAGGGCGCTGCGGGCAATGCTGCGCAGCCAGAGAGGCAGAGCCTGAATGCCGGTATTGATGGCTTTATCCAGGCGACTCTTTTCGCTTTCCAGATACTCATCCACTGCCCGGTCGAGATCCTGGGTGACCGGTTCGGGCAGATAGGAAAGAAACCCGACTCGCTGATGCATGCGTTCGATGGCGTCCTTGTTATTCATGATCGATCCTGTTTTTGGTGTGCCGTTGTGGGGTGTCCGTAATCGTAAAATCGCTTCGAAAAATCGATTCGGGAAAACACCGTCATTGCACTGTATCAAACGAGAGCAAACAGAAAGTACACATAACATTAAGCGACTGTGGGATTTTTGTATCGACATTCTCGCCAACATTGTTGACCCCTCCAAACAGTGATACTTAATGATCCTGTAATAGACGGATCAATAGCTTCGCAGAGCCGAAGCTGCCACGGAGGCCAGGTTGACTGAACACAAAACCAAGAACAGAAAAACGGTCACAACGCCATTGGCAGGTCGCCTGCTACGGCAAATGCGGCAGGCGATGGCGCGTGCGCCTGGCGGTGATTTTGTGCTTAGCCAGGCAAGATCTGTTGAAGATGTTTTGCTTGAAGATCTGCAACTGCGACTCAACGGCGCGAGCCGTTACCAGTCTCTGCCGTCACCGGGAGAAACGGCTTCCGGTTATGGACAGGAGCGGGATGTTTCCTTGCAGTGCAGATTTGAAGCGCTGTCTGAGCAGTCGCTGGAGCAGACGCCCGAGTCTGCCCAGGCGAGAGTTTACGGACGAATCATCAATCAGTTAGTGCCCGACGAAGTCAGGATTCTGACTGCCTTGTCTGACGGTTCTGATATTGCCATCAGTCATCTGGTGGCTCGTGGAGGGCGCTTCAAAAACAGCGACCACCGGGTAATGGCGTTTCTAAGCCGTGTTGGCAATGAAAGTGGTGTCATGCTGGCCGATGCGGTACCGCATTATCTTGCGCATTTATTTGCGCTTGGTCTGCTCGATGGCGGACCGGAGGACAATAACCAGACAGCAAAATACGAAGCCATCGAGAATGGTTCGGAGGTACGTGCTGCCTGCGAACAGATGCGTAAAGATTCCCGGCTTAAGCCGGTCTTTATTCGCGAAACTGCACACCTTTCAGCTTTCGGCAAGGCATTCTGGGCGGCCTGCTCCGGATAGCAACCTGTGCGCTGAAATAAAGTAAGGAGTTGTTCAGAGACTCCTCAAAAAGAACGAAAAGCGAGGCAACATGGAAGCGTATATCAACGAGTTTGCCGATAATATCTGGCTGTATTTATCCATGCCATTGATCAGCGCCGTGGTGGGCTATGCCACCAACGTGATTGCGATCAAGATGATGTTTTATCCGGTAGAGTTTTTCGGCAAACCTCCCCTGCTGGGATGGCAGGGCATCATTCCCCGCCGGGCAGCCAAGATGGCAGCGATCTCCGTGGATACTATTACCACCTACCTGATTACCCAGGAAGAAATCTTTGCCCGTCTTGACCCGGAAAGAGTGGCCAGTGAACTGGAGCCGCCGCTTAACGGAATGATTGAGGATGTAGTGGATTCCATCATGGGCCAGCATGAGCCCGGGTTATGGGAATCCATGCCAGAGATGGTGAAAAAACAGGTTTACAAAAGGGTCAAGAAAGAAGCGCCAGGCTTGATCTCCGACATCATGAAACAGATCAAGATCAACATCGCGCAGATGTATGACCTCAAGGACATGGTGATCACCAACCTGACCAAGGACAAGGCGCTGCTTAACCGTATTTTCCAGGAAGTGGGTGCGGCGGAGTTCAAGTTCATCGGTCGTTCCGGGCTCTACTTCGGTGGTATTTTCGGCACCTTCCAGATGATCACCTGGATTTTCTACAAGGGTTCCTGGTTGCTGCCGGTTTTCGGCCTTGCGGTTGGTTATGCCACCAACTGGATTGCTCTTCAGATGATCTTCAATCCCAAGGAGCTGATGCGTCTTGGTCCGTTCAATGTGCAGGGCCTGTTCATGAAGCGTCAGGATGAAGTGGCCCGCGATTACGGTCGCCTGGTTTCTTCCTACGTTCTGACACCGGCCAACATTATTGAAGGGATTCTCAAGGGGCCTTACTCCGACAAGGTGTTTGCCATGATCGGCAAGCATGTACAAAAAGCGGTGGATGAGCAGACCAGCTTTGCCAAGCCTTTTGTCACTTTTGCCGTGGGCACTCAGAACTATCGTGACATGAAGGATTCCGCGGTATCGGAACTGGTCAGCCGATTGCCGGATACCCTCAAACATATTGAAAATTATGCCAATGATGCACTCGATCTGGAGAATACCTTGTCCACTCGTTTGCAGAGTCTCAAACCGGAAGAGTTTGAAGGCATGTTGCGCCCCGCATTTGAACAGGACGAATGGATTCTGATTGCGGTGGGGGCGTTTCTTGGTTTCCTGGTCGGTGTATTCCAGTTATTGGTGATGTTCTCTTGATGCTGTCCGGGAGTCGTTCATGTCTGCGCTAATGATAATTTGGATCTTGTTGTGTGCGTTATGCTTCGGCGTGGGCCTGGTGTGGTCATGGCGGCGGGCGCGACGACGTTTGCGTGCACGGATGGAGCATGCTGTGGATGAGGAAATCCGTCAGCAAATCAAACAGGAAGTGTTGCGCCATTTGCAGAATGGGCCGATCCCCGATAATGGCAAGGTGGAGCGCTGATCCATGCAGGTTACCATTCGAAAGTCGTTTGTTATCGGTGCCGGTGTACTGTTGATCATCGCCCTGGCCATTGGTGCCTATCTGGCCTGGTGGGTGTGGAAAAATCTGGGCGCGGAATTATTGTTGCGCGACCAACAGGCCAGTGTGGTAGTGCCTGAGCCCATGTCAGTGGGCATTGATATTCTTGATGATCTGGACATCATGATCGATACCGTCATCGACACCACGGTGCCGATCGACCAGACCCTCACCTTGCCGATCAAGGAAACCCTGGATGTGCAGGTGGGGTTCGATAACGCGGTACCCATCAAGATGAATGTGCCGTTGAAAGACACCATCAAGCTGGATCAGATTATTCCCGTCGATGGCGAAGTCCGTGCCCGGGTGTTGGGAAAATGGATTACGGTACCGATCAAGGGCGAGTTACCGGTAAAAGCCGATGTTCCCATTGATGTGAATGTGCCGGTGGATCAGCTCGTCAAACTGCAATTCAACGCCCCGGCCAAAGTGGATATTCTCGAAGATCTGTCGGTGCCACTGAAAGCGGATATCAAGACCTCTATTCCCCTGAAAAGTGCCATGCAGGTGCCGGTACGCTCCAGGCTGCGAGCCAGCGCTACCATCCTGGAGCCGGCGGATGCACTGATCGCCGAGATGGATCTTAAGTTGCCACTGCGGGAAGTGGGGCTGTCTTTCAGTGATGGCGATTCGGTCACGGGCAGTGAAGAGTACGAGACGGCATCGACGACCGAGGAGCAGCCTTGATGGGGCGTTGGGTGCTTTGGGGCTGGGTGGCTCTTGCGATTGTCGTGGTGGGGCTGGTGTTGGGATTTGTGCTCTACACTCGTATTGTTATCGGTATCGGTTTGCAGGATCAGCATGCCCTGTTGCATTTGCCGGAAGCCCTGATCGTGCAGACCCGTGCCGAGGAGGAAGCGGCGATCACCCTGAGGGGGCGTGTGGAGGTAGACGTACCTTTTAAGCATGAGGCCCTGCCGTTGCCGCTGAAAGGCACCTACAAGGCCAACCTGGCGCTGGATACCATGGTTCCTCTGCGCATGAATATTGAGTATGAGGACGTGATTCCCATTGAGACCACTGTTGCCATCAAAGGGGACACCAAGCTGATTTCCAAATGGCTGCCGCGCATGCCCATAGAAGGCGAGCTGCCATTGAAGCTGGATGTACCGGTGTCGTTGAAAGTGCCGGTGGATACCCGGATTCGTTTCGTCTATGACGGCCCGGTGCAGGTGGGTTTCGACCAGACTATCTACCCGCCGGTGGATACCACCCTGCACACAGCCATCGATCTGGACAAGGAAGTCAGCGCGCCGATCACCAATGTGTTCGAAGCCCGAGTGATACCCAACAATCGGGAGCTGCCGATTATTCTCACCGACACTCGCCTGACCCTGCCCCTACAGGATCTGAAGGTCAGTCCCATGGCGTCTCGGGTCCAGGAAAAATAACCACGAAAGTTGACCGTCTGGCCGCGCTCCTCACAGGGTTGCGCCATGTCACGAAGCCTCCAGCGGTCAAGACACTGTCACCCCGGGGCACGGAATAGCAGTGGCGTCGCGGATCCGCTCACCCAGGTAGCGGGCGGCCTGCCCGGCATACTGGCCGTCCGCATAGATCAGATGCAGGTCCACCAGTCGCTCCACACCTTCTTTCAGGGGCAGCACCTTCAGTGCACCGCTCTCCAGGCCATCGCCGATTTCGGCCTCTGGCACCCAGGCAAATCCCAGTCCGCGACGAATGGCGGCGATACGGGTAGAAGGGTGTGACACGGTCCAGCGTTGCTCGGCCCCCAGCCAGCCGGAATCAATGCGACGGCTGCCGGAATCGCGAATCACGATCTGCCGGTGCTGGCGCAAATCCTCATGGGTCAGGCTGTCCATCTGATTGAGCGGATGGTTCGCTGCTGCCACGGCCACAAAGCGTACCCGCATCAACGGGTCACCGAAGAACCCCGGTGGTACTCGCCCACCAATTACCACATCCGCTTCCTTGCGCAGCAGGGCCTCGTCGGAGCCGGACAACACGGTCTCGGTGTACTCGACCCGGGTCAGCGGGCTGTGCTGGGCAAACGCATCCAGGGCCGACAGCATGCAGTGCTGTGGGAACAGGGCGTCGGCGGCCACCCGCACCAGTGGTTCCCAGCCCTGACTGAGCTGAATGGCGGCGCTCTCGATACGATTGGCCTCCTCCACCAGTACCTTGGCCTGGCGGTAGAGCATCTGCCCGGTCTCGGTGAGCTTGGCCCGCCGACCTTCCAGGGCAAAGGCGCGCACCCCCAGTTCGGTCTCGATCTTCTGTACCGCGTAGCTGATTGCGGACTGGCTCTTGTCCAGGGCTTCGGCGGCGCTGGCGTAACCGCCCTCGTCCACCACGGCAATCAGGGCTTGCCACTGGTCCAAGCTGATTTTGGCTGACATATCGAATTTCCTGACCTTAAAAGGAGTAATCGCCCATTCTTATATCAGTTCAGCTTTAATTAGAAGTCCGTAGTAGTAAAAAATGGCGCTATCGACACTGTGTTTCCCGGGCTGGCCGATTAGAATGCTGCCGCGCTTCTTGCCCGGGCCGCTGTGCGTCCCCTCGCGGCCGAACCAATAACAACAGGCTCTGTACCGTCACAGAGCCAGCGGAGCCCCGTTCTGTCATGCAAATCGTTATTCGCAAGCCCCTGCTGATTGCCATCCTCTCCCTGCTGTTGGTGACCTTTACCCTGACAGTGGTGCTGGCGGGGTGGGTGTGGCGTCATCTGGGGGCGGAACTGGCGCTGCGTGACCAGATCGCCCAGGTGGCCATTACCCAGGCCCTGCCCATCGACGTGCAACTGCAGGAAGGCCTGGAATTACGGGTGGATGGCAGTGTCGAGACCACTGTGCCGGTAAACCAGGTGGTCCAGGTGCCTTTGCAGGAAACGCTGGACGTGACCGTGGACTTCGACGGTGCGGTGGACGTGAATCTGGATGTGCCGTTCCAGACCATGGTGCGGGTGGACGAGATGATGCCGCTGGAGGCCGTGCTGGATGTGAAGATCATGGGTGTGTGGACCAAGCTTCCCATCCGAGGCGTGCTGCCGATTCGTCTCAACGTGCCGGTGAAGACGGTCGTGCCGGTGCGTCAGAGCCTGCCCCTGGCATTCAGCCAGCCTGCCCGGGTGGCGCTGGATCAGACGCTTTCTGTCCCCCTCAACACCCGCATCAACACTACCGTTCCCCTGCATTCGGTGCTCATGAAAGTGTCCGAGCCGCCGCCGTTCAAGGCTCTGGCCACTGTCCTTGAACCAGCGGAAACCACCCTGACCCGTCTGGACCTGGCGTTGCCCATGAACGATGTGGGTTTTTCCTGGAAAGGTGAGACGGTTGGTGGGCCCGCCGCCTCCCTGGCCGGTGTCATCAGTGCAGCAAAAGCATCGAATGAGTAGATAGAAAGGCCCAGTTCTATTGGGTTTTTCATCATCCTATCTGAGGCCATCATAACCCCAACAAGGTCGCAAAGCCGGCAACCGCCGGTGACAAACAAGGAGTTGGGGTCATGAATATTCTGGTCATCAAAAGCAGCGTTTTCGGCGATAACGGTAATTCTTCTACCCTGGTCAACGAGCAGGTAGAGCGCCTTAAGGCACAGCATCCCGAGGCTACCGTGGTAGTGCGTGACCTGTCCGCCGAGCCGATTCCGCATCTGGACGGCGAGCGTGTCGGCGCCTTCTTTACCCCGGCGGATCAGCGCACTGACGCTCAGCAGGCAGTCGAAGACTTTTCCCAGACGCTGATCGCGGAGCTGAAAGCGGCGGATCAGGTGGTACTTGGCCTGCCCATGTACAACTTCGGCATTCCCAGCCAGCTGAAGAGCTGGATTGATCATGTGGCTCGTGCCGGCATTACCTTCCGTTATACGGAGAATGGCCCGCAGGGGCTGCTGGACGACAAGCCGGTCTCCGTGGTTGCTGCCCGTGGCGGGCTTTACGCCGGCACCGAGAACGATACGGTAACCCCGTACATCAAGCTGTTCTTCGGCTTTGTCGGCATTACCGATGTGTCCTTCGTGTTTGCCGAGGGCCTGAACATGGGCGATGACGTGAAAGAGAAAGCCATGAGCGAAGCCCGGGCTGCGCTGCAGTGATCCAGGTTGTAGGAGCTATGCTTGCATGGCGAACCTGGCTCCTACGGTGAGACGGTAATTCTGCAACAGGGAGAACATCATGGGACTGCTGGTCGATGGCAAATGGCAGGACAAGTGGTACGACACCAAGAGCACCGGTGGACGTTTCAAGCGTTCCGAGAGCCAGTTCCGCAACTGGGTGACTGCCGATGGCAGCGCGGGTCCCAGTGGTGACAGTGGCTTTCAGGCAGAAAGCGGCCGCTATCATCTGTATGTGTCCTATGCCTGCCCCTGGGCCCATCGCACCCTGATCGTACGGGCGCTGAAAGGCCTCCAGGATCATATTGGTGTGTCCGTGGTGCATCCGCACATGCTGGAAAACGGCTGGGAACTGCGCGATGACTTCGACGGTGCCACCGGTGATGGGCTGTATGGCTTCAACAAACTCTATGAGCTGTACCTGAAGGCGGATGACAACTACTCCGGCCGCGTTACCGTTCCGGTGCTATGGGACAAGCAGCGCGAAACCATCGTCAGCAATGAGTCTGCGGAAATCATCCGCATGCTCAACACCAGCTTTGACGGGTTGGGTGCGGCGCCGGGGAATTTCTATCCCGAGGCGTTGCAGGCGGAGATTGATGCCATCAACGAGCATGTCTACAACGACGTGAACAATGGTGTCTACAAGGCCGGCTTTGCCACCAGCCAGGAAGCCTACGATGAGGCGGTGGTGACCCTGTTCGAGCAGCTTGATGCACTGGAACAACGACTTGGCGAACAGCGTTATCTGGTGGGCAATACCCTCACCGAAGCGGACCTGCGCCTGTGGACCACCCTGGTGCGCTTTGATCCGGTGTACGTCACCCACTTCAAGTGCGACCGCAAGCGCATCGCGGATTACCCGAACCTGAACGGGTTTCTGAAAGAGATTTACCAGCTGTCCGGCGTGGCAGAGACAGTGAACATGGCGCATATCCGCCACCACTATTTCCGCAGCCACCCGACCATCAATCCCCACGGGATCATCTCCGTCGGGCCGCAGCTGGACTGGAATTCGCCCCACGGTCGAGAACGGCTGGGGGAAAGAGAGATTATTGAGTAACTCTGTAGGAGCGGCGCTTGAGCCGCGAACCGATACCGTGCTTCGCGGCTCAAGCGCCGCTCCTACAGCACAGGGCCGCAAGGCAGGAGGTTCCCATGGAACGCACAATTCTCAACACCATTCGCGCACTGGATACATCTGACGGTGCCGGCGTTCGCCTGAAGCGAGCACTGGGTTACAACCCCATGGTGCGCCTGGACCCTTTCCTGATGCTGGATGCGTTCTCCTCCGAAAACCCGGATGACTACATTGCCGGTTTCCCGCCGCACCCGCACCGGGGCTTCGAAACGGTGACCTACCTGATGGAAGGCCACATGAAGCATCGCGATCATCTGGGAAACGAAGGGGATCTGCAGCAGGGCGGTGTGCAGTGGATGACCGCCGGGCGCGGTATTATTCATGAAGAAATGCCGCAACAGCAGGATGGTTTGCTGCGGGGTTTCCAGTTGTGGATCAACCTGCCTGCGGCAGAAAAAATGAAAGCGGCCGGTTACCGGGACATTGCCGATAACGAGATCCCGCGTCTGGACTTGTCCAGCGGAGGCCAGATCAAGGCCATCGCCGGCGAAGTCACCATCGGCAATCAAGTGATCAGCGCACCGGTAAAAGGCGGCAGTACCGATCCGCTTTACCTGGACGTGAAATTGCGCGCCGGTGAAACGGTGACGGTGCCGCTGACGCAGGGCTATAACGCCTTCCTGTACCTGTTCGAAGGTCAGGTCGGTATTGCCGGCGAAACGGTGAAAACCGATCACCTGGCGACCTTCACTGACGGCGATCGGATCACCCTGGTGGCCGGTGATAATGGGGCCAGATTGTTGCTGCTGGCGGGCAAGCCGATTGGCGAGCCCATTGCCCAGTACGGTCCTTTCGTGATGAATACCCAGGACGAGATCAACCAGGCCCTGAGTGACTATCGCGACGGAACCCTGACTGCCGAGCCGTCATCCCTGTAACGGCCCGCTGAACCCCAACCTGCCCCGGCACTTGCCGGGGCTTTTTTTGGGCAATGATTTTGCCGCTAGCGTGAGGCGATCACCCAGACAGCATGCACGATACCGGGAATGTAGCCCAGAATGGTCAGTACGATATTGATCCAGAAATGCTTGCCGATCCCTTCCTGGAGAAACACTCCCAGTGGCGGAAGCAGGATGGCAATGAGAATGCGTAACAGGTCCATGCTGTTCTCCTTCGAGTCCGAAAATCTCACTGTAAATTCTTTGTCTCATTACGTCTGTTAAAAAATACAAAGCCTTGCACAGATTGGATTGCCTGCGCCGTGATTTTCCGGGAAGCTGGGCGTTGTCATTGATCCGGGAAAGGAGAAAAACATGAAAGTTCTGGCCATAGCGGGCAGTCTGCGCGAGCAATCCTTCAACCGCGGCCTGGTCCGTGCTGCCCAGGCATTGGCGCCCGCAGGAATGGAAATCATCGCCGCCGACATCAGTGATATTCCGCTCTATAACGGTGATGACGACGGAGACAATCGCCCTGCCCCGGTGACGGCCCTGGCAGAACAGGTAAAGGCTGCGGATGCCCTGTTGTTTGCCACCCCGGAATACAATTACTCCATCCCCGGTGTGCTGAAGAATGCCATCGACTGGCTATCCCGGGTGCCGGGCGGCATCTTTGCCGGTAAGCCCGCCGCCATCATGGGTGCATCCATGGGCGGCATGGGCACTAGCCGCAGCCAGTATCACCTGCGTCAGGTGCTGGTGTTTCTGGATGTGCATCCGCTCAACAAACCGGAAGTGTTCGTCTCTGCAGCCCATGAAAAATGTGATGAGAATGGTGACCTGCAGGACCAGGCAACGAAGGACATGATCAGCAAGCAACTGGCCGCCTTGCAGGCCTGGGTCGACACGCTGAAGTAAACGGCACAGTCCGCCCTGGGCGTAGGGTGTCATTGAGCCTAAGGCGAACTGCACCAT
>NZ_JABURH010000211.1:26395-32878 GCF_014762765.1 Alcanivorax sp.
TGAGCCTAAGGCGAACTGCACCATTGCAAACCTTGTAGAAAACTCAAAGCTGCTCTTCGCGACGAATCCATTTGGTGACATCCGGCGCCTGATAATCCGCGAAGCTGTCTAGCAGCGCTGTCGGGGTGTCGTGAACCTGAAGCAGGCCTCTGTGCTCCTGGCGAAGAAAGCCCTGGCTGACGGCATGGTCGAGGAAAGTGATCAGGTGGTCGTAATAGCCGTTGATGTTCAGCAGGGCGCAAGGTTTGTGGTGAAAGCCCAGTTGCGCCCAGGTCAGAATTTCAAAAATTTCTTCCAGCGTGCCCATGCCGCCGGGCAAGGCGATAAAGCCGTCAGAGCAATCGGCCATGGCCGCTTTGCGCTCGTGCATGGAGCTCACCACCCGCAGTTCGGTGAGGTGGTCGTTGCCGATTTCCTTGCGTATTAACGCATCGGGAATAATGCCGATGACTTCACCGCCCCGCTGCATGACCGCATTGGCGATGGCGCCCATGACGCCCACGCTGGCTCCACCATAGACCAGCCCGAGGTTACGCTGAACCAGTTCCTGGGCGAGTCCTTCGGCGGCTTCAATATAGTCGCTTCCCTCACCGGGGCTGGAGCCGCAATAGACGCAGATTCTTTTCATAGATATTCACCTGATCCCTGCGCCGTAGGAGCGTCGCTGGCGGCGCGATGGCAAACCTAGATCAAAAGCATTTCCACCACAGAGGGCACAAAGAACACAGAGAAGAAACCCATCTTTTCCTCGGTGAACTCTGTGCCCTCTGTGGTGGAATTCCAGTCTTCAAGGTTCGTTATCGCGCCGCCAGCGACGCTCCTACGGCGGGGTATTTAAAAGTATCACTCATCCCGCCACTGCCGTGGGTTTACTCACCAGCCGATCCACCGGGAAGTGGCAGGTGAACACGCTGCCCTTGCCCAGTTCGCTCTTGATTTCAAGTTTGCCGTTGTGGCGGATCATCACGTGTTTGACGATGGCCAGACCCAGGCCGGTGCCGCCGGTTTCGGTGACGCGGCTATTGTCCGGGCGGTAGAAGCGTTCGGTGAGGCGCGGGATGTGGGCCGGGTCGATGCCGACGCCGTTGTCGCTCACCGCCAGGTGCGCGCCACGCTCATCCTGCCACCAGCGGATGTGGATCTGGCCGCCAGCGGGGGTGTACTTGACCGCATTGGTGATCAGGTTGCCGAAGGCGCTTTCCAGTTCCGCCGGGTTGGCAATCAGGCGGGCTTCTTCGGGTACCTCCAGCTCGATGCTGTGGCCCTTGTCGGCGCTGATCGCCATGGCATTCTCGCGCATGCGCTTGAGCATGCCATGGACCGGCACCGCCTGGCTCAGGTTGTCCGCGTCGGTGCCTTCCAGCCGGGCCAGCAACAGCAGATCCGAGACCAGGGCCTCCATGCGGTTGGACTGGTTGTCCATCTGGGCGAGGGCACGGCGCAGTCGGGACTGTTCCTCCGGTACCGTGTCCAGCAGGGTTTCCAGGTAGCCCTTGAGTACGGTCAGCGGGGTTTTCAGTTCGTGGCTTACGTTGGCCACGAAATCCTTGCGCATCTGTTCCAGGTGATGGAGCCGGGTCACGTCACGGGCCATCATCAGCTGTTCGCCCACGCCGAACTCGGTCACGCGAAATTGCAGGATGCGGTTGTCATCCACCGGTGAGGGAATCTCCAGGGCGTCGCGGAAATCTCCCTGGCTGAGGTATTCGGTGAATTTCGGGTGGCGGACCAGGTTGGTCAGCGGTTGGCCCAGATCCTGGCGGGCATTGAACCCCATGTAGCGTTCCGCGGCCTGGTTCCAGTATTCCAGGTAGCCGTGCTGGTCGATCAGGATGACCACGTCTTCCAGAGCATTCACCGATTGCTGGGCACGGTGAATGATGCCCTGCAGATTTTCCTGGGCGCGACGTTCTTTCTGAAAAAGGTGTTCCAGGCGGGTGTAGAACTCCCCCCACAGGCCGATGCTGTCCGGGGGCTCGGTATGGTCATCGCGGACCAGCCAGCTGTACAGGCCAAACAGTTGCCGGGTGCTCCAGATGATATAGCCCAGCAGACCCACTATCAGCGGCCAGATGTGGCCCACCGCCAGCGCTGCCACCACGGACAGCAGGATCAGGCCGACTATACGATTTACTTCCTTGGCCAGACTGGCTTTCATGATCTCGCTTCCACCGCCCCGTTGCGGCTACCGTAGGGTGCAATAACCGACCCGCATTGCACCACCTCTCCCTGCGCAGCGCAATGCGCTGTGCACGCCGAACCGGTTCAGCCCGCCTTGGCGGATTTTACCGAAAAACGGTAGCCGGTGCCGCGTACCGTCTGGATAAAGCGATCGTAGCCAAAGGGGGCCAGGGCCTTGCGGAGGCGGCGGATATGCACATCAATGGTGCGATCTTCCACATAGACATTGGCGCCCCACACCTGATCCAGCAGCTGGGTCCGTGAGTAGGCCCGTTCCTGGTGGCTCATGAAAAATTCCAGCAGCCTGTATTCCGTAGGCCCCATGTCTACCGGCTCATCGTCGGCGCTGATGCGGTGGCTTACCGGGTCCAGGCACAGGCCTTCCACCTCGATGGCCTTGTCCGCCGCCGTACTGGAGGCTCGGCGCAACACCGCCTTGATGCGGGAGATCAGCTCGCGAGTGGAAAACGGCTTGGTAATGTAGTCGTCGGCACCCACATCCAGGCCCTGGATCTTGTTGTCCTCTTCGCTCTTGGCGGTGAGCATGATGATGGGGATTTCGTTGGTGGTCTCATCACGCTTGAGGCGGCGGGCCAGCTCGATACCGGTGACAGACGGCAGCATCCAGTCCAGCAACACCAGATCCGGGCGTTCATCGACAATAATTTCGTGGCCTCGCTGGGCGTTTTCCGCCTCCAGCACATCAAAATCGGCCAGCTCCAGGGCAACGGCCACCATTTCCCGAATGGCGGGCTCGTCGTCAACAATCAAAATACGGTTACGGGACATGGCTTTCCTTCCTTGCCTGTCTATCTATGTTGCCCTATTAGATTGCTTTTTTGTGACATGTGTATGACAAGTTGGGCGGATTTTGCGGGAAAAGCAAGAGGGGGAGTTGCAAGTTGAAAGTTTCAAGTTGCAAGGCGCGATCCAGAATCGGTGCTAAACGAAAATTCCAGAGCCGCGCCGCAACATCTTGAAAATCAGCCCACACCTGAAATCGCGGCCACCGGGCCCTCCGTGTGGCTACACGTCCATCCGCGCCTTGAAACTTTCAACTTGTAACTTGCCACTCAGAAGTACTGGAAATACAACCCGATAAACACACACGCCCCGGCCCAGTGATTGTTCAGAAAAGCGTGGAAGCTGGGCCAGCGTTCCCGGTAACGGATCAGGCTGTGCTGGAACAGGAAACTCAGGGACATGCCGGCCAGACCCAGGTACCAGGGCCAGGAAAAGTCCAGCCGTTGCCCCACCATGATCAGGGCCAACAGAGTCAGCCCCTGGAGGATGGCGATCATCAAGCGGTCCGCATCGCCGAACAGGATGGCGGTGCTCTTGATGCCCAGCTTCAGGTCGTCTTCCCGGTCACACATGGCGTATTCGGTGTCGTAGGCCACGGTCCATACCAGGTTGGCCACGTACAGCAG
This sequence comes from Alcanivorax sp., assembly GCF_014762765.1. GTDB lineage: Bacteria > Pseudomonadota > Gammaproteobacteria > Pseudomonadales > Alcanivoracaceae > Alcanivorax. The sequence continues at coordinate 30,007 of NZ_JABURH010000211.1, forward strand.
CCAGGCAATTTCCGGCACCGCGCCGGTTTCGGCGGCAAAAGCCATGGGGATGGCCCAGCTGAAGGCGGCGCCCAGGAACAATTGCGGCATAAAAGTGAAGCGTTTGGTGAAGGGATACAGCACCGCCAGCCCCAGGCCGCCGAATGACAGCCAGAAGGTCAGCTCATTGAGGAACAGCACCAGCACAAAGGCCAGCAGCCCCAGCCCGCAGAACAGTGCCAGCGCTTTCTTGGCGCTGATGGCGCCGGTGGCCAGCGGGCGCCCCTTGGTGCGCTCCACATCGCCATCGAAATCCCGGTCGGCAAAATCGTTAATCACGCAGCCGGCAGCACGCATGATGATCACGCCGAGAATGAAGATCACCACGGTCTTCAGGCTCGGGGTGCCGTTCCCGGCAATCCACACCGCCCACAGGGTGGGCCACAGCAGCAGCAGGGTGCCGATGGGGCGATCCAGCCGCATCAGCTGTATATAGGGCCAGAAAGACGGGTAGCGCTGTTCAACGAAGGCAAACATGGGACATCCGGTTGTCAGGGGCGGGGTTATTGTCGGGAGGAATCCCCGGCGGTTCAAGGTGGCGACTGTAGGAGCGCCTCTTGAGGCGCGAACAACCCCGGTCCGAGTTGCGAGGGGCGAGGGGTAAAAAGCAACGTCCTGTCCATGGGGTCGGCCCCGCGACTCGCCGCTTGCATCGCTGCAAGGCTGGTTCGCGCCTCGAGAGGCGCTGCTACAGGGAGGGAGCGTCCGTCTTCTCCCACAGCGCTGGCAGGAAGTATTCCGCTACCAGCAGTGGCTCGCCGCGTTTGATGAAGCGGGACTGGCGTCCCCAGCAAACTGGCATGCCTTCTGCAGGGCTTGCCAGGCGGGCCCAGACCTGGTCGCGCAGGCAGGTGGGGCGTTTGTAGAGTTCCAGCCCCAGGGAGCGACTGCCCATGTGGCCCAGAGAGCGATTGGCGCCGCTCAGGCTGGTCAGGGGCAGGACGCTGCGGGCGGCGACCACCGGGGTGTCGTCCAGCAGCAAAGTGACTTCGCGGATCAGCGCCGCCCGGCGGGGGGCCAGGTCCAGCAATTGCCGTTCGTCGGCTCGGGGAAAGCTGATGGCGTGGTAGCCGGGCTCCACCCGGAACTGGCCGTGGCGCCTCAGGCGCAGGGTCAGGGACGCCGGATCCGCCATCCAGTCACGGACACGGGGCGGTAGCACCAACTGTTCCAGCGGGCGCCAAAGGCTGTCAGGATGCAGGGCGGCAGGCAGCATGGGTCTCTCAACATCGCAGGCCGCAGGACTATGGCGCAAGCGGTGACTCAGGGCAAGTCAGTGGTCAGCCGGTGTGTAGGCGCTTGCCTGCAAGCGATAATGGCGCTGGGCCTGGTCGATGGACCCCGGCGCCAGGGCGTGCCAGTGCCCAATGTCATTGATTTTTCGGGCGTGCGCCGATAGGTTATCGCCCCCCGAGAAACACCCTGTATGTAGCAGAGTAAGCAAGTGCTTACTCCAATTCGACGAGGTTCACGATGAAGAAGTGGGAATGCGTAGTGTGCGGTTTCATCTATGACGAAGCCGAAGGTCTGCCCGATGAGGGTATTGCCCCCGGTACCGCCTGGGATGATGTGCCCGAAGACTGGGTCTGCCCGGACTGCGGCGTGGGCAAGGACGACTTCGAAATGGTGGAAATCTGAACCACTGACACGGTCACTCTGCCCGTTTACTGATTAATTAAGGACTGTTCATGCAACCTATCGTCATCATCGGTTCCGGCCTTGCCGGCTTCAATACCGTCAAGGAATTCCGCAAGCTGGACAAGGAAACGCCCATCGTCATGCTCACCAGCGACGACGGCCGTAACTACTCCAAGCCCATGCTGTCCGCCGGTTTCACCAAGGAAAAGACCGCTGATGACCTGTGCATGGCCACCCCGGAAAAGGTTGCCGAGCAGTTCAATGTAGAAGTGCGCACCGACGTGCACGTGGCGGAAATCGATCCTTCCGGCAAGCGTGTGCTGCTGCCGGATGATCACCTGGACTACAGCAAGCTGGTGCTGGCGCTGGGTGCCGATACCTGGACCCCGCCGCTGGAAGGCGATGCCGTGGGCGATGTGTTCTCCGTCAACGACCTGATGGATTACGGCAAATTCCGCACCGCCCTGAAGGGCGCCAAGAAGGTCACCATCCTGGGTGGGGGTCTGATCGGCTGCGAGTTCGCCAACGACCTGTCCAACGGTGGCTATGAGGTGACCCTGGTGGAACCCCAGGGGCGCTGCCTGCCGCTGCTGCTGCCGGAGCCGGCCTCCGCCGCCGTCGGCCGTGGCCTGGCGGATCTGGGCGTGACCTTCCACTTCGGCCCCCTGGCCCAGGCGGTGAACCACGGTGACAATAACCAGCTGGTCACCGTGCTATCCGACGGCACCCGCATCGAATCCGACGTGGTGCTGTCCGCCATCGGCCTGCGCCCGCGCATTGCTCTGGCCAAGGAAGCTGGCCTGGCGATCAATCGTGGCATTATCACCGACAAGACCCTGCAGACCAGCGCTGACGACATCTACGCCCTGGGCGACTGCGCCGAGGTACAGGGCCATGTGCTGCCCTATGTACTGCCGCTGATGGCGTCCGCCCGTGCCCTGGCCAAGACCCTGGCCGGCGACACCACCGCGGTGAGCTACGGCGTGATGCCGGTCACCATCAAGACCCCGGCTTGCCCGGTGGTGGTCTGCCCGCCGGCGGATCCAGAAAACGGCGAGTGGGAAATCCAGGAAGACGGCAACAACGTCCAGGCCCTGTTCCGTGGCAAGGACGGCAGCCTGCAGGGCTACGCCCTCACCGGTGACGCGGTGAAAGAGAAAATGAAGCTGAACAAGGAACTGCCGCCGTTGATGCC
>NZ_JABURH010000211.1:33119-42900 GCF_014762765.1 Alcanivorax sp.
CAGAAAAGGAACGCCCATGAAATTTGCACTGGTTTTGCTGGTCCTCGGCTGGCGTTTGCGCTGGCTGGCCTGGCGTGATGCGGGCTTTCGCAAGCAGCTGGAAAACCGCAATGTGGTGATGCAGTGGCGTACCTTTAACGGCAAGCCGGCGCGAAGTTTTCATTTCACACCGGGCAAGGTGGTATCCAGTGGTGGCCTGCATGATCAGCCCACCGTCACCCTGAACTTCAAGGATGCCAACTACGCGTTCCGTACCCTGCAGGTAGCGGGCAAGAACCAGATGGCGTTCATGGAAGGCATGCAGGCCGGGGATATCAAGATCGAAGGTGATCCCGGTCAGCTGATGTGGTTCATGACCCTGATGAAGTTCATCATGCCCGGAAAGAAAAAGAAGTAAACGGCTACGCCTCCAACAATGCCCCACCAGCTGGGGCATTGTTGTTTCTACTCTCCCCTCAACGGGAAAAATGGCGAATTTGCCATTTCTTGCCTACCGTCTGTGCCGCATTTTAACCATATGTCCCCGCAGTTCCTGTTTTGCTGGGTGAGCCCGGCAGCGAAGCGTAATATCAATTAGTGAGGGGAGAAGTCCAAAGCGGGCTTTTGCAATGTCTCTGATTGCCAACAGGGTCTGATGTCGTCCGCTTTTCCCTGCGCCAAGGATAGGGGGAATGACTCATGCAGGCCGCAATGAAAACGCTACTCGAACAGATGCGTATCACCGAGCTGGAAGTGGACTACCGCAAACGACTGCTGGATTTCACCAGCAGGGATATCGAGGTGCTGGTGGGCTGCAGGCCGTTGATCAGCGCTCATATTGACCACATCGTTGATGACTTCTACCGGATTCAGACCAGCAACCCGGATATTGCCAATCTGATTGGCGATGCCGACACCCTGGAGCGTCTGCAGTGTGCTCAGCGTCGCTACATCATGGATCTCTTCTCCGGAGTCTATGGTATGGAGTACATCAACAACCGGTTGCGGATCGGCCTGGTCCACAAGCGCATTGGTGTGGAACCCAAGCTGTATTTGTCTGCGGTGCACTTGCTGCGCTCTCTGCTGCTGGATTGCATCGACCGTGAAGGCAAGGAAGAGGGGGCCACGCCGGAAGTGATCCGGTCGCTGGACAAGCTGATCTATTTCGATGTCACCCTGGTATTCGAGACCTATATCCAGAGCATGCTGGCGGAGATCGAGGCAGCCAGAAATCGCACCGAAGAATACGCTCGGAGCCTTGAGGATACCGTGGCCAGGCGCACTGGTGAATTACGCACGGATTCACTGACCGGGCTGACCTCCCGCCGCTACCTCCATGAAGAGCTGTATCGAACCTTGCAGTCGGCTCAGCGCCGCAGTGAGCCGGTATCGATGGTGTTCGTGGATGTGGACAATTTCAAGGAGATCAACGACCGCAAAGGCCATGCCCATGGCGACAAGGTGCTGCAGGAGCTGGGGCGTATCCTGCTGGAAACGGCTCGTGGGGAAGATTCCTGTGTGCGTTTCGGGGGCGATGAGTTCTGTGTTGTACTGGCCAATGCAACGGAAGAGGAAACCGTACGGACCTACTGTCAGCGGGTGAAGACCTTGCTGGCGGAATGCTGCCCTGATGTGACCATCAGTATGGGGGTGACCCAGACAGGGCCGAATCAGTACGAAGACGCTGATACGCTGTTGCGACATGCAGATACCTGTATGTATTCGCAAAAAAACAGTAACAAGAATGGCCACCAGAAAGTGGGGCCCGACAAGACGGATGTGTGCAGCTGATGAAGAAACTGAAAAACGAAAAAGAGCTGGTAAAAAAGGCCATTACGCTGGGTGTGGACTATGCCGAAAAGCGGGGCGTGGTCGAGTTCGAGCCTACTGACTCAGCGTCGGAAAAGCTGGAGTACATCTATCGGCTGTTGGTACACGACAAGGTGATTCAGCCGTTGCCGGAGGATCAGGTGTCCCAGCCTTCGATTCAACACAAGCTGGCTATCTGGGCATCAAAACAGAAATAGCGGGTGTCGCTTGTTCCTTTCAGGTCTGCTATAAAAATCCTTGAACCCGATACTGGGAGCCTGGCTTGGCACAGGCTATGGCAATGCATTTTTTCAAAAGGACCTGACATGCGACGCAATCCCCTGTTGGCTATCGCCGGTATGCTTCTGCTACTGAGCGCCTGTGCGACCACCACAGAAACCCATTCCACCTGGCAGACCAAAACCGGTGAATCTCACCCCACCTTCCGTCACTTTTACGTGCTGGTGCTGGCGGATGATCCGGCCACCGCTGCTACTGCGGAAGAGCAGGTGAAGAAGAGCCTGAACCATCGGGCGGTAGAAGCGACCCTGGCCAGTGAAACCCTGGGCGTGCGCGAGCCCAAAGGCGAGGCGTTCCGTGGACAGGTGGAAAGCGCGGTCAAGGCCAGCGGTGCTGACGGTGTCATGGTGGTGTCGCTACTGAAGGTGGAAGAACGCTCCGAGTATGTGCCGCCCCAGGTGGACTATGTGCCGGTGCCCTCGGCGCCACTCTACCTGGGCTATGGTCCCTATGTGGGCCACAGTTATGGTGCGATCTATCAACCCGGTTACTACCACAACGCCAAGGACTATTACCTGCAGACTCAAGTCTACAGTGTGGAGCGTAAGCGCCCCGTGTGGCAGGCCCAGTCCCGCAGCATGAATCCGGATAGCCTGAAGAATGGCGCCCAGGGCTTCGCCAAGAGCATCGTGTCGCAGCTGGACAAGGACGGGGCGCTGAAGCGTTAGCCCGGCAGTTGGAAGCCATGAAATTCATGGCGACCGATGGCAAGCCGATACCACGCCCGGCTTCCAAAAACCGCTCCGCCAGTCGGGGCGGTTTTGCGTTTATCGGTGCCGCTGGCTGCTATTGCTGGAATTCGGTACGGTTTCTGCCTCAATAAAAAACAGATGGACCGATAATGGCAAAGGGAATGACGGGGGCACTGGCCGCAGCGCTGGTGACGGGATTGGCCGCGTTGGCGCAGCCGGTACTGGCGGAGCAGGACGAGAAGGTTTACCTGGTGGCACGGTTCGATCTGGATGGCACTACCTACAATCAGGTGGTGTTCTTTCAGGACGATGCCGTCAGTGATCTGAAAGGCTGCAAGCGGGAAATCATGTACGGCCGCAATGGCAACTGGCAGATCTATTCCCATATCACCAATGCGGTGCGCGGCTTCACCTATAGCCTGAGCTACACCTGTGCCCTTGGCCGCCAGGACTTCAGTGGCTGGGACAAGAGTGGTCAGGTCAATCCCACCCACACCTATGAAGTGGTGGTCAGGGATGACTCTTTGCAGGTCACCCCGCGCAACAGTTACAGCGCCTGCCTGAACAGGTTGCGTAGTGCCGGGGGCGAAACAGCCAAACAGTACTGCGCCCGTTCAACCCAGGCCATCCAATAGCACGTACCCAGGCGTTGTATCATTCCGCTGCTAGCGGGGAGCGGGCCAGCCTCTGCTTCAGCACCCAGGCCATCAGCAGGCCGCGGGCAGCCATGAAGCCATTCATCGTCAACCACAGGCCGTGGTTATCCCAGCCCCGCGTCAGGCCCCACAACAGGAAAAACACCAGCACGGAAACCAGCATGGTGTTGCGCATGGCGGCACCCCAGGTGGCGCCCACAAAGATGCCATCCAGCCAGAAACCGGCGCTGGCGGTGAGGGGTAGCAGCAGCATCCACGGCAGGTAGGTGGTGGCGGTGTCGCGGATGCCGGGCAGGTCGGTGAGCAGATGAATCAGTGGCCCGCCGCCAAGGCTGAAGACCAGTAATCCGAGCGCCGCACAGGCCACGGTCCAGCGCCCGGTGGCGCGGATGGCCTGGCCCAGGGCTTGCCGATCGTTCCTGCCGTGGGCCTCGCCCACCAGCGCTTCCGCCGCGTTGGCAAAACCATCCAGCAGGTTGCTGAGCAGCAGCAGAAAGGTGATCAGCACCGCATTGGCGGCCAGCACCGCGTCACCCAGTCGGGCGCCCTGGGCGGTAAAGAAAAAGAAGGTGCTGAGCAGGGCCAGGCTGCGCACAAAGATATCCCGGTTCACCGCCATCAGCGCCAGCATGGCCGCCGGCTGCCACAGCCGTTCCTGTCGTGCCGGTGGGCGCAGGGCAGCGCGTAGCCAGAACAGGCCGCCAGCTAGCCCCACATATTCCGCCGTGGCACTGGCGATGGCAACGCCGCGCACATCCAGATGCCAGACCTGTACCAGCAGCACGTCCAGCAGGGCATTGGTGCTGTGCATCAGCACCGTCATCTTCAATGGCACCCGGGTATTGTGGGTGCCGATGGCAAAACCGATCAGGGCAAAATTGGCCAGCGCCGCCGGGGCACCCAGAATGCGGATGTTGATGTAGTCTCCGGCCAGCTTCTGTACCTCGTCGCTGCCGCCCAGCAGCCACAGGCCGGTTTCCCGCAGCAGCGGCGACAGGGCAATCAGCGCCAGCCCCAGCCCGGAGGATAGCAACAGCGCACGCAGCAGAACCACCCGGGTATCCTTCTCGCCACCCCGCGCCTGGGAGGCAAAGCCGGTGGTGCCCATGCGCAGGAAGTTGAACGAGAAGTACAGGAACATGAAGAAGTTGCCACCTAGCGCCACCGCCGCCAGATAGCGGGGATGGTCCAGATGCCCCACCACGGCGGTGTCCACCAGCCCCAGCAACGGCGCGGTCAGATTGGACAGCAACAGTGGCCAGGCCAGCATCCAGATGCGGCGGTTAAGGGACAAACTCATTCAAACTCCGGGAGAACCAGCCTTGCCGTAGGAGCGTCGCTGGCGGCGCGATAACCCAAAACCCGAAAACACGTATTACCACAGAGGGCACAGAGTTCACCGAGGAAAAGAAAGGGGTTTTCTCTGTGCCTCTGCGTTCTCTGTGGTGAAAGCGCTTTTGATTTGGGATCGCGCCGCCAGCGACGCTCCTACGGCAAGCGCTTTCATGAACTTCGGCGTAGCAACGTCAGCACAAACAAACTACTGGCAGCGACCACGATGGACGGCCCCACCGGCGTATTGGCGAACCAGCTCACCGCCAGACCGGCCAGTACCGCCAGAGTACCCAGCACACTGGCTACCGCCGCCATTTGTGCCGGGGTATGGGTGAGTCGGCGGGCGCTGGCGGCGGGGATCACCAGCAGGGAGGTGATCAACAATACCCCCACGGTGCGGATGGCGCCGGCGATCAACAGGGCCAGCAACAACATCAGCAGCAGCCGGGTGCGCTGTACCGCCACCCCTTCCACCTGGGCCAGCTCCTCGCTGACGGTGATACTCAGCAGTGCGCGCCATTGCCACAACATCAGTAGCAGAATCAGGATGGCACCGGCCCACAGGGCGAGGGCATCCTGCCAGCCCACTGCCAGCAGGTCGCCGAACAGATAGGCAAACAGGTCCACCTGAATGCCTTCTTGCAGACTAATGGCAATCACCCCCAGCGCCAGGGTGGTGTGGGCGACAATGCCCAGCAGGGTGTCGCTGGCCAGTTGCTGCTGGTGCTGCAGGGCGGTGAGGGCGCCGGCCAGACCCAGGCATACGGCCACCACGGCCAGGTACAGGCTGATATCCAGTGCCAGGCCAAGCGCCGCGCCCAGCAAGGCGCCGTGGGCCAGGGTGTCACCGAAAAAGGCCATGCGCCGCCAGACCACGAAGGCGCCCATGGGGCCGGACACCAGGGCCACGGCCAGGCCGGCGAACAGCGGCGGCAACAGCAGCTCAATCATGGTGGCAATTCCCGTCGTGTTGGTGGCCCGGCTGGGCATCGCCATGCAGATCATGGTCGTGGTCATGATCGTGGGTGTAGAGCGCCAGGTTGGGGGTGCCGGCGCCAGGGCCAAACAGTTCATGGTAGGCCGGGTCCCGGCTCACCGATTCCGGGCTGCCGGAACAGCACACATGACGCTGCAGACAGATCACCTCGTCGGTGGCCGCCATCACCAGATGCAGGTCGTGGGAAATCAGCAGGATGGCGCAGCCCAGATCATCGCGGACCGACTTGAGCAGCCCGTAGAGCGCATTCTGCCCGGCCACGTCCACCCCCTGGGCCGGTTCGTCCAGCACCAGCAGGTCCGGCTTGCGCAGCAGGGCCCGGGCCAGCAGCACCCGCTGCATCTCGCCGCCGGACAGCTGCTGCACCGCACGGCGACGCAGGTGAGCCACCCCGGCCTGCTCCAGCGCCGCCCGCCGGGCGGCGGTGGGGCCGGGCGCGGCCAGCCACAGAAACCGGTCCACGGTGAGCGGCAGGCTGTCATCGATCTTGATGTGCTGGGGCATGTAGCCCACCCGCAGTCCCTTGCGGCGCTCCACTGAGCCGCTGGACGGCGTGACCAGACCCAGCACCACCCGCGCCAGGGTGCTTTTGCCGGCGCCATTGGGGCCGATCAGGGTGGTGATGCGACCGGGGGCCAGATTCAGGCTGACCTCGGACAACACGCTGTTGCCACCCAGGGTGACCGACACCGCCTGCACATTGACCAGAGGATCCGACATAGCAAAAGCGCCCGAAGAACAAAGGCGCAATGATATACTGCCGGCCTTTCGCCTGCACGAAGCAGGCTTTCTGTAGGAACGCAGCTGGCGGCGCGATCAGAAACCAGGATCAAAAGCCATTTCACCACAGGGGGCACAGAGCACAGAGAGAAAACTCCTTTTGTTTTTTCCTCAGTGATCTCGGTGCCCTCTGTGGTAAATACCGCTTTTCAGGTTTTGGGTTGTCGCGCCGCCAGCGACGCTCCTACAGGGTGCTATACGAGGAAGTGATGCGCAGTTTGTGGTTGGTAATGTTGATGATGCTCAGTGCCCAGGCAATGAGCCAGACTCTGGTCGCCAGTGTGGAGCCGTTGGCCAAGGTGCTGCGCGGGCTTTATGGTGACCAGGTGCAGGTGGTGACCCTGCTGCAGGCCAACCAGAATCCCCATCAGTTGGCCCTGTCTCCCCGCCAGGCCATGTTGGTGCAGCAGGCGGACCTGCTGGTGTGGCTGGGCGAAACCGTGGAGGCGCCGCTGGCACCGCTGGTGGCCCGTCGGCAGGGAGCTACCCTGACCCTGCTGGAGCTGGAGGGTGTTCATCGCCGGGAAGGTGATCACGACCATGAGCATGACCACGAGCATCATGATTCGGATCATGGCGATGCCACCTTGGACCCGCATCTGTGGCTGTCGCTGGACAACATGATGCTGCTGGCCGGGGCGCTGGCACAGCGTTACCCGCAGGGGCTGAAAGCCGGTGAACCGGCACGCTGGCAGCAACAGGCCAAAGATCGCCATGCCCGTCACCGTCAGGCACTGGCTGGGCTGGAGAGGGTGCCCTGGCTGAGTTACCACCAGCCTTGGGGTTATCTCACCGAAACACTGGGGCTGGCGGAACCGCTGGTGGTCTCACAGCAACTGGATGCGGGGCCGGGTAGCCGACGTTTTGTGGCGTTGGCCGGCGAGATTCGCGACCAGCAGGTCCGTTGCGCCATTCTTGAACCAGAAGCCCGCGCCGCCATGGTCTCCCGACTGTGCCCGGACTGCCAGATACACCCCCTGGACCCGCTCGGCCGCGATTATCCGGAGCTGGATTACCTGACCTGGCGGGACCGGTTGGTGGAAGGGTTCAAAGCATGCCTGCAGGCGGGGGCGGGCTGAAGCTACGAGCTACGCTCGTAGGATAGGGAAAGGGTGGAAAGTTCCTCGGGCCTCGGCATTTCTATGAAGCCGCTGTAGGAGCGGCGCTTGAGCCGCGAACCTTGCGTAGCAAGGAAATCGCCCACAGGGCGATCAGGTATTTCAGCGCTCGACAGGTTTCAGAAAGAATGGCGGTTAGATTGATCTTTGTCGCCTCGCTGCGCTCACCCCTTCGGAACCGCCCTGTGTGCGTTACTCCGCTTCGCTCCGTTCCTACAATGAATTCTCAAATCCTCGCCAAGGCTGAAATCGCGCCGCCAGCGACACTCCTATACCTGCAGGCAGAGGGCTATTCGATTGGCTCGACCCTGCCGCGTTACAGCTAGAAGCTCGTAGCTAGCCACTCGCCGCTGCTTCAAAGCTCCCGAATCGGAATCAACGTGGGTGGCGGCGGTGGTGGGGTATTGTCGCGAAGCTCCGGCGGGCGCACATTCTCGGCCTGACGCTGGCGTATTTCCTGCTGCTCGTCCTCCAGATAACGGGTATCCGGGCTGATCGCGTTCATGCCGCGGCTTTCATCGCTGGTATCCAATTCCCGTGGCGATTCCAGGTACATGGCTTCCAGCTCGCTGCCGTTCAGTGGCTGCGCAGGGACCTGCTCCCGGGTTTGCGGAGCATCATCGTCAGGTGGCGAGGAATTGGGTAATTGTTCCGCCGCCACGACCAGGCCCGGAGCCATTAACAGGGCAATCATTATTTTTTTCATAACCCGATCATAGCGCTCCCTTACCCGGGGGGAAACCGGCTTGTGAGCGCCATCAAGTGTCAAGGCGGGTCAAAAATTACCCGGCGGGCACAGGGCCATTGAGGCCGTCCCGGAAAACGGTATGCTGGAGCGCTTAATCTGAAACTGGTGCAGGGCCTGGATGGCACAGCAAAATAGCGCACAACCCTTGGCGATGGCCTGCTGGGATCTGTCCTGGCTGCTGGACCGTGACACTCGTCACGGTGCTTTTGCGTCGCTGGAAAAAGTGCTCGATGAAACCCAGCAACGCGGTTTCAATGCTCTGCGGCTGGATCCCTGCCCACACCTGATTGCCTGCCCGGATAACGGCGTCCACCTGGATCGTTGCGAACTGCAGGCACCGGGCCATGACCCGGTGGAAGTGAAGATTCGCCACAGCCTGCAGCAACTGCTGCAATCCGCCCACGAGCGTGGCCTGAAGGTGTGGTTCAGCAGCCGCTTTGTGGACGACAGCCGTGCCCGTCGTTCCTTTGTGCGGCGCCCGGAAGATTTCATCGCGGTGTGGAGCGATACCCTGGCGCTGGTGCAGGAATGGGGTTACCTGGATGACGTGGCCGGGGTGGATTTCTGCCACCAGTTCCCCGCCCTGCCCTATGCCCACGGCGTTACCCGTCGGGTGTTCAACCGTTCCCCGGACCGGCCTCTGCCGCAGCGCTGGTCCGCCAGCGCCGCCGAGCGCATCGAAGCGTATCTGCTGGAAATTCCCCGTGCCCTGCACGCCCTGTTTCCCGGCGTACCGATCGGGCTGAGCACCACCACCAGGATCAGCGAGCAGTTGCGGCAACTGGATACCAGTGAGCTGGATTTTCTCGATTTCAGCCTGTGGCTGGATGATGATCCGCGCTATCGACTGGCCAGTGGCGAGGCGGTTCCCATGACGGGTCTGGCCCGGCGTCTGGCCAGCCCGGTGAGGCAGCTATTGCTGGATGCCGGCGGCATGCACTGGCAACGGCGTATGGAGGACCAGTTGCAGCGGCGCATGGCCTTTACCCGCCTGCGGCGCCTGCAGCCGGTGATCGGCGAAGGTTTCGTGCGCCAGCCCCGCCATTTGCGTCGCCTGCCCACGGGCTGGGCCGATTTGCACGAGATGATGGTGGTCAGCGCTCTCACCCAGGGCGTGGAGTCCATGACCCCCACCTCGCTGGCCTGCCCGGCCTACGACTGGCTGTGGCGGGAAGAAGAGTACCTGGCGCACCTGAATCACCTGATCCTGTCCGGGTCGGAATAACCGTTTCAGCGGCAAGCTACAAGCCACAAGCTGCAACGCGGCAAATCACCGAGCCATCCATGCACTACAGTCTCCGCGTTTCCAGCTATGTGCGCGGGCACGGCCCAGCGGTTACTGCCACGTTGTCTCGTGTTGTAGCTTG
>NZ_JABURH010000211.1:42964-45672 GCF_014762765.1 Alcanivorax sp.
GCTTGCAGCTTGCTTTACCCCGCCAACGCCGCAATCCGCCACTGAAAAATCCGCGCAAACTCCTCCGGGTCCTTGCTGCCCTGCCCTTCGCTTTGCGCCGACACCGGGCCGGCCAGCCGCGACAGCCAGAAGCGCAGAGCTGCCACCGCCAGCGCCTCCAGCAACAGGCTGTCATCCACCTGCCCGCCGAACTCCCGGTAGCTTTCCAGCAGCGCTTGCTCCCGCTCTGCCACCGGTTTGCCATTGCTATCCACGCACCAGTCGTTGAGCGTCACCGCCAGATCGTATTCCGGGTAATCCAGACAGGCGTTGTAGAAATCCAGAAGGGCGCTGATGCGGCCCTGTTGCCACAGCAGATTGTCGCGGAACAGGTCGCCGTGGATCAGGGTGGTGCCGGTGGGTCGTGCCTGCCAGTCGCTCAATAATGCTGTAGCTCCCTCGCGGTGTTCGTCCGGTAGCTGGTGTAGATGGGAGGCCAGCCTCTCCAGCCGCTGACGTTCATCGGGCAGGGTCTGCAGGGGGGCGGTATCACATTGATGCAGTCGTGCCAGTAGCGCGCCCACCTGACGGCAGCGGTCCAGGTCCACGGCAAAATCATGTTCTCCGGGCAGGCGCGGCATCAGCACCGCCGGCTTGCCGGCGACGGTGATCTGGTCGTGGCCGTCATGATTCTGCAGCGGTGCGGGCACCGGCAGAGCTTGCTTGGCCAGATGCCTCAACAGTGCCAGATAGGGGGTCAGTGCGTTGTGGTCCAGGGTTTCGAAGACAGTCAGTACCAGCGGGGCGGGTTGCTGATGACTGTCCTCAGCCTCAATCAGGAAGGTGCTGTTCTCGATGCCATGGCTGGCCGCCCGAAAATCCAGCAGTCGGAAGCCGTAACCGTCCAGAACGGTGGCAAGCTGGTTGTGACTGAGCGGCGTATAAACGGACATGGTGTCCCCTGTTGGCAAAAAGGCCGCAGATGACCGGACTCTGCGGGCGAGCAATGGTATAACAGCTGATAACAATAACGACGCATCTCCAACAATAACAAAAGGACGACTCGACATGCGTTACGGGATTCTGTTTCTCGGTTTGCTGTTTTCTGCCACCAGCCAAGCGGACGGTGTGGCGCACTATCAGGATCAACGTTTCGGCTATGTGGCCGGTAACCTGATTCATTTCAATCTGGATTATGACTCCCGCGAGGTAACACCGACCGGTCTTGCCGTGCGTCTGGGAGGTATGGTGGATGAACATTGGGGCGTGGAACTGCGCGCGGGCACAGGGCCGTCCGGGGATACCTGGCGTTCTGACAACAATGCCAGCAAGGTCGAGTATACCGTAGACCATGTGGCTGCCCTGCTGGGCACCGGCAAATGGTCGTTCGAGTCGCCAGTCAGCCTGTCCGTGCTGGACCGCCATGTGGACAATTTCTTTGTGCAGGGGTTTGCCGGCGTTGCGGATGTGAAGATAAAAAATATTCGTCGTCGTTGTAATGTCACCACCTGCCGTCGTGACGATACCGACCGTAACGATGACACCAGCCTGGCGTTCGGTGCCGCTGTCGGCGTGCGCACCGCCTACAACATCGGTTTGAGCCTGCAATACATGCAGTACGTGGACAAGGATTACATCACCGTGACCGGCATCGAAGGCGGTCTGGAGTGGTATTTCTAGTAACGCTTTATGCCGCACGCTACAGGCAACATGGGCAGGCGGCAGGGACAGAGAGGAAAACCAATGAATCCTGCAGTATTCGAGCGTGGCGCGGTGCGCGCCCTGATGAGCCTGCCCGGTGCGGTGCTGGACAAGTTGTCCGCCGGTCTGGAAACCCACAGTCGCTCCCATCTGGATTCCCGCCTGCGCTTCCTGCTGGCGCTCAGCGCCGCCAAGCCGACGCTGGACAGCGGCACGGTAGAACAGGCCCGCCGTCTGTACCGTGACGTCATCAATCTGCTGGATGTGGCGCCGGTGTCATTGCCGGTGGTGGTGGACCATCAGGTGCCGCTGGATGATGGCAGCCAGATGCGGGTGCGGCGTTATCGTCCGGCCCTGGCGCCGCGGGTGGCGCCGGCAATCATGTTCATGCACGGTGGCGGTTTCACCGTGGGTGGCGTGGACGAGTATGATCGCCTGTGCCGCTACATTGCCGACCGCACCAATGCGGTGGTGTTGAGTGTGGATTACCGGTTGTCCCCGGAGCATCCGTCCCCGGTGGCGGCAGATGACTGCCTGGCCGCCTGGCGCTGGCTGCTCGATAACACCGCTGCCATGGGGCTGGACCCGCAACGGTTGGCGGTGATGGGCGATAGTGCGGGCGGCAATCTCAGCGCCGTGGTCTGCCAGCAGGCCAAGCAGGCCGGCCTGGCGCTGCCTGCCCTGCAAGTGCTGATCTACCCGACCACCGACGGCGCCCTCAAGCACCCGTCGGTGCAGACCCTGGGCCAGGGCTTCGGGCTGGATCTCGCCTTGCTGACCTGGTTCCGTGCCCAGTTCATTCAAGACCCGGCATTGGTCGAAGACTACCGCGTCTCGCCCTTGCGTAACCCGGACCTGAGCGGCCTGCCATCGACCCTCCTGATCACCGCCACCGACCCGCTGCGCGACGAAGGGTTGGAATACGGCGAAAAACTGCGGGCGGTGGGGGTGGATGTCACCTCTCTGGATTACCCGCAACTGGTCCACGGTTTCCTCACCATGGGCGGCGTCATCCCCGCGGCCCGCAA
>NZ_JABURH010000211.1:46559-50186 GCF_014762765.1 Alcanivorax sp.
CGCAGAAACCGTTCCGTGTTCTGCAGGATTTTCGCCTTCTGGGTATCGATACCGAGCAGGTCCTCCAGCCGCACCGGATCCGGCCGGCTCACTGGCCGCAGGGTGCCGGAACGGCCCCGCCAGATAGCGGCGGGAATGTTTCGCCAGTCGATGTTGGACGCCATGAAAACCTCGTGACAAAGCAGAGAAAACGGCAAAGCAGTTTACGGTCTGGCGGGTGCGGTTGCGAGAGACGCCATTACTGGGTGAAGCCTGGGTAGAAAACCCATTTTTACCACAGAGGGCACAGAGTCACAGAGGGGTTCAGGTTTTTGCTTTCTTTAGCCGTAGCAGGAAACGAGAAAGGTTGACGGTTTCTGTATGCCATAAAGAAAGCATGAAATGGTTTTTCTCAGTGCCTCTGTGCCCTCTGTGGAAAAAAGGTTTTTTGCAGATGCTGTAGCCTCAATGGATACGAAGCATGCACCGGACGCGAACTTTATCTATCCTTGGGGTTCACAAGGTGTGCCGTCATCTGCCGGTGACGGAAAATTTCAGGAGATCGTCAATGAAAGCTGTTGCCCTGGTTGTGCCCGCTTTTGCCTTGCTGGTTACCGCCTGCGCCACCCAGTACGACACTGACTACCCGGCCGGGCTGCCGGAAGGCACCACCACTTGCCCGGATGATCCGCCTCAAGCCTGCACCATGGATTACCGCCCCGCCTTTGGCTACGACGAGCAAGGTGGCATTCTCGGCGAATACGGTAACGCCTGCGGTGCCTGCGCCACCGACGGGGTGAAATACACCTCGCCCAAACAGCTTCCGCAACCGGCCGCAGCCCCGGACGACAAATAACCTCGAGGTCGCCCCCTTGCCCAAGGCCCTGACCCTGCTGCTGGATTTTGACGACCAGTACCGTCGTGATGTGCAACAGAGCCACGCCTTTCTGCACCGCCGCGACCGCCGCTTTGCCCAGCAGCAGGAAGACCAGAAACAACCGCTCACCGTGCCCGCCTGGCTGGCGGCCTTGCATGCCCTGAACGGCCAGCGACGTGAAGCCGACGCCGACCCGCGCCTGCGTCACTGGCGCCAGGCCAGCTGGGTGTTTGCCGGCCTGGGAGCCCTGCTGGGGGCGGGTTTCATGCTGGGTCTGCTCTGGTATGACGGCAGCCGGCAGATCAACCTGACCCTGCTGATCGGCCTGGTGGCCCTGCAACTGCTGCTGGCCCTGTTCACCAGCATGCAGGCCTGGCTGGGTTGGCAGCCCTGGGGCAGCCTGCTGGGGCCGCGCCAGGGGGAGGATCCTCTGGCAGCCCTGCGCCCGGCCCTGTGCGCCCGCATCGCCCACACCGGGGGATTGCTGTTTGCCATCAGCGGTCTGCTGACCTTGCTGGCCCTGGTGGTGGTGCAGGATCTGGCCTTCGGCTGGAGCACGACACTGCAGACGTCTGCCGAGGGCTATCACCGGATGGTGGCGGCCCTGGCCCAGCCCTGGCAGAGCCTGTGGCCCGCAGCGGTCCCCTCGGCGGAGCTGGTGAACGCATCCCAGTTCTACCGGCTTGCGGATATCCAGGCGGATAACCCTGCCTTGCTGGGGACCTGGTGGCCCTTCGTGCTGATGCTGTGGCTGGTGTATGTGCTGTTGCCCCGGATGGTGTTGCTGATGCTGGCGGCCCTGCAGCTCCGTTGGCAGGCGGGCCGGGCCCTGCGCGCCCACCCGGGCTGGCAGGGGCTGTTCTATCGCTTCGAGACGCCCTGGGTGGAAACCCGTGGCCAGGAAGACAGCCAGCCCGCCCCGGCGGCGGCCAAAACGGACCTGTCGCCCCTGCCGGACAGTGCCACCCTGATCCATTGGGCCGGGGCTGCCATGGACGCCCCCGGCCTGTTGCCCCGCCTCAGCCGCGATCCGGCGCCGCTGCAGTGCCGTGCCGGGGGCAACAATTCCCTGGAAGAGGATGCCCGGGTGCTGGAACAGACCGGCGCCCGCAATCAGCCGGTGATCCTGGTCACCCGGGGCTGGGAGCCGCCCACCGGGGAACTCAGCGATTTCATTGTCGATGCCCGCGATCACTGGTCCGCTGCCACCCTGCTGGCCCTGGTGCCACTGGCGGATGAGCAGGGCGCCGCGCTTACCGATGCCGGGCTGCTGGCCCAGTGGCAACGCTTTGTGGACCGTCAGGGTGACAGCCAGCTGCTGCTGTGCGCCCCCCGGGAACAGGATCAACCATGAACGAAACGGCCCAACAACTGCCCCGCTTTGCCGTGGTTGGCCACCCCAACAAGGGCAAGTCCAGCGTGGTGGCCACCCTGGCCCAGAACGACTCCATTGCCATCGCCATGGAGCCGGGCACCACCCGCGACAGCCACCGTTACCCCATGAAGGTGGATGACACGACCCTCTACGAGCTGATCGACACTCCCGGGTTCCAGCGTCCCCGCAAGGTGCTGGCCTGGTTGCAGGGGCACAGCCTGTCCGCCTCCGATCGCCCGGAAACCGTGGCCGCCTTCGTCACCCAGCATGGGGATGACCCGCGCTATCACGATGAATGCCAGCTGCTGGCTCCCATCGTGGACGGCGCGGGGATCATCTATGTGGTGGACGGCTCGGTACCCTACAACCGCGAACACGAAGCGGAAATGAACATCCTGCGCTGGACCGGCCGGCCCAGCCTGGCGCTGATCAACCAGATTGGCAGCGACGATCACAGTGCCGACTGGGAAGCGGCCCTGGGCCAGTATTTCCAGATCGTGCGCCGTTTTGACGCGGTGCGCGCCCCCTTCGAAAAGCACCTGGACCTGCTACGCAGCTTCGGGCAACTGGCGCCGGACTGGCGCGAACCCCTGGATGCGGCCCTGGAATACCTGCAGGCCCTCAAATTTGGCCGCGACAGCCAGGCCCTGGAACATATCGCCGATGCCCTGATCGACATGCTCGGCCATCAGGAAAGTGCCCGCCTGGGTGAGCACGAACCGGCCAAACCGCTGCTGCCCAAATTGCGCCAGCGCTGGCATCACTGGCAGCGCGAACGGGAGCAGCGCCTGCGCCGGTCGGTGGAAGATCTTTATCAGCATCGCCGCCTGCAACGGCAGGAGAGCGACCTGCTCACCCCGGACGATGGTGACCTGTTCAGC
The DNA here is from genome assembly GCF_014762765.1 of Alcanivorax sp. Lineage (GTDB taxonomy): Bacteria > Pseudomonadota > Gammaproteobacteria > Pseudomonadales > Alcanivoracaceae > Alcanivorax. The sequence continues at coordinate 49,672 of NZ_JABURH010000211.1, forward strand.
GAACGCACCCGCCAGCTTTGGGGCATCAGCAAGACCCAGCTGGCCGCCGCCGGTTTCGGTGCCGGTGCGGTGGGCGGCGCGGGCCTGGATGCGGTGACCCTGGGGCATTCCCTGGGCACCGGCGCGCTGATCGGTGGCCTGCTCGGCGCCGCTGGCAGCTACTACTACGGCGACAAGCTCACGCGCCTGAAACTAGGGCCGCTCAGTGGCGGTTTCCGGGAAGCGGTCTACGGCCCCCTGAAAGACCCCCAGTTTGCCTATGTGGTCCTGGGTCGTGCCCTGGTGCACAGCTACGAAGTCAGCCAGCGCAACCACGCCGGCCGGGACGTGCTGGTGGTCAATGAGGCCGGCGAGCACTGGCTCGATCACATGGACCGCAAGGAGCGCCAGCGCCTGCACAAGACCCTGCTGTCCCTGGCCAGCCGTAAATTCGAACCGGGCAAACGCCAGCGGCTGATCGAGCAGCTGGAACAGGCGCAACAGGCGTTCGGGCAATGGCAGATGGAGCAGTTTGA
>NZ_JABURH010000180.1:0-11414 GCF_014762765.1 Alcanivorax sp.
GACCTGGCCGGCAAGACCGGCACCACCAACGACCAGGTGGACGCCTGGTTCTCCGGTTATTCTCCGGATCTGGTCGCCACCGTCTGGGTCGGTTTCGACAACCCGGCCAATCTGGGTTGGGGCGAATATGGCGGCAAGGCGGCCTTGCCAATCTGGATCGACTACATGGGCCCGGCCCTGGAAGGCGTTCCTGAACGGCAGCTGGAGCAGCCTTCCGGCATCGCCACCGTGCGCATCGACCCGGACAGTGGTCTGCTGGCACGCCCGGATAACCCCAACGCCATCCGCGAATACTTTATTGAGGATCAGGTGCCCGAGCTGGAGCCCCAGCGCGGCCCGGGTGGTGGCACCAGTGCCCCCGAGCAAATTTTCTGAACGGCCCGCAATAGCGCCGGGCATTGCCTGGCGCCTGTGACCAGCCATAAAAAAACCGCCTTCCGGCGGTTTTTTTATGGCTGACTGCTTTTCCTACAACTCGGGAAAAATCTCATCCAGCGAGTTCAATGGATAGTGGGAAGGATATCCCTTGCGAGCCACACCACAATCCACTGCCGCACGGGCGACTGCGGAGGACACCCGCCCCAGAAGACGCGGGTCATTGGGCTTGGGAATAATGTAGTCGGCACCGAAGGTCAGCGGCTCCCCACCATAGGCATCCAGCACTTCCTGAGGCGGCGCCTCTCGCACCAGCTCGGCAATGGCATGCACTGCGGCGATCTTCATTTCCTCGGTGATCGAGGTGGAACGCACATCCAGCGCCCCCCGGAACATGTACGGGAAACACAGCACATTGTTCACCTGGTTGGGGAAATCAGAACGCCCGGTAGCCACAATCGCATCCGGGCGAGCCGCCTTGGCCACCTCCGGACGGATCTCCGGATCCGGGTTGGCCAGCGCAAAGATGATCGGCTTGGGCGCCATCTTCTTGACCATTTCCGGTGTCAGCATGTCCGGTCCGGACACACCGATAAACACATCCGCATCTTCCACCGCATCGTTGAGAGTGCGCTTGTCAGTGTCGTTGGCCAGTGCCGCCTTATACTGGTTGAGATCATCGCGACGACTGTGAATCACGCCCTTGCGATCCAGCACCAGGATATTTTCCTTGCGCGCGCCCATCTCGATCAGCAGCCGCACCGATGCCACGCCTGCGGCACCGGCACCCACACAGACCACCTTGATGTCTTCGATACGCTTTTTCTGAATTTCCAGCGCATTGATCAGACCCGCACCCACCACAATGGCGGTACCGTGCTGATCATCGTGGAACACCGGCACATCGCACTGTTCTTTGAGGATGCGCTCAATCTCGAAACACTCCGGCGCCCGGATATCTTCCAGGTTAATGCCGCCAAAGGTGCGATGGATGCGCACCACCGTGTCGATAAAGGCCTGGGAGTCTTCCGCGTCCACTTCGATATCAAACACATCGATACCGGCAAACAGCTTGAACAGAATCCCCTTGCCTTCCATCACCGGCTTGGACGCCAGGGCACCCAGGTTGCCAAGACCGAGAATGGCCGTGCCATCACTGATCACAGCTACCAGATTGCCCTTGGCAGTAAAACGGTAGGCCAGCTCCGGCTCGCGGGCGATCTCACGCACCGGCTCCGCCACGCCCGGACTGTAGGCCAGGCTCAGGTCACGGCTGGTTGCCGCCGGCTTGGTCACCTCAACGCTGATTTTCCCTGGCCGCGGTTTGGCGTGGTATTCCAGGGCCGCCGTTCTCAAATCCTCAGACATGCTGGTCTCCGCTGGTCCCTAAGTCGGGCTAAACTGTCAGGCTAAACACTGTGTACGCAAGGTCTCAAAGCAAAAAGCACCCCGCAGGGTGCTTTTCAAAGGCTACATAAACTGCGGTGAAGACGCCGTTCAGTCCTTCTTGCTGCGCATCATGCCGAAACGCTGCTTGAACTTGTCGATCTGACCACCGCTGTCGGCCTGCTTCTGCTTGCCAGTATAGAAAGGATGGCAAGAAGAACAAACGTCCAAAGCCATGTCACCACCACGGGTGGAACGGCTTTCGATAACATTACCGCAGCTACAGGTATAGGTTGCTGCCTGGTATTCGGGATGAATCTCTGGTTTCATTGCTGAGCTCCAATCTGTGTCGCTACCTGCCTCTACGACAGGCACCACACGGCTTGCGTCTGGGAAAAAGAAGGCGAATCATAACAGCTTGGCCCCAATCCGCAAGCGCTGAGCGCTTCTCAGACGCTTCAGGCTTCAGGAAATCCCGTGTCAGCCAAGAAAACCCTGCAAATTGCCCTGCCGGTGCCGTTACCGGGCTGCTTCGACTATCTGTACCCGGGAACCACTCCGCCAGCGCGTGGCTCACGGGTACAGGTCCCTTTCGGTCGACGCACCCTGGTGGGCCTGGTTCACGGCCACGGTCTCAGCGATCACCCGAAACTGAAAGCCATCCAGCGGGTACTGGACGACAGCCCGGTCCTGCCGGAGGAACTCTACCGGCTATGCGAACGGGCGGCCCGCTACTACCACCACCCACTGGGCGAAGTGCTCAGTTATGCCCTGCCGGCCCTGCTGCGCCAGGGCAATGATGCCGAGGCCAGCCAGGAAAAACGCTGGCAAATTACCGAACGCGGGCAGCATGTCAGTGACGACCAGCTCAGCCGCGCCCCGCGACAGCGCCAGGCCCTGCACACCCTGCGCGACCACCCCAAAGGCCTGAGCAGCGCCATGCTGGCGGCCCTGGATGTACCCGCCGCCGCCCTGGCCAGTCTGCGTGACAAGGGCTGGGCGGAACAGGTAACGCAGGAGGACAGTGCGCCCCCCAGGGACATTCTTGCCCAGGCGCCACTGGCCGCCAACGCGGAGCAACGCAAGGCGATCCGCGCTTTAGAGGAGGCCCGGGGCTTCTCCCCCTTCCTCCTTGACGGCGTTACCGGCAGCGGCAAGACTGAAGTCTACCTGCAGGCCATGACTGCGCATCTGGCCGCCGGCAAACAGGTACTGGTGCTGATTCCGGAAATCGGCCTGACGCCCCAGACCGTACAGCGTTTCCGCCAGCGCTTCGCCGTGCCGGTGGTCACCCTGCACTCCGGGCTCACCGACCGGGAACGTCTGGACAACTGGCTGGCCGCCCGTGACGGCAAGGCACGCATCATCATCGGCACCCGCTCCGCCATCTTTACGCCGCTGGCCGCCCCGGGGCTGATCATCGTCGACGAAGCCCACGACGCCTCCCTGAAACAGCAGGACGGCTTTCGCTTTCACGCCCGCGACCTGGCCACCTGGCGAGCCCAGCAACTGGATATTCCCGTGGTGCTGGGCAGTGCCACCCCGGCGCTGGAAACCCTGCAACTGGCCAGGGATGAACGCTTCCAGTGGCTGAAACTTTCCCATCGCGCCACGGACCAGGGCCGTCCGCCCATCGAAATCCTCGACGGCACCCTGGCCGCCCCTGGCCAACCACTGCTACCCCAGTCCCTGCAGGCGATAAAGCACTGCGTAGAGCAGGGCAACCAGGCCCTGGTCTTTATTAACCGCCGCGGCTACGCCCCCATGATTCTCTGCCAGGATTGCGGCTGGCAGGCGGAATGCCGCCGTTGCGACAGCTTCCTGACCTGGCACCGCAGCGAAGGGAGTCTGCGTTGCCACCACTGCGACTATCAGCAACGGGTACCATCGCGCTGCCCGGACTGCGGCTCCAGCGCCATCCATGAAGCCGGCAGTGGCACCGAAAAACTCACCGAACTGTTGGAGCAATCGATACAGGTTCCGGTAATCCGTATCGACCGGGATGCCACCCGCCGCAAAGGCAGCCTGGATGCTCACCTGACCACCATCCAGCAAGGCAACCCGGTGGTTATGGTGGGTACCCAAATGCTGGCCAAGGGACATCATTTCCCGAAGCTGTCGCTGGTGGTGATTCTGGACATGGACGCCGGTTTTCTCAGCGCCGACTTTCGCGGCCCGGAGCAGGCCGCCCAGTTGCTGCTGCAAGTGGCCGGGCGCAGCGGCCGGGAAGGCCAGGGTCGGGTACTGCTGCAAACCCGCCACCCGGACCACCCGCTCCTGCAACTGGCCGCCAGTGGCGATTACCCGGCCCTGGCCAGCGCCTTGCTGGAGGAGCGAAAAATGGCAGGCCTGCCCCCCTTCGGCCACCTGGCCCTGTTCCGCTGCGAAGCCATGAGCATGGCCAAGGCCATGGAGTTTCTGCAGCAGCTAGCTGTTATTCCGCTGCCCCCGGACGTCTATCTATTGGGGCCCGTCCCTGCCCCCATGGAAAGACGTGCCGGGCGCTATCGCACCCAAATGCTGCTGCAATGCGCCAATCGCCCCCCTCTACACCAAGCCATCAGCTTGTTACTGGAACAGGCCCGCACCCTGCCCGCCGCCCGTCAGTGTCGCTGGCATCTGGATGTGGATCCGATCGATATGCTGTAAGACGGCGCCGGACCTGACGCCCGGCGCATGCGCCAGCGGGCCTTTTCCCGTACAATCGCCGCCCACCTGAACGGCCCCGATGCCCTCCACCAAAGAATGTCATGAAAGAACGCCTGATAACCCTGATCGACAACGCCCTGGACACCCTGATAGCCGAAGGGACTCTGCCCGCCGAGGCCAAACGCCCCGCGCAGATAGACCGTACCAAGGACAAGAGCCACGGCGACTTCGCCACCAATATCGCCCTGATGCTGGCAAAACCCGCCGGCATGAAGCCTCGCGATCTGGCGGAAAAACTGATCGCGGCCCTGCCTGCCGACAACGCCGTGGCCAAGGTGGAAATCGCCGGACCCGGCTTCATCAACTTCTTCCAGGCCGATGACTGGCTTACCGGCCTGCTGGATCAGGCCCTGGCCGACGAGCATCTGGGCGTAGCCCGTCCGGCGCAGGCACAGACCGTGGTGGTGGACTATTCCTCCCCCAACCTGGCCAAGGAAATGCACGTGGGGCACCTGCGCTCCTCCATCATCGGCGATGCCGTGGTGCGCACCCTGGAATTCCTTGGCCACAAGGTGGTTCGCCAGAACCATGTGGGCGACTGGGGCACCCAGTTCGGCATGCTGCTGGCCTACCTGGAAGAACAGAAAAGCGAAGAAAGCGACACCGAGCTGTCCCGTGAGCTGGGCGATCTGGAAGGCTTCTACCGCGCCGCCAAGCAACGTTTTGACGAATCCGACGCCTTTGCCACCCGAGCCCGCAGCCTGGTGGTAAAACTGCAGGCTGGCGACGAAGACTGCCTGGCCCTGTGGCGGGAATTCAACAGCGTGTCCCTGAGCCACTGCCAGGCCGTCTATGACCGCCTGGGCGTCAGCCTCACCCCGGCGGACGTGCGCGGCGAGAGCGCCTACAACGATGACCTGGCCCAGGTGGTCAGTGACCTGGACGCCAAAGGCCTGCTCAGCGAAGACCAGGGTGCCCAGTGCGTGTTCATGGACGAATTCAAGAACAAGGAAGGCGCCCCGCTCCCGGTGATCGTGAAAAAAGCCGACGGCGGTTATCTCTACGCCACCACCGACCTGGCTGCCCTGCGCTACCGGGCCGGCACCCTGCATGCCGATCGCATGCTCTACTTCGTGGACCAGCGCCAGGCCCTGCATTTCCAGCAGATGTTCAGCCTGGCCAAACGGGCCGGCTTTGTCCCGGAAAACACCGAGCTGGAACACATGGGCTTCGGCACCATGAACGGCCCGGACGGTCGCCCGTTCAAGACCCGCGACGGCGGCACCGTCAAACTGATCGACCTGCTTGATGAAGCCGAACAGCGGGCCTACACCCTGGTCCGCGACAAGAACCCGGAACTGGACGACCAGGCCCTGCGCACCATTGCCCATGCCGTTGGCATTGGCGCGGTGAAATACGCGGATCTGTCCAAGAACCGCAGCAGCGACTACATTTTCAATTTCGAGCAGATGCTCAGTTTCGAAGGCAACACCGCCCCCTATCTGCTCTATGCCTACACCCGGGTGGCCAGCGTATTCCGCAAGGCGGGCCTGGACATGGGCGACGTCAACGGCGACTTCCTGCTTCAGGAAGAGGCGGAACAGGCCCTGGCCGCCCGTCTGGTGCAATTCGGGGAAGTGCTGGAAAGCGTGGCCGAAAAGGGTCTGCCCCACCTGCTGTGCACCTATCTGTATGACGTGGCCGGTCTGTTTTCCACATTTTACGAGCATTGCCCGATCCTCTCCGGCGACAATGAGGCCCTGAAGCAGAGCCGCCTGAAACTGGCCGCCCTCACAGCCCGCACCCTGAAACAGGGCATGGAGCTGCTGGGCCTGAGCCCGCTCGAACGGATGTAGCCGAGAACCACAGGACACCCCATGGCAAAGAACACCAACAAACGAGGGGCCAGCCGCGGCCCGGTACGCAAGAAGACCCAACGCCAGGTCCCGGGCTGGGTGTGGCTGTTCACGGGTCTGATGGTCGGTCTGTTCGTGGCCTTCCTGTTTCACCTGGGCAAGACCCAGATGGAGCAAGGCGGCAACGGCAAGGTGGCACAGAAACCGGAGCAACCTGCCAAACCGGCCAAGCCAGCCCCGAAAAAGGACAGCAGCGACGAGTCCCCGCAATTCGACTTCTATGCGGTACTGCCGAAAATGGAAGTGATCGTGCCGCAGAATGAAGGCGACTCCGGCACCCGCAAGAGCCGCGACACCGCCCAGGACAAACCCGCCAGCGAACGCAAGCCTGACGCCGGCACTCGCTCCAGCGATGAGCGCTATCTGCTACAGGCAGGCAGCTTCCGCCGCAACGAAGATGCCGACCGCCGCCGGGCGGAGTTGATCCTCAAGGGGTTCGACGCCGCCATCCAGTCCGTGGATCTGGAAAGCGGCGACAGCTGGCACCGGGTCATGATCGGCCCCTACGACAACCTCAACGCCATGCACCGGGCCCAGGACCAACTTGCCGGCAATGGTATCGAGACCCTGCCGATCAAAATGAAAAAATAGGTGCAGGCACACAGCGGAGATGGGCGCACGCCCATTTCCGCCCTTCAGATCCCGCCTTCACCCGACGACTGCGCGCGGCCACCCTGCGCTCGGCTCCACCTGCAGCCAGCCGCGAAACGATTAACTGTTAATTGCCTTCAATTCCCCTTGAATCCCCCACCACCAGCCCCACATCTGCAGAATCACTGTGAAAGGAGCTGAATGTGACCACGATCGTATCCGTACGCCGCGGCAATAGCGTTGTGATTGGCGGTGACGGCCAGGTGTCACTGGGCAACACCGTCATGAAAGGCAATGCCCGCAAGGTGCGCCGGCTCTACCACGGCAAGGTCATTGCCGGGTTTGCCGGCGGTACCGCCGACGCCTTTACCCTGTTTGAGCGCTTTGAAGCGCAGCTGGAAAAACACCAGGGCCATCTGGTTCGTGCCGCTGTGGAGCTGGCCAAGGACTGGCGCACCGACCGCGCCCTGCGTCGCCTGGAGGCCCTGCTGGCTGTGGCCGACAAGGAAGCCTCACTGATCATCACCGGCAATGGCGATGTCATCGAGCCGGAAAATGACCTGATCGCCATTGGCTCCGGCGGCCCCTTTGCCCAGGCAGCTGCCACCGCCCTGCTGCACAACACCGAGCTGAAGGCCGGGGATATTGTCGAAAAGAGCCTGACCATCGCCGGCGATATCTGCGTCTACACCAATCAACAGCAAACCATTGAAGAATTGAGCTGGTAATCCGATGCCAAACCTGACCCCGCGCGAAATTGTTCATGAACTGAACAAGCACATTGTCGGCCAGGAGCCGGCGAAAAAATCCGTTGCCCTGGCCCTGCGCAATCGCTGGCGGCGCATGCAGTTGCCGGCAGAAATGCGTGCCGAAGTGGCGCCCAAGAACATCCTCATGATCGGCCCCACCGGCGTGGGCAAGACCGAAATTGCCCGCCGCCTGGCCAAGCTGGCCGACGCTCCCTTCATCAAGATCGAAGCCACCAAGTTCACCGAAGTGGGCTATGTGGGCCGCGATGTGGAATCCATCATCCGCGACTTGGTGGAAATGGCCATCAAGATGCTGCGCGAGAAAGCCATCGCCCGCGTGGGCAGCCAGGCGGATGATGCCGCCGAAGAACGCATCCTCGACGCCCTGCTGCCCGCGGCACGCGGCGAAGAAGAGAGCAAGACGGACAACAGCACCCGCCAGATCTTCCGCAAGAAGCTGCGCGAGGGCGAGCTGGACGACAAGGAAATCGAGATCGAGGTGTCCAGCAATCCGGCCGGGGTGGAAATCATGGCCCCTCCCGGCATGGAAGAAATGACCAGCCAGCTGCAACAGATGTTCTCGAAAATGGGCGGGGGCGGCCGCAAGCGCAGCCAGAAGCTGCGTGTCCGCGAAGCCTACCGGCTGATCCGGGACGAGGAAGCCGCGCGCTTCGTCAATGAGGACGAACTCAAGGTGCAGGCCATCGATGCAGTGGAAAACAACGGCATCGTCTTCCTGGATGAAATCGACAAGGTAGCCAAGCGTGGGGAAAGCGGCGGCACTGATGTGTCCCGGGAAGGGGTACAGCGAGACCTGCTGCCGCTGATCGAAGGCTGCACCGTGTCCACCAAGTACGGCATGGTCAAGACTGACCACATCCTCTTCATCGCATCCGGTGCCTTCCATCTGGCCAAGCCCAGCGATCTGATCCCGGAGCTGCAGGGCCGTCTGCCCATCCGCGTGGAACTGAGCGCCCTGACCCCGGATGACTTCCAGCGCATTCTCACCGAACCCCGATGCTCCCTCACTGAGCAGTACAAGGCCCTGCTGGATACCGAAGGACTCAACCTGGAGATTACTGACGACTGCATCCGGCGCATTGCTGAAGTGGCCTGGCAGGTCAACGAACGCACCGAAAACATCGGTGCCCGCCGCCTGCACACGGTACTGGAGAAACTGCTGGAAGAGATCAGCTACGATGCCGACTCCCTGGCCACCCAGTACCACGACAAGCCCCTGGTGCTGGATGCGGAAGCGGTGGATCGCTATCTGGGTGAACTGGCCGATGACGAGGACCTGAGCCGCTATATCCTCTGACCAGTTGCAAGTATCAAGTTACAAGTTGCAAAGCGCGAGGCAAGACTGTGCCAGCTTTAAGGTCCTGCCCGCGCTCGATGGGCCCGGCTCGCGGCCTGTGCACTTTCAACCACAAGTACCTCTCCCGCGTTGAAACTTGCAACTTGAAACTTGCCTCTGTTTTTCCTGCTATGATCCCCGCCGGAGGAAAAACCATGACCGCCGGCGAACAGCTTCAACACTATCTCAACCGTTTCTTTGCCCTGCGCCAGCATGGCGACGACACCGTATTCCTGAGCCGCCTGCGGCGCTTGCAGGACTGGCAGAGCCAGCGCCTCAGCCATACCCACCGCCATCTTCTGGACGACCCGGCCACGGCGGCGGGGATCCGCTTTCTACTCGACGAAGTCTACGGTGGTCGGGAGCTGCTACCGGTGGCCCGGGAAATCCGGCGCGCCCTGCCCAAGGCCATGAAACTGCTGCCGGACAAAGTCATGGCCACCTCGGCCAGTGCGCTGGAGGCCGCGATCCTCACCCAGGAGCTGGATGAGCAGATCGCCGACTCACTGGGCAGCGAGCTGGATCAACCACTCACCGAGCTGACCTACCTCAAGGGCTTTCGGCAAGACCACCACCTCGATGCCCGTCAGCGCCAGCTACAATTGGTGGCCGAACTGGGTCATCGCCTGGACCGCTATATCCGCTCGCGGATGATACAGACCACCTTTCGCATGGTCCGCAAACCGGCCCATGCGGCAGGCTTTGCGAACCTGTATGATTTCATGGATCGCAGCTTCCGGGTGATGAAACCGGTGCCCAGCGTGGGCCTGCTGCTGGAGCAGCTGGCCGCACGGGAAGAGACCATCATGCAGAAGGTCTTCGACCATCACCCGGCCCCCTTCGAGGACTGACATGAACGACGAAACCAAGGTCACCCACTTCGGTTACCAGCAGGTACCGTGGCAGGAAAAGCAGCAGAAAGTGGCCGGCGTATTCCGCTCCGTGGCGGGCAAATACGATGTCATGAACGACCTGATTTCCATGGGCAGCCACCGCCTGCTCAAGCGCATGACCATCGAGCTGGCCGGGGTACGACCGGGACACAAGGTACTGGACTTGGCCGGTGGCACCGGCGACCTGGCCATCAAGTTTTCCCGCCTTGTCGGGGAGACCGGCCAGGTGGTGCTGGCGGACATCAATGACGCCATGCTGGCAGTGGGTCGCGACCGCCTGTTCGATGCGGGTTGCAGCCATAACACCCAGGTCACCCAGGTAAACGGCGAATGTCTGCCTTTCGAGGACAACAGCTTCCACTGCATCACCATTGCCTTTGGCCTGCGCAATATCACCGACAAGGATGCCGCCCTGCGCTCCATGCTGCGGGTATTGAAACCCGGCGGCCGGCTGCTGGTGCTGGAGTTTTCCACCCCGGTGCACAAGCCCCTGGCCAAGGCCTATGAGCTGTATTCTTTCGGTGTGTGGCCCAAGCTGGGCAAGCTGATCGTCAACGACGCGGACAGCTATCAGTACCTGGCCGAATCCATCCGCATGCACCCGGACCAGGACACCCTGCAGGGCATGATGGATCAGGCCGGGTTTGCCCGCACCGAATACTTCAACATGCTGGGCGGCATCGTGGCACTGCACAGAGGGTTCAAATTTTGAGTCTGAAAGACCAGTCCCGCTCCCCCGGCCTGCTTTCCACCACGGCCCTGGCCACGGTGGAAAGAGCCATCAACACCGCCCTGCGCTCTGATCCGGCCAGTGCTGACCGACTGGCGCTGCATGCCGGCCGCCTGCTGGCCATCGAAGTGACCCTGCCGCCGCTGGCCATCTATGCGCTGATCGTGGAAGACGGGGTGGAGTTGTATCACCGCAGCGATGCCAACGCGGATGTCACAGTAAAGGGCAATCCCATGGACCTGGCAGCCTTGCTGCTGAACTGGAATACCCGCCCCGGCGTCATTGGCGGCCCGGTAGACATTCGCGGCAACCGGGAACTGTTGCAGGAAATGCAGCAACTGGCCCGCGAACTGCAAATTGATTGGGGCGCCATCCTTGAGCCGGTGACCGGCTCGGAACTGGCCCAGCAACTGGACTACAGTGCCCGTCGCCTGTTCGGCTGGGCCCGCCAGGCCGCCGGGCGACTGACCGAGCAACTGGCCGACTACGTGGGCAACGAATCCGGCCTGACCCCGGGCCGTCGGGATGTCTACGAATTCGGTCAGGATGTGGACGAACTGCGTATGGACGTGGATCGACTGGACGCCCGCATCCAGCGTCTTCGCGCGGCAAGGGCCGGGGTGAACAGCAACGGGAGCACCACCGACTGATGCTGCCCGTTACCCGCATTCTGGTGGTCATCCATGTGGTGTGCCGCTATCGCCTGATCGCCCTGCTCCCCGCCCATCCGCTGCGCAACCTGCTGCTGGTGATGTCCTTTCTGTTGCC
>NZ_JABURH010000180.1:11702-34846 GCF_014762765.1 Alcanivorax sp.
TCTTCCGCGACTTTGACAGCACGCCCATGGCCGCGGCCTCCGTGGCCCAGGTCCATGCCGCCACCCTGCATAACGGCCAGCAGGTAGTGGCCAAGGTGCTGCGCCCTACCATTCTTCCGGTGGTGCAACGGGACCTGAAAGTCATGGCCTTCGGCGCCCGCTGGCTGGAACGACTGTGGCGCGATGCCCGTTACTTCCGCCCGGCCCGGGTGGTACAGGACTACCGGGACATCATCCTTGGCGAACTGGACCTGGCCGCCGAAGCGCGCAACAGCGAAACCATGCGCCGGCATTTCCTGTTCAGCCCGCTGCTGCATATCCCGGCCATTCATCTGGAGCTGTCCAGCCCCACCGTGATCATCATGGATCGCATCCATGGCATCCCGGTGAATGATATCGAGCGCATCAAGGCCGCCGGCATTGATCCCAAGGTGCTGGCAGAACGGGGCGTGGAGATCTTCTTTTCCCAGGTATTCCGTTTCAATTTTTTCCACGCGGACATGCACCCGGGCAACATCTTCGTCAACCCGGAACACCCGGAATCCCCGCAATACATGGCCGTGGATGCAGCCATCGCCGGGCGGCTGTCGAAGGAAGACCTGAACGTGCTGGGCCGCATGGTGCTGGCCGTGATGCGCGAGGATTACAGCGCCCTGGTGGATGCGGTGATTCGCGCCGGCTGGAATACCGCCCCCATCGACCGTCCCCGTTTTGAACGGGCCGTCATCGACATTGTCGAGCCGGTGCGGTCCGCCCAACTGGACCAGCTGGAATTCGCGCCGCTGGTGATGAAGCTGTTCGATATGGCGCGGCACTACCAGATCGAAATGCCGGTGCAATACATCCTGCTGATGAAGACACTGGTACATATCGAAGGCCTGGGGCGCAGCATCTACCCGCAACTGGATATCTGGAGCACCGGCCGGCCTCTGCTGGAAGCCTGGATGCTGGCGGAATACGGCCCCAGCGCCACACTGAAAAAGCTGCAGAATCGCATGCCGGAATGGACCGCCCAGCTACCGGAGATGCCCGATTTGCTGCGCGACGGCCTGGAAAGCCTGCGCGAACTGCCCTACCAGCAGGATCGACTGGAAGCCCGCTTCGAACAGGCCTTGCTTCGCCACCGTCACAAGCTGTTTGCCGGCCTGGCGGGGCTGGGCTGCGCCGGTACTGCCATCTGGCTGGCAACACCCCATGTCAGCTGGCCGCTGGCCGCTGTCGCTGTGCTGCTGGTGAGCTGGAGCTGGCGGCGCTAGACTGTGGCACCGCACCGCGGCACATCGGATAATCCGTCGGCGCTCGCCGCAGGCGCCAACCATAAAGAAAGTGCAAACGCTATGTCAGATATACTCAGCCAGCTCCACCAGGTGCTTGAGTCCCGCAAGGGCGCCGACCCGGACAGCTCCTACGTGGCCAGCCTGTACGCCAAGGGGCTGAACAAGATCCTGGAGAAAGTGGGCGAGGAAGCGGTGGAAACCATTCTCGCGGCCCGCGACGCGGAGGTCAGCGGCAAAACCGACGCCCTGATCAGCGAAACCGCGGATTTGTGGTTCCATAGTCTGGTCATGTTGGCCAAACTGGGAGAACACCCGGACAAGGTGCTGGCAGAACTGGAGCGTCGCTTCGGCCTGTCCGGCCATGACGAAAAAGCGGCGCGCGGCAGCAAGCACTGACACGCCCTGACTATCAGCGCCCTATCTATCGGAGAGAAACAGCATGTTTTCCGGCATCAGCATTTGGCAGTTACTGATCCTTCTGGCCATCGTGGTCCTGTTGTTCGGCACCAAGAAACTGCGCAACATGGGCGGCGACCTGGGTGGCGCGGTCAAAGGCTTCAAGAACGCCATGAAAGACGGCGAGGAAGAGCAGGACCAGAAGCGTCTTGCCGATGACGACAAGGACACCAGCGGGCAGAAAACCGAGAAGGACAAGGAAAAAGACCAGGCCTGATCTGGCTCCGCCTTTCCCTGGCCCCGTTAAGAGGTTTCCATGTTCGATATCGGCTTCGCCGAACTGACCCTGATTTTCATCATCGGCCTGGTAGTACTCGGCCCGGAACGCCTGCCCACGGTGGCCCGGACCCTGGGTCAATGGGTCGGTCGTGCCCGCTCCACCTTCAATCATCTGAAAAACGAACTGGAACGCGAAGCGGTAACCCAGGACATGCGCGAGCGCATGGAAAAGCAGATGCGGCAAATGGGCCTGGACGAAGACAGTATCCGCGAAGCCAGGGAAAGTCTGCTCAGCCCGGAGCAGATCGCCAAGGCACGCAGCCCCAGGGACAAACAGGCCGACCCTGGCGACGACCGCGAAAATCCCCAGGAACCCCCGCGCCATGAATGATGCCAGCAACGATTCCGGCCAGCCATTGATCGCTCATCTGCTGGAGCTTCGTAATCGGCTACTCAAGGCCATGGCCGCGATTTTCGTGGTGTTTCTGGGGCTGTTCTACTTTTCCCGGGAGCTGTACACCCTGGTGGCCAAGCCGCTGATGCAGGCCATGCCGGAAGGCACCAGCATGATCGCCACCGGCGTCGCCTCCCCGTTCCTGGCGCCCTTCAAACTGACCCTGTACCTGAGCATCTTCGTGGCCATGCCCTTTATTCTTCATCAGGCCTGGGCTTTTGTGGCTCCCGGCCTGTACCGGCATGAAAAGCGCCTGGCAGTGCCCCTGCTGGGCAGCAGCGTACTGCTGTTCTACGCCGGCGCTGCCTTCGCCTATTTCGTGGTGTTTCCGCTGATGTTCCAGTTCTTTACTGCTATCGCCCCGGAAGGGGTGGCGGTGACCACGGACATCAGCAGCTATCTGGATTTTGTCCTGGCCCTGTTCCTGGCATTCGGGCTGGCCTTTGAATTACCCATCGCCATCGTGCTGCTGGTGAGCACCGGGGCAACGACAGTGGAAAAACTGGCCGCCGCCCGCGCCTATGTGGTGGTGGGGTGTTTTGTGGTGGGCATGCTGCTGACTCCCCCCGACATCATCAGCCAGACCCTGCTGGCGCTACCCATGTGGTTCCTGTTCGAGGTTGGTCTGCTGGCCGCACGGCTGATTCGTCGGGAAAAGCAGAAGCAGCAGGAATCTCCTGACGCCTGACACAGGTCGGGCGCTCCATTCTTTTGTGGGAAGCGATGCTTGGCTTGCATCGTGAATAACCGCCGGGGCGACTCTCTTCGCCAAGCATCGCTTCCCACACGTTTTTCCAGCTCTCTGCAGCGTCGGGCATGCGGCATTCTGTGTTAATCAAAAACGGTAGCCATTATTCCCGGTTGGCGCAGGCGGCAACGGTAACGGAGCCATGCCATCCATGCCGTCATCATGGGCCGGTGGCGTTGGTGACGGTGCGGCACAGCCATTGCTCTGCAGGAAGTTCACAATCCGCTGCTGTACAGCAGGATCCCGGGTGCTTTCGATATGTCCACCGCGCAAGCGCTGAAACGTTTTCGGCTCGCCCGCGGCGGCAAACAACCGCTTGCCGTGGTCATAGGGAATAATTGGATCGTCTTCGCTGTGCATGACCAGCAGGGGGGTCGGCGCCACCCCGGCAATTCGGGACTCAGGATCCAGGTCTGTGGCAGGCATAGTCGGCACCACAAGCCAGCGCAGCGGCCACAACAGCCAGCTGCCTTTCATTACGTCGCTGGTAATACCGCGATAACTGGCAAAGGCCGCCTCCAGCACCACGCAGTCTGCCGCGCCCTGATTCTCGGTATCGCCCAGCACCGTCGTTGCCATGGCGCCACCCAGACTCTGTCCAAACACCGTCAGCGGGCCTTCGGCTCCCTTGGCATTGCGCAACCAGTCCAGCCCCAGTTGCACATCGTCGAACACTGCCGGTAGTGTCGGCTTACCCTCTGACAAACCATACCCACGGTAATCAAGGAGAAAGACGTTATACCCCTGCTCTGGCAGCCATTGCACACTGGCCAGATGGGTGCTGATGTTCTGGGCATTACCGTGGAGAAAATACACAGTGCCGCGTACATGACCATTACCGGCTGCCGGCAGCCACCAGCCATGCAGGCGCAGTCCGCGCGGATGGATCAACACCACATCCTCGTAGCTGAGCCCCTGGTTTTCCGGGTTTTGTACCCAGGGCTCCATGGGATAGAAGAACAGTTTGCTGCAGCCGGCCAGCGCCGTGGCCAGCCCGGTCAGCAGGATCAGTCGAAGTACCATCGCCATTGCAGTTTGAACTCGTTATCGCCATCCCCGCGCCAGCCTTCCCGGCTCAGCGATGCCCGCAGCCCATGCTGTCGGGCAAAGGCCCAATGCACGGCAAGCTCGGAGGTATGTCGATAGGTATCGTTGGTGAAGTAATGCCCCACACTACCCAGTTGCCACTGCCAGCGCCCACGCTGGTAGAGCAGGCCGGCATCCAGCCCGGCCCCGGGGGTGAGGAAGGTATCGAAGTCGCTATTATTTTCCATTCGCAGACTGGTTAACAGGTAGGGCTGCCAGTTGCCCATGGCCCAGCTGCCACCCGCACCGCCCTGAACATAGCGGACCAGCCTGC
This sequence comes from Alcanivorax sp., assembly GCF_014762765.1. Lineage (GTDB taxonomy): Bacteria > Pseudomonadota > Gammaproteobacteria > Pseudomonadales > Alcanivoracaceae > Alcanivorax. The sequence goes on from NZ_JABURH010000180.1 coordinate 16,217, forward strand.
GGCGACCCGCCCAGGCCCTCTCCAGGCCACCCTCCACATACCAGCTCAACGGCTTGCTGAAGCGATTGCGGGGGGACAGCGAGCGAATGCTCACCACATCCAGCTCCTCCAGCCTGGGATCGCCGGATTCCGTGCTACGCATTGTCAATCCCAGCCCTTCAATCTGGGCCCCGCGCAGGAATCCGTAACCGTTATCCAGCAGGTTGTGGTACGTCAGGCGATAGCTCAGCTCGCCAAAATCCTGATTCGCCTCACGCTGGCCACCGGCCAGGGCCAGCATCTGGGTACCATGGCCGGACTCCGGCGGCTCGGGGTCCACGGTTTCCGGCACATCCACTTTCGGCAGCCGGTTCATCTCCGTCAGTAACGTAAAGGAATCCTTGGCTGCTTCCGGGTCCCTGGCCCCTTTGCGATTGACCAGCCGCAGATAGCGGTAGGCGGTGGTCACCATCAGCGCCTGCTGCTGCACCCCGGCCCGCTGAAACTCTTTCGATTCCAGCAGGCCGGGATCATCTGCAAGATCGCGGGCCAGCTGCTGCTGGCGTGCTGTCATCTGGCGGCGCAGGTTATCCAGCTCTACAGCCTTGGAGGGCCGGTAGTGACGCTCGCGAATCAGATCTCGATCATCCAGGGCGCGGACCGTATTCACCGGCACTTCGGCAAACCGCAGTTCCGTGAGAAGTTGCGAATCCGGGCGTGCCACCTCCACCAGCTCCAGCAGACGGAAGGAGCAGTTTTCGTCAAAAAAGTAGTAATCGAAATTGATGTCTTTCAGTTCCCACAGATGCTCGATCAACCAGTCAATTTCCTGCTGATCCAGGTCCAGGGTGTACTCCCACATGTCGCGATTTTCCATGTGGGAATATTCCTGAATTTTTTGCACATAGGGCACCAGGGCAAAACGGCCAGGATAGCCGCCAGCCAACCCACGATAGATATAAAACAGGGAATTATCGGCCTCACTGGACACTGCCCCGAAATTCACCGCCCAGGACAACCACACCGCACTGTCTTCACCCTGATCCAGGCGCAGCAAGGTATGTCCAAACATGGACGACGGGCTGTTCAGATACGCCGCAGGAAAAACCAGTACTGCCCGGCTGGCCTGCACCGCAGAGCGCCATTCGGAGTACTCTTCGCAATGGGCAAACGGTGCATCCTCCTGCCAGTTTAAATGCTCGGCCAGGAAACGATATCGGGCCGGGAAGCGGCAGCGCTCCGGGGCTTGCGCCGGCTCAAGCGCAGCCACCGTTGCTCGCAACTCGGCAAGCACATCATCCTTGCCATTATCCGCCAGAAAATAATTATCGTCGTCGATATAACTGCGCCCCCGGTCGCGCAGGGTGGCGCCGGGATTCACATGCATGAGTGCCTGCCATCGTGACGAAGCGGCAAGATCGACCAGGGAGAGGGGGAAGTTCGCGGCCAACGCCGGGGCAATCCAGCACAGCAGCACACAAAGCAGTCCAGTGCGCATCCGGTATTATCCGTGATTCGGGCGGGAAAAGTTCAGACCTGCATCTGCAGTTCCAGATCAGACAAGCAAAGCCCCGCCGTTGGGCGGGGCTCGTCAGTAAACGCGGCTAACCGTTTACGCCAGGTACTTGGACAGGCTCTCGTCCTGCTTCATTACCTCGGTGATGCTGGCCATTACTTCTTCGGCGGTTACATCCTGGTGCGGGAAGATAACAGCGAAGTTTTCATGCATGGCAGCGTTGAAACGGGCACGATCACCTGCTTCGATACCCATGGATACGGACAGTGCAGTCAGGGCTTCGCCTTCACCGGTTGCCATATCCTGAGCCACTTCTTCCATGACACCGGTCATGCCGAGCAGGCTCTGGCCACTGTAGGTCAGGGAGCCGTTGGTATCACAGCCGTTGGTGCCGGTGGTCATACCGAAAGTGGCGTTGCCGGAGGTGCCGTTCACGATGGTCGCCAGCAGGTGCATGGGCAGACCGGAATTGCCTTCGAACAGCATGTTACCCCAGCCACAGCCGGGACCACCCGGTGCTACAGCCATGGCAGAAGTTGAAGCGCCGAGCAGAGTGGCAGCAATAAGCGTCTTTTTCATTCTGAGATACCTCCAAGTTTTTATATATCGTCCCTGGGGATACTTCACAGCACCAGGCTGTACTTGGCAACCCTGTTGCAGCGATGCTGCTCAGTGCTCTCCCCGTCACCCGCAATCAGGCAACTGACTTCATCATAAACAAGGCGAGAACCTTTGCAATACAATTGCAAAACCGCTGTCACGCACCAAGAAGAAATGTGACGGGCCCATCATTGACCAGCTGTACCTGCATATCCGCACCAAACACGCCGCTTCTCACCGGAATATTCTGCCTCTCAAGTTCCCGCAAGTAGCATTCATATAGCTGTTTTCCATGCACCGGCGGGGCCGCCTTGCTGAAACTGGGCCGACGGCCCTTTCGGGTATCCGCCGCCAAGGTGAATTGGGATATGGCAAGAATTTCTCCATCAATATCACGCACATCCAGGTTCATCTTGTCATCGCTGTCGGCGAACACCCGGTAACCCACTGTCCTTTCCGCCATTCGCGCCACCGTCGCCTCATCGTCACCGACCTCGATCCCGACCAGCAAAAGCAGGCCTTTGCCAATGCGACCGACACAGTCGCCGGATACCGTCACCGAGGCCTCGCTGACACGCTGCAACAACACTTTCAATCGTCAATCCTCTTTTCCAGTCGCTTCATCGCATTCACCAACGCCTTGGCAATCAGTGGGTCGGAGGATGAATGGCTGCCACCCTCCACCCAGTGCAGCCGGCTGCCGGGCAATACCTGATGCAGGGCGAGTGCCTGATCCGCCGGGCAGACAAAGTCCCGGGTGCCGTGAACAATTTCCACAGGTAGGGTCATGCCCGCACAGGCCTCCAGCAACGGCGAGGACAGGAAAGCGTCGTTGAGAAAATAATGGGTTTCCTGCATGGCCATGCACAACTCGTCATCACTGGCTTCGCCGGGCGGCAATACCGACGTTAATGCCAGGGCTGACTCCCAGTTACACCAGTTACGGGCATGGTAGCGAGCACGCTCTCCCTGCAAACCATTATGGTAACGCTGCAGCAGATCACCTTCACCAGGCGGCGCCTGTTGCTGAAATAACGCCCACTGTTCAGGAAATAATCGAGCCGCCCCACCGGGTGCATAGAGCCAGTCCCGATCCTGCTGCCGACAGAGAAATATGCCCCGCAACACCATGCCGGCGACTCGCTGCGGGTACGCTGCCAGATAGGCCAGGGCCAGGGAGACCCCCCAGGATCCACCGAACAGCCGCCACCGCTCTACCCTCATGGCTTTTCGCAGGCACTCAAGGTCGGCAACCAGATGCGCGGTGGTATTGTCCTGAATGGAAGCGAAGGGGCGGCTTTGACCGCTACCTCGCTGATCGAAGAGAATAATGCGGAACCGCCGGGGATCAAAAAAACGGCGCATGAACGGCGAACAACCGCCACCGGGGCCACCATGCAGCACGACCACTGGCACGCCGTCCGGATTACCGCTTTCTTCCACGTAAAGCTGGTGCCCCTGACCCACTGATACCAGAGACTGCCGATAACTGTCCGGCAAGGGAAATAACGCCATGAGAGCTGCACTTATCTGCAGAAAGACCTCAGAATACCTGCTGGTGATTACCCTGCAACTGTTGCTGGCAGGCTGCAGCAAAACCCCACCGGAGCAGGCCATCCTGGACGCCCTGGAGAATCTTGAGGCGGCTATCGAGGCTGGCGATACCGGGTCGGTGATGGACGCACTCACCGACCCGGCAGAGATTCAGCGTGGCAGCCACACCCTGCAACGGAACGAGGTACGCCGCCTGCTGATGGGAACCTTCCTGCGCTACCCGAAACGCCAACTGGCAATCACCCAGATCAACATTGATTTGGATCCGGTTACCCAGCGCCACGCCCGCGTCACCTTCACCGCCTTCGCCTGGGGCGGACAGAACGTCATGCCCGACAACGCCGACAGCTATCGGGTGGTGAGCGACTGGCACGAAGACGGGGGATGGAAAATTGAGCGGTTGATGGCGGATGGACTTCGCGAGTGAATTGATAATTGAGAATGGATAATTGATAACGACGCGGGTTGGCGTTTTGCTATCTTTGAACGCAAGAGGCCGCGACTAAACCATAGTCGCGGCCTCTTGCGTTTCAGGCTTTGATATCCTTTCTCGCGAGTTATCAATTATCCATTCTCAATTATCAATTGCCTTTCAATCCTCCTCCCCACCACTCAACTGGCCTTCCATATCCAGCTCCTTGATCTTGCGGGTGAGGGTGTTGCGCCCCCAGCCCAGCAGAGCAGCGGCATCGCGTTTGCGGCCGCCGGTGTGCTGCAGGGCCACGTCGATCATGGTGCGCTCGAAACCCGGAACGGCCTGTTCGAGGATGCTGCGCTCACCCTGTGACAAGGCCCGATCGGCCCAGTTGCGCAGGGACTTGAGCCAGTCGCCGGTCACATCGGCGCCCTTGGCGGCACCGGCTTCTTTCAGTTCCGGGGGTAAATCATCCACCAGTACTTCTCGGCCGGAGGCCATTACCGTCAGCCAGCGACAGGTGTTTTCCAGTTGCCGTACGTTACCCGGCCAGCCCTGGGCGGCCAGGTATTTTTCCGTGTCCTTGTGCAGCACCTTGGGCTCCACACCCAGCTCATTCCCCGCACGCTGCAGGAAGTAGTTGGCCAGACGAGGAATATCTTCACGTCGCTCGGCCAGACGCGGAATATGAATACGAATGACGTTGAGACGATGGAACAGATCCTCACGGAAGTCCCCATCCTTTACCAGCCGCTCCAGATCCTGGTGGGTAGCCGCAATAATACGCACATCAACATGGATCGGCGTAGTTCCACCAACGCGATAGAACTCACTTTCCTGCAACACCCGCAGGAGTCGGGTCTGTGCTTCCAGCGGCATATCACCGATTTCATCGAGAAACAGGGTGCCGCCATTGGCCTGCTCGAAACGACCCACACGCTGGTTGTTGGCACCGGTGAAAGCACCTTTTTCATGCCCAAAAAGCTCGGATTCGATCAGATCCTTGGGGATGGCCGCCATGTTCAGCGCCACAAAATTCTTTTCCCGACGCATGGAATGGCTATGCAAAGCCCGCGCTACCAGCTCCTTACCGGTGCCGGACTGGCCATTGATCAATACCGTCACATTGGAATGACTGAGCCGCCCGATAGCGCGAAACACCTCTTGCATGGCCGGCGCTTCACCGATGATCTCGGTGGTTTCTTCCTCCACCGCCTCAGGCTGCTCGCCACGAGACTCTTCCCGATGCTTGATGGCACGGCGCACCAGTGCCACCGCCTCATCCACATCAAACGGCTTGGGCAAATATTCAAAAGCCCCACCCTGGTAGGACGCCACCGCCGAATCCAGATCCGAATGAGCCGTCATGATGATCACCGGCAAATCCGGGTTCTTGCGCTGCAGAATCTTCAGCATGCGTAGCCCATCGGTACCCGGCATACGCACATCACTGATCAACACCTCCGGCTCCTGCCCCCCCTCTTCCAGGGTATTGAGGGCCTCATCGCCATCCTCAAAACAGGTCACCGCATAGCCTTCCTGGCCCAATGCCTTTTCCAGCACCCAGCGAATGGAACGGTCATCATCGACTACCCATACAGTTACGCTCATGACCGGCCTCTCCCTGGTGTTTCAATGTTATCGTTGCTCACGGCTGCGTAGGCACTCATGGCTGTTCACTCTCCGTTACTTCCGGCTGCTCCATTGGCAGCAAAATACTGAAAACGGTCTTGCCCGGTGTGCTCTCGCACTCAATCAACCCCTGATGCTGGCTAATAATGGACTGGGCAATGGACAATCCCAGCCCGGTACCACTGGCCCGGCCACTGACCATGGGATAGAACAGGGTCTCCTGCACATCCGGAGCAATACCCGGGCCGTTGTCGATAATATCCACCCGCAACACCAGACGGTGACGCAGAGAACCAATGGTGAACTGGCGCAATACCCGGGTGCGCATGATGATGCGGGCATCCTCGGTATGTGACTCCAGCAGGGCCTGGGTGGCGTTGCGAATAATATTGAGCAACACCTGTATCATCTGATCCCGGTCGGCGATCACATCTGGCAGGCTGATATCGTAATCACGCCAGATCGCCACTCCCTGAGGATGTTCCGCCAGCAGCAATTGACGAACATGCTCCAGGCACTCGTGGACATTTACCGCCTTGAATTCCGGCGGTTTTCGCGGGCCCAACATGCGATCCGCCACCGTGCGCAGACGGTCCGCCTCATCAATAATGACCTTGGTATATTCGGTCAGATCAGGATCTGGCAGCGCTCGTTCAAGTAACTGTGCCGCCCCCCGGATACCACCCAGAGGATTCTTGATTTCATGTGCCACCCCACGCACCAGAGCCCGAGTGGCCTGATGCGCATGGATCAACGCCTCCTCCCGAGTGATGCGCAACAGCCGATCCAGCGGCTGCATTTCCATCAAAAGACTCAGCGTCTGGCCGGGTTCATTGATCGGACTGACCGAATAATCCACGGTTATTTCATAACCAGGGGCTACTGCCAGACGGGCTTCCCGGCGTGTAAAAGGATGCTCATCCTGGATGCACTGGCGCAGGGCGTCACGGGCTTCCTCGTCATCAAAAAAATAGTCGGGAAGCGGCTGCCCCATGGCACGGCTTACACTGGTCGCCAGCAGCATCTCTGCCGCCGGATTCAGATAGCGGACCTGCAGATTGTGATCCAGCATGACCACTGCAGTGCGCAGGTGATCGAGTAAACGTTTGTGCAAGGTGACACCACCCATCAACTGTTGGCCCATAACAGGGCATAAGCAATTATCAGGCCACCTCTGCTGACGCCACAGATGCACGGCTTCAGGTCGTCACAGCGGAGAATACAGCCCCATGATGATGAGTGTAGCGGGATTCAGGAAAGGTGCGCACACTTATGGTGCATTATCGAGGAGTCAGAACGGGGCGTTGCTGGGCGGGGCGAGCCGGCTTTCCCCGGCCCGCCTCATCGCCCGCACCTGCGGGCTTGCCCGATGACGCCGTCTCCCCCGTCTTGGCAGAGCTTCCAAGTCTCGCCGGATCACCGATGGTATTGGGGTCTCTGCTACCCCCATTCCCATTGCCCGGCTTGTTCTGGAAATTCTGCACCGTGCTGCGATGCACATAGACCTGCACCGGCTCCGAGCTGATCAATACCTCATCATCCGCACTCACCACCTTCACCACCAGGGAGTGGGTACCCCGAATCACGGTATTCAGCTCCATCCCGGGCTGTGCCTCCCCATTATCAAACAGAACCAGACGATCCTCACCCTGAAGGGATGGCTTCAGATCCACGACCACCGGCACCGGCTCCTGCGGATTACGAATGGTACTTTCCGGCTCAGGGCTGGTGATCACCAGAGAAAGATACCCCTGAAACTGTTCTTTTTCCGCGACCTGCGGGTCAACCTGTGGCAATTTGACCTTTTCCATAGGCACAGCATTGGGGGTACGCAGATGCACCTCTTCAGAGGCGCCACCATCCCCCGGGGGCTGATCACTGAAAATCACGTTGCCATTCTTATCGACTGATCGATATATTTTCGCGGAGCCCGTTGTCATCTCCTCTTCAGCATCGACACCTGTCTCTGCGTGAAGTCCGCCAGAGCAGACAAGCAGACTGGCCAGCAGCATTCCTGTTTTAGTCATTATCGCCTCCCATGGACTTCCCCTGATTCTCACCCGACCACCGGGCGCAGGAAAGTGCCAAATGCACAAATTGGCGGTTAATTCAGAATAGCACAGACAAAAAAAAGCCCCCGGCTGGCGGGGGCTCTCTTTCTGCGAATGTCCCGAAGGAAATTAGCAGGAGTAGTACATGTCGAACTCGACCGGGTGCGGAGTCATGTTGAGACGCTCGATCTCACCACGCTTCAGGTCGATGTAGCCCTGCAGCATATCCTTGGAGAACACATCACCTTCGGTCAGGAAGTCCATGTCTTCTTCCAGGCAATCCAGCGCCATGGTCAGGGTATGCGCCACAGTCGGGATATCCTTGGCTTCTTCTGCCGGCAGATCGTAGAGATCCTTATCCATGGCATCGCCAGGGTGCAGCTTGTTCTTGATACCGTCCAGACCAGCCATCAGCAAGGCCGCGAAGCACAGGTACGGGTTCGCAGACGGATCAGGGAAACGCGCCTCGATACGACGAGCCTTGGCGCTGCTCACGAACGGAATACGGATGGAAGCGGAACGGTTGCGGGCAGAGTAGGCCAGCATTACCGGGGCTTCGAAACCGGGCACCAGACGCTTGTAGGAGTTGGTGGAACCGTTGGTGAAGGCGTTCAGGGCGCGAGCGTGCTTGATGATACCGCCGATGAAGTACAGGGCTTCGTCGGACAGGCCAGCATAGCCGTCACCGGCGAACAGGTTCTTGCCATCTTTACCCAGGGACACGTGAACGTGCATGCCTGAACCGTTATCACCGATCAGCGGCTTGGGCATAAAGGTGGCAGTTTTGCCGTAGGCGTGAGCCACGTTGTGCACGCAGTACTTGAGGATCTGTACTTCGTCAGCCTTGGCGGTCAGGGTGTTGGCGCCAACGCCGATTTCACACTGGCCCGCAGTACCCACTTCGTGGTGATGAACTTCGATCTGCAGACCCATCTGCTCCATGGCGGAACACATCGCGCCACGCAGGTCGTGCAGGCTGTCTACCGGCGGAACCGGGAAGTAGCCGCCTTTCACGCCCGGACGGTGACCGATGTTGCCACCTTCGAAGTCTTCGTGGGACACCCACGCAGCTTCTTCGGAATGGATGTTGTACATGGAACCCTGCATGTCGGATTTCCACTGCACGGAATCAAACACGAAGAATTCCGGCTCCGGACCGAACAGTGCGGTGTCAGCAATACCGGTAGACTTCAGGTATTCCTCGGCACGACGGGCAACGGAGCGCGGATCACGCTCATAACCCTGCATGGTGGACGGCTCGAGGATGTCACAGCGCAGGTTGACGGTCGCCACATCAGTGAACGGGTCCAGTACGGCAGACTCGTCGTCCGGCATCATCACCATGTCGGACTCGTTGATGCCTTTCCAGCCGGCAATGGAAGAACCATCGAACATTTTGCCGTCCTGGAAGAAATCTTCGTCGATTTCGCCCACGGGGAGGGTTACGTGCTGCTCCTTACCACGGCTATCGGTGAAGCGCAGGTCCACCCATTTCACATCATTTTCTTTAATCAGCTTGAGGGTCTTTTCAGACATTGTCGTGCGTCCTCCTAAGGAACAGCGGGTTTGTCTCTGGCTCAATCGCCCCGCCCCGCATCAGGGCAGAACAGAGAGCCGGTATTCTCGGCCACCAGGCCTGCTTTGCCAATAGGGAGGCAAGTTCCATGCCAGCCCTTTTTTAGCGCATTTGACGCTCAAACACAGAATCCAGTGAAAAAGCGCACACCTATAGTGCATTATAGTGGTGCAATGCACCATTAATGCGCACTAAAATAGTGCGCCGTTGTCCTCGCCCACTCGCAGGACCACAAAAACCTCGTTGCCAGCCTCACCGGTTTCCAATACTTCGTGACCATTGATCCGGCACCAGGCAGGGATATCATTCAACGCGCCGGGATCGGTACACACTACCCGCAGGCAGTCTCCTGTGGCCAGGGTTCGCACCTTGTTCTGAGTTTTGATCACCGGCATGGGGCACAACATACGGCGCACATCCAGTTCGTGAAGGGCTTCGGTCATCAGGGATCCTTGGGTTCTAGCTTCTAAAGATGGTGCCGCACCCCAAACGAAGCACAACCCCAGCAGCACTTTTTTCCTCGCAGCCAGCAGCTAACAGCTGCCTTTACCCCACATTCCAAGCTGACGGCACCGCATCCGGACGAATCGGCGCCACGGTAACCTGGCGGGCCACACCATCCGGGCTGCGCACTTCCAGAACGACCTCATCGAGGGAGCGCCCCTTGGAATAGCGGGCAACAATCGCCGCAGCCTGCTCCAGCTCTTCATCACTCTGGAAATTCCCATCCACCAACGCCAAAGGCCCCGGACAGCTAATGGTTGTAATGCTGGTGAACTGGTAACGGTAGCCTTCCAGAAAACGGTTTTCCCCTTCCTCACGACTGATAATCAACTTGTAGTGAGGCTGTGGACGCAGATGGCGGCCCACTTTCAACAGCATGATGTCATCCAGCTCGTAGCGGCGCTCATTGCGAGCCTTCCACAGATCGGCCAGCTTGTTGGAATAGGATTCGTCGGTAAGGAAGCAGCAACCGCCGGCGGGCTGCGCAAAATCATCCAGCCCGAACTTCTTGGCCAGGGCCATTTGCGGCTTGCGGCTTCGCCCGGAAAAGTCGTGCAGCTCCTCCCGGTTTACCCACCCCTCGCGCTCCGGCAGGGTTGCCGGCAGGTTGCGGGCACACAGGGGGCGCAACAACAAATCGTCGGCGCCGGATTCCTGACTGATAATCGGCATGGTTTCCTTGCGCTGACTCTTGGGGCGCTGCCCGATCACTTCCCCGGTGACAATGAAATCGAAGCCTCGATCACCCGCAAACTCACGGGCCTTGTTGATCATCAGAGTGGCCTGATTGACCATGAAAATCTTGCAGTCCAGACAGGGATTCAGGTTGGCCCCATAACCATGCTTGGGGTTGAGCACCACATCCTTGTACTCTTCGGAGATATCAATGATGTGCATCTTGATGCCCAGCTGCTCGGCCACCCAAAGGGCGTTGTTGCGCTTTTCCTTGTCCTGGTCCTTCTTGCGGATGGCATGGGTATGCCCCTCAACGCAGAATCCGGTGAAGAAATTCACGCCTTCCACCTCGATTCCCTGCTCCTGCATCACCTTCACGGCCAGCATGGAATCCAGTCCGCCGGACACCAGAGCGATAGCGCGGCGCGTGATCGGTTGGGTTGGCTCAGTTACAGAAGACGTCATGTGAAAAAACCTGCTGCCTTAATGGGCGCTTAAAAAATGGGCGGCGAAGTATAGCAATCACACACTGCTGACGCACCCTTCACACAGGCCCGGCCGTCACCCGGGGGTCATCTCAACACGCCACAATCGGGCTTCCCAACCGCGCCACGAAACGAGCCCCCATGCGACTGCGCCTGCTACTGCGCCTGATAATCCTGCTTGTTGCAGCCGCCAGCCTTGGCTGGTGGTGGCATACCCCCCATGGCCCCTGGCTGATGCACAGGGAACCTCTGGCTGGGCAGCGCCTGTGCATCATCGGCGACGGTGGCTGGGGTAACGCGCCTTCCCTGGCCGTGGGCCGGGCGCTGGTGCTGCTGGACTGTGATCAGGTGCGCTATCTGGGCGATCTGGTCTACCCTGACGGCATCAACGGCCCGGACGACCCAATGCTGGAAAGCCGTTTTTTTGCCCCGCTCAACCCTGCGCTGGAGGCCGGCATTCCGGTCTATCTGGTGCTGGGCAACCACGACTGGAAGCAAAATGCCGAAGCCTGGCTGGAGGTGGCGCGACGCCACCCTCTGATCCACTTCCCCCACTACTACTATTTCGAACAGTGGCCAGACGCCTGTGCCTTCAGCCTGGAAACCACCTGGTTCGAGAAATGGTATTACCTTCGCCGTCAAGGCGCCTGGCTGACTCAGGCCATGGCGACCGCACAACGCCGGCAATGCCGTTTCAGCCTTGTTTTTTCCCACCACCCCATGATCAGCTCCGGCTCCCACGGCAACGCTGGCGAAATGATGCAGTTGCATCTTCGCAGCAAGCTCATCGGCAGACTCGACCTGTTACTGGGCGGCCATGATCACATCCTGTCCGACGAGGGCGAATACCAGGGCACCCGGCAACTGATCTCCGGTTCCGCCAGCATCAACAATGACCTGGGCCAAACCAGTGACAAGCAGCGCTTCACCCGTGCCAGCCATGGTCTGGTGACCCTGGATCTCCGCGACGACGGCAACAGTCTGCGCGCCGACTACCATTTCTACAGTGTGCTGGGGGACCCCGACGACCCGCTGATCACCCTCCTCTGGGAGGGAGAAAAGCGCGGCCAGGGCATCAGGGAGTAATGACAGTTGCTGAGTCGCCAGGCGGAACAGGCCCGGCTATCGCGAAATGTTTTTTGGAAAAGGAAATACGCTCCGCTGCCGGGCGCCGGGTATTGCCAAGGCTTTCCAGGTGGTCCTCGATAATCCTGCAACGGCGCAGCAGACCATCATCCATGGCGATCTGGATGTTCAGCCCGGGACGAGCATTCAGCTCCAGCATCATCGGCCCAAACTCTCGATCCATCACCAGGTCCACGCCCAGATAACCGAGACCGGTCAGGTCGTAGCAGCGAGCAGCAAGCTCCAGACACTCTTCCCAGTCCGGCACGGTCAGCCCCGCTACCGCATTGGCCGTATCCGGATGTCGCTCGATTTTCTGGTTGTGCCAGGTTCCGCCCAGGGTGACACCGCTGGAAAGGTCCAGCCCCACACCAATAGCCCCCTGGTGCAGATTGGCCTTGCCTTGGGACTGACGTGTAGGCAGACGAAGCATGGCGGCCACCGGGTAGCCCTGCAGCACGATAATGCGGATATCCGGCACCCCCTCGAAACTGATGCGATTGAACAGCTCGGTGGAACGTACACGGTATTCGATCAGGGCCTGATCACGGTGCCCACCCAGGGAATAAATACCGGAAATGATGCCGGAAACATGATGCTCCAGCTCTTCCGTGGTAACGATACGCCCGGACGCAGAACGAAAATAATCCTCGAAACGATCGGCAATCACCATGATACCGTCACCACCCGCCCCCTGGGCCGGCTTGATGACGAAATCCCGATGGGTTTCCAGCACCCGGTGCAAGGTGCTGATGCCCTGCTCGGTGGCAATCGCGCCATACAGCTCGGGCACCCGGATCCCTGCATCCAACGCCATTTGCTTGGTCTGAAGCTTGTCGTCCACCAGCGGATACAGGCTGCGCTTGTTATAACGGAGGATGTAATCGCCGTTGCGCTGATTGATGCCCATCACGCCACGGGCGCGCAGAGCTTTGCGGGTCTTCGACCAGAGCATGTCAGCGCTCCACCATGGCGCGGAAACGCATCAGCTCGGTGAGCCGGTAGCCACGGTAATGGCCCATCAATACCATCACGGCTGCCAGACAAAGCAATACGCCCGGGAAGGTAAAGACAAAATACACGAGTGGCTGCCATACCATCAGCAAGTGGCACAAGACCGCCGCCACCAGTGTGCCCAGGGCCACCTTCAGGGATTGGCTCCCGCCACGCTCTTCCCAGACGATAGACACACGTTCAATCACCATGGTGAGAATCACCATGGGGAACAGTGCCACAGACAACCCTGAAGACATCCCAAGCTTGTAACCCAACAGACTGATTACCGCCATCAGGATCACCACGAAGGTAAGCACAATAGAGAGGCGCGCCAGCAACTGCAGTTTTAAATGCTCAAGATAGGAACGCACCGACAGACCGATGGCTGTAATAAAGGTAAACAGCAGTACCCCCCAGATCACCTGGGTTTCCCGGAATGCCAGGGCAATCAGCACAGGCGTAAAGGTGCCCAGGGTTTCCATACCCACCAAGGAGCGGATCAGCAACACCAGCAACACACCCACCGGAATCATCATCAGGATACGGAACAGCTGCTGGGAGGGTAGCGGCAACTCGTACAGGGAGAAGTCGATAAAGCTGCTGGCATCCTGCAGCCGCAAAGAGCGCGCAAGCTGTAAAGCACTCATCTCATTGCGGTGCACACTCAGGGTCATGTTCGCCGAGCGTCCGCCTTCAATATTCAGCAACGACTCGCTGCCACTCCACCATACCAGTCGGTCATCGGGTAAACCCTGCTGACCATCCAGCGGATTGAAGTACAACCAGCGCTTGCCATTATAGGTCCGCAACCACAGTTCAGGTTGTTGCTCCTGGCTTTCCACCAGTCGCAAGGTATGTACTGGCTGGGCCGGAATGTGAGACATGGCCAGCAGCAGATCCACCACCTGGGCCCGGTTTTCCGGGCTCACATCACCACCGAGCAACAACTGGACGTTGTCGTTTTCCAGCTCATTTACCCGTTTGATGGTTTCGCCAATAAAGGTTTCAACGTCTGCAGAATGCTGACGGATCGGCTGCAACAGCGCCTCGGCAGCCAGTTTTTCCGCGCCGTCCAGCACCGGTGCCGGCCGGAACTGAGGACCTGGCTCATTCTCCCGGGTTTCCGCAAAACGGGGGGTGAGCATCAACCGGTAGTACAGATATTGATTGCCTTCGGCACGACGGGCAGACCAGGTGACCTGCCGATTGCCTTTCTCCACATTGACGTTCACGCCATAGTTATTGGAGATAAAGCTTTCGTTGAGAGTGGTGTAACCGGCCCCCTGGGGCGGCACAAACATGCGCACCTTGATGGGCTTGTTGGCCCTGGCAGTAAAGCTGACCTGAGCGTCTACCACCCACACCGGGTCTTTCTCGTCCTGAGCCAACGGCACCTTCTGCACCAGCACCTGGTACGCGATACTGCCGCCACCCAGCAGCAAAAGAAACACGGCCAGAATCCGTGCCTGTAGTTTGACAGACCCCATGTTATTGCGCCCCGGCAGCCTCCATCGTCAGTGTATCCTCTTGATCTTCCCGGCAGCGTGGCTGGCCCACAGAATGGGACAGCGACGGATCCACCAGGGCTCCCAGGCCCTTCAGGGCATCAGCCCCGATCAACAGCGGGTAACGAAACTCGCTGCGATCGGTCAGATTGACATCAATCTGTTGCCGTCGATTGCCCACGCATATCGTCAGCGTCACCATCGGCCTGCGACTGAAATCCCGCTCGCCATCCTGCACACTCTCTGCTCGGCGCTTGATCCGAACATGTCCGGCCAGAGGCAACTCCACATCATCCCACTGACTCTGGCTGATGCCCCACTCCTCGCGGTCATCCCTGTCGATGGCTATATCAAACTCAACCATTTTCACCCCGTCACGCTCAAAGGTCTTTATGTAACGGGCGCTCAGGGAAGCGGAGTCAGCACCGGTATCCAGTTTCGCGGGCACCGTAATACCCAGTTCACGGATATGCACACTTTCGTGCAGACCATAGATTCTCTTGTTGGCCGGTGGCACCTCGGACAGGGCCACAGCAGGCACCAGCGCCCCTACCAGCACCAAGGGGATTCGCATCATAACAACCTGATTTTAAAAGCGTTAGCGCCGGATATCGATTACCGGCAACGGAGAGGAGCGGTTGATCTGACCCTTCTCCGGGAAAATGGTTGCGCCATTCTAGGCGATCCGCAGCTGACTCGCAGGAACAACCGTGAATTTTTGAATCTTTTCACATTCGCAAATGTTACGCGAAAGCCTGACCGACGGGCTATCACCTGCGCGCAGCGCTGGTATAATGCGCGCCCCCGCGGGATGCAAGACCCCTTTTCACGCCCACTACGTGGCTGCGTACAGGTCGAGATCAGGCATGAACACCATCCCGCCCATTTCTTAACGGAGCTACATCTGTGATTGAACGTCTGCGCAATATCGCCATCATCGCCCACGTTGACCACGGCAAGACCACCCTGGTGGACAAGCTGTTGCAACAGTCCGGCACCCTGGGAGATCGCGCTGGCGATATTGAGCGGGTAATGGACTCCAATGATCTGGAGAAGGAACGGGGCATCACCATCCTCTCCAAGAACACCGCCATCCAGTGGAATGAATACCGCATCAATATCGTCGACACCCCCGGCCACGCCGACTTTGGTGGCGAGGTAGAGCGGGTCATGTCCATGGTGGATTGTGTACTGCTGCTGGTAGACGCGGTGGATGGCCCCATGCCGCAAACCCGCTTCGTCACCCAGAAAGCCTTTGCCGCCGGCCTCAAGCCCATCGTGGTCATCAACAAGATCGACCGTCCCGGCGCCCGTCCGGACTGGGTCATGGATCAGGTGTTCGACCTGTTCGATAACCTGGGCGCCACCGACGAGCAGCTCGACTTCCCGGTGATCTACGCCTCCGCCCTGAACGGTATCGCCGGTCTGGAAGCGGACAACATGGCCGACGACATGACGCCGCTGCTGCAGACCATTGTCGACAAGGTGGACTACCCGAACGTGGACGCGGAAGGCCCCTTCCAGATGCAGATCTCTTCCCTGGACTACAACAGCTACCTGGGCATCATCGGCATCGGCCGGGTCAAGCGCGGCAAGATCAAGGCCAACAGCCCGGTGAAAGTGATCGGTGCCGACGGCAAGGTACGTAACGGCAAGATTCTTACCATCATGGGTTACCACGGCCTGGAGCGGGTCGACGCGCCCACCGCCTCCGCCGGCGAAATCGTCTGCATCACCGGCCTGGACCCGCTGAACATTTCCGACACCCTGTGTGATCCGGCCAGCGTGGAAGCCCTGCCGCCGCTGAGCGTGGACGAGCCCACCGTGAGCATGTTCTTCCACGTGAACACCTCGCCGTTTGCCGGCCAGGACGGCAAGTTCGTCACCAGCCGCCAGATCCGCGAGCGCCTGGAAGCCGAACTCAAGCACAACGTGGCCCTGCGCGTGGAAGAAACCGGCAGCGCTGACCAGTTCCGCGTTTCCGGCCGTGGCGAACTGCACCTGTCGGTGCTCATCGAAAACATGCGCCGCGAAGGTTTCGAGCTGGCCGTGGGTCGTCCCCAGGTGATCATCCGTGAAGTGGATGGCGTCAAGCAGGAACCCTACGAAACCGTGATTGCGGATGTGGAAGAGCAACACCAGGGCGCCATCATGGAGCATCTGGGGCTGCGCCGCGCAGAAATGACCAACATGGAGCCGGACGGCAAGGGTCGTGTTCGCCTGGAATTCCTGGTGCCCAGCCGCGGCCTGATCGGCTTCCGCAGTCAGTTCCTGACTCTCACGTCCGGCACCGGCATCCTCAACAGCACCTTCAGCCATTACGGTGAATTCAAGGCCGGCGACATGGCCAAGCGCATCAACGGTGTGCTGGTGTCCATGGTGAAAGGCAAGGTGCTGGGCTTCGCCCTGTTCAACCTGCAGGAACGCGGTCGCATGCTGATCGACCCGAACGTGGACGTGTACGAAGGCCAGATCATCGGCATTCACAGCCGCGGCAACGACCTGGTGGTCAACCCCACCAAAGGCAAGCAGCTCACCAACATGCGCGCCTCCGGCACCGATGAAAACATCGTCCTGACCCCGCCGATCCGCTTCAGCCTGGAGCAGGCGCTGGACTTCATCGAAGATGACGAACTGGTGGAAGTGACCCCGAACTGCCTGCGTATCCGCAAGAAGCTGCTCACCGAAACCGAGCGCAAGCGCGCCGGACGGTAAAGCAATAGTGGTTGCAGGATGCAATGCGCAGCGCGAATTGCATCCTCGCCGCCAATGCTGAACACAAAAAAGCCGGGCACTGCCCGGCTTTTTTGTGCTGACTGTTCTCAACGCAGCAACACCAGCATCACCACGGCGCCAATCACCATTCCCAGTAACAAACCACGGGTAAACGACCGCTGCATCTCCGGCCGCCTTTGCGGACTATCCGCCGGCTGGCTGGCCTCAAAATCAGCGATGACCTCCCGGGCCCGTGACTCATCGCTTTCCGCCACCCACACCGACGCCAGGCCCGCTGCAGGCAGCTCCCCTACAGCTCCCTGCAACATGTCGCCTTGCACCTGGGCCATGATACCGACCTGCTCGAGCAGGTCCGCCAGCATATGCGCCTCAATACCGTCGCGGGCATGAAAAACACACTTCACGGCAGGGTCCTCGGATACCTCAAGGGTTGACCGCTTCCTTGCTCACCACTTCCAGCAGTGTATAACGCAAACTGCTGCCATCCGCCGGCGGTGACGCCACTTCTTCTATCTTCACCCTCAGCGTGTAATTGTGGCCGGGCTCGAACTCGAAACCGTCAATATGATTATAGAAAAGCTGGAAGTTGGTCTCATCATCACTGCGCACCCGCAGGCAGTCCATGGGCCCCGCACCGATACATGCGGAGGTATAAGGAGCAACGTGCAGAATCTCTCCGGGCTTGTCGTTCTTTTCACCACAAGCAACCAGTAAAAACAGCAACGCAAACAGCGTGTGTTTCAGTATCATGGTACCAGCCTTGTTATTTTCCCTTCGCAGATAACAAGCAGTACCATGAGCGGCCCACCAAGGCAAAAACAAATGCTTCATATCGCACTGTTCGAACCGGAAATCCCGCCCAATACAGGCAATATCATCCGCCTGGCCGCGAACACCGGGGCTCATCTGCATTTGATTGAGCCACTTGGGTTCTCCCTGGAAGAAAAGAAACTTCGCCGGGCCGGACTGGACTACAACGAGCTGGCCCACCTCTCCGTGCATGCGGATTTTGCCGCTTTCCAGAAAGCCATGGCGGACCGCCGCCTGTTTGCCCTGACCACCCGGGCCAGCCAGCCACACAGCGAGGCGGTTTTCGCCGACGAAGATGTGCTGCTGTTCGGCCCGGAAACCCGCGGCCTGCCCACCGACATTCTCAACGGCCTGCCACCCGCACAAAAACTGCGACTGCCCATGGTGGCCAACAGCCGCAGTCTCAATCTGGCCAATGCAGTGGCAATAACGTTGTATGAGGCGTGGCGGCAGTTGGACTACATAGGGGCA
>NZ_JABURH010000180.1:35088-42785 GCF_014762765.1 Alcanivorax sp.
TCAGCCTGCGCTTTTGCCTGCTGTTGGCGTTGCTGCTGGTACAGGGCATCGAAGTTGATCGGCTGCAGCACCATCTGCGGGAAGGAGCCCTTGGCGACCAGATCCGAGACCACTTCGCGCACATAGGGGAACAGCAGGTTCGGGCAGTAGGCACCCAGCAACTGGGCCCGCTCTTCACCTTCGACACCCTTCACGGTGAAGATACCGGCCTGCTTCACTTCTGCCAGATAGAAGGTTTTTTCTTCCTTCTCGTCCTTGGCAGTCACCGTGACGGTCAGCTCCACTTCGAATTCATCGGTCTCGCCAATACGACGGGCACCGTTATTGAGCTGCACATTGACCTTGGGCTTCCACTCTTCCAAGAACACTTCCGGAGCGCCCGGGCACTCGAAGGAAGCATCTTTCAGATAAATGCGCTGCAGCTGGAAAACCTGTTGTTGTTCGGCCATCTTTTTCTCCTGTTACCTTGTTCCCGACTCCCCCGAATTGGCGCCGAGCAGCGTATCCAGCTCCCCTGCGCGCTCCAGAGCATAAAGTTCATCACAACCACCGATGGGGCGATCATCAATAAAGATCTGCGGCACCGTACGCGCACCTCCGCGCTGCATCATCACTGCACGCTGGTCCGGTTGACGATCCACATCCGTTTCCTGGTAAGACACGTTCTTGCTATTCAGCAACTGCTTGGCACGAATGCAGAACGGGCACCAACCTGTGGTATAAAGCTCGACTTTCGCCATGCCTACCCCTTCACCACGGGCAGGCTGGCGCCACGCCAGGCATTGAGCCCGCCCTGGATACGATACAGCTCGGCAAAGCCCTTGCCGCGCAGCTGACGACCCAGATGTGAGGCCTTGGCACCCATATCACAAGTCAGAATAATAGGTTTGTCCTTGTATTTTTCCAGTTCTGCAATACGCTCAAGAGCCTGGCTGGCGGGGATATTGATGCTGCCGGCTATATGACCGGCACGAAACTCATCGCCGTCACGCAGGTCGACAATCACCGCATCCTTCTGGTTCACCAGATTAGTGGCCAGCTGAGGACTCAGAGCCTTGCCGCCACGGCGGGACTCAAGCACAAAGAAAACAGCCCACAGCAGAAAAAAGGCGGACACCAGAAGGTAATGGTTACTGGCAAATTCAAGCAATTGGCTCATTGGAACCCCGAATCAGTGGCAATGGCAGAGACTGTGCAGACAACTGCACAACCCCGCGCCGATGGAAAATCGGCGCCAAGTATACACACCCGCAAGGGGGTAAGGTAAAACCATGCGCCCCGGATTCCTGCTGTTATTACTCCTTCCCGCCCTGGCCTGGGGTGAGGGCACACCATCAAAGGCCCAGCTGGAGCAGCTCAAGGAGCGCATCAGCGAGCTCAGCGCCGCCCAGAACCGGGAGTTGCGCAAGCGGGACTCGGTGCAGGCGGAGCTGCGTGAAGCCGAGCTGCGCATCAGCCGACTGTCCCGGGAACAACGCAACCTGGAGCAGAAAGCCGGTGAGGCCCGTCAGCGCCTGGCCAGACTGGAAAAGGAGCAGGCACAACTGGCGCGGGAAAAGCAGACGCAGCTCGGCTGGCTGGCCAAAACCGTGCGCGCCAGCTACCAGGCCGGACGGCAGGAACGCATCAAGCTGCTACTGAACCAGGAGCAACCGGACCAGATTGCCCGCCTGTTACGCTACCAGGAGTACTACCAGCGTGCCCGCAGCAATCGCCTGAAGCAGGTCAATGATGAACTGGATGAGCTGATGGCCGTCAGCCTGCGTGTGGAGCAGGCGCGCCAGACTCTGCTCGACAAGCGCAGCGACGTACAGCGCCATGCCGACAAATTGCAGGAAGCCCAGAAAAACCGCCAGCAGACCCTGGCAAGCCTTAACCGCTCACTGGATGACCGCAGCTCCAGCCTCAGCCAGCTCAAGCAAGATCAGCAGCAGCTGGAAAAATTACTGGCAGACATGCAACGCAGCCTGGACGACATCCCCGCCGACCTGGGCGGCAAACCCTTCGGTACGCTGGCAGGCAAGCTGCCATGGCCAGTGGAGGGAAACATCGGCACCAGCTATAACAGTGCACGCGAAGGGGCTCTGCGCTGGCAGGGGGTCATTCTCAACGCACCTGCCGGCACGCCGGTACGTGCGGTATACGCCGGGCGGGTTGTTTTTGCCGACTGGCTGCGTGGCTACGGTCTTCTCACCATCGTCGATCACGGCAATGGTTACCTGACCCTCTATGGGTACAACCAGAGCCTGCTGCGGGAAGTGGGCGAGTGGGTAGCCGCCGGTGACAGCCTGGCACTGGCCGGCAATTCCGGCGGTAATCGTGCCAGCGGTCTGTACTTCGAGATACGCCATCGCGGCAAGGCCGTGAACCCCACACGCTGGTGTAATCGCCGTGTTACACTGCCGCCACTGGCCCAAAACACCAATGATTGAAGCACGCGCATTGATCTCGCGTGCCTGCCGGGGATACTGAATGCCAACGCCAACCTTGTCCTTTCTGCGCACCGCTGTGGTGACGGCACTGCTGTCCGCCGCACCCCTCGCCGCCCTTCATGCCGAAGACCCGGCTCTGGATCAACAGGCCCGTCAGCAGGGCGTACCGGTGGATGAACTGCGAGCCTTTGCCGAAGTCATGGAGCGCATCCGCAGCGCCTATATCGACGAGGTTGATGACCGCGAACTGCTGGAATCCGCCATTCGCGGCATGCTCTACGAACTGGACCCTCACTCCAGCTACCTGACCCCGGATCAGTTCGACGACCTCCAGGTCACCACCACCGGTGAGTTCGGCGGTCTGGGTATCGAAGTCACCATGGAAGACGGCTTCGTCAAGGTGGTTACCCCCGTTGACGGCTCACCGGCCAGCAAGGCCGGCATCCAGGCCGGCGATCTGATCCTGAAAATTGACGAGACCTTTGTAAAAGGCCTGACTCTGGGCGAAGCCGTTGAACTGATGCGCGGTGAGATCGGCTCGGAAATCGAGTTGATGGTGCTCAGCGAGGGAGACGAGAAGCCCCATCAGGTCACCCTCAAGCGCGACAAGATCCAGCTGCACAGCGTGAAATCCCGCATGCTGGAACCCGGGCTGGGCTATCTGCGTATCTCGCAATTCCAGAACAATACCGGCGACGATGCCCGCAAGGCCCTGGACAAACTGGCCAAGGAAGGCTCCCTTCGCGGCCTGGTGCTGGACCTGCGTAACAACCCCGGCGGCGTGCTCGGCGGCGCCGTGGAAGTGGCTGACCTGTTCATGGACAGCGGCCTGATTGTCTATACCCAGGGCCGCGAGAAAAGCAGTCGCAGCGATTTCAATGCCAAACCCGGCGACCGCCTGAATGGCATGCCCATGGTGGTGCTGGTGAACGGCGGCAGCGCGTCCGCCTCGGAAATCGTCGCCGGCGCCCTGCAGGATCAGGGCCGCGCCATCGTGGTGGGCAATCGCACCTTCGGCAAGGGCTCGGTGCAGACAGTGCTGCCGCTGAGCAAGGACAAGGCCCTGAAGCTGACCACCGCCCGTTACTACACCCCCGATGGACGCTCCATTCAGGCGGAAGGCATTGAACCGGATATCGCCGTGGACGTGGTCACCAAACTGGAAGTCCGTGAAGACATGCAGGTACGAGAGGCAGACCTGCCCCGCCACCTGAACAATGAAAATGGCGAGAGCCGCAGCGACGGCAAGCGCCAGTCTCTGGCTCAGGAAGATTATGCCCTGGCCCAGGCGTTGTCCGTGCTGAAAGGCGTGGTACTGGCCCGTAACAACGAAAGCCGCTGATGCGTCGTCTCGCAACAGGTCTGGCGATGCTGCTGGCTGCCGCCACTGCCGTAGCCCAGCCGCGCATTGCCATCATCATTGACGATCTGGGCTATCACCGTCAGAACGGCCAGGCCATTACTGACCTGCCGGCGCCGATTACCTGCGCGGTGATCCCCTACTCCCCCCATGGACGCAAGCTGGCCGAACGCGCCAGTCGAGCCGGCAAGGAAGTACTGGTGCACCTGCCCATGGATGCCGGACAGCATATTCGTCTGGATCGCGGCGGACTCCGGCAAGGAATCAGTGAAAACGAACTGCTGGATACCGTCCGCCAGGCACTCAGCCAGATCCCCCAGGCCCGTGGCCTCAACAATCACATGGGCAGCGCGCTTACCGAACAGAACGAGCCCATGGGATGGCTGATGGCAGAACTGAAAGCTCATCAGCTGTTCTTTGTGGACAGCCGCACCAGTGGCCGCTCGGTGGCTCAGCGGGTGGCCCGGCAACAGGGGCTGGCCAACGCCGGCCGGGACATCTTTCTGGATAACGAGCGTGATCTGGTCAAGATTAATGCCCAGTTCAACAAATTGATCCGACTGGCTCGCCAGCGCGGCCAGGCGATTGCCATCGGCCACCCTTATCCGGAAACCGTCCATTATCTGCAGCAGGTGCTGCCATTGATGGACGATGCCGGCATTCAAGTGGTGCCGGTTTCTTCGCTACTGGACACCCCGGCGCTGGACACTGCCACCACGGATAGTGGTACCCACGCCGGGTCCTGAGTCCGGCTATTCAGAAACCGGCTCTGCCCGGCCCCGGCCGATACCGGTAAGCCTGGCATAGCCGATCATCAGAAAACCGAAGACAAACATCAGCACCCCGTACACGGCAGACGGCACCGACATGGCTTCGGAATGCAACAAGGTCAGGGTCACCATTAGCCCCAGGGTGCCATTCTTGATACCCAGCTCGATAGCCACGGTAAAGGCCTGGTCCCGATTCAATCCGATCAGACGTCCACCCACCAGCCCCAGCACCAGCCCGGCAACATTCAGAATCACCGCCGACAGCCCCGCTTTGCGGAACAGATCCAGCGCTTCTTCACCCAGCTCAACCATCAGCAGCACGATGACTGCCACCAGCACCAGCAGCCCCAACAGACCTACTGCCTTCTCGCCCTTTTCCGCCCAGTCCTGACGGAAATGGCGAATCGTCATGCCCACGGTCACCGGCAGCAGAATGATCACAAAGAGAGTAATGATGGTGCGCAATACCGGCAGTTCCAGCACCTTGTCCGCATCCTGGAAACGCTCCAGCGCCCAGCCGGTAAAGGCCGGCAGGGTAACAATGGTGATCAGACTGGCCAGCACTGTCAGCACGATGGACAGGGCCACATCACCGCGACCCAGGTAGACGAAGAGATTCGAGGTTGTGCCGCCAGGACAGGCGGCAATCACGATCAGCCCTACCGCCAATGCCGGGGATAACTCCAGCGCCAGGGCCACCCCCAGGGCAATGAGCGGCAATAAAAGAATCTGGGCCAGCAGACCGAAGAAGGTGCCGCGGGGGGCGATGGCAACTTCGCGGAAGTCCTTGGGAGTCAGGGTCATGCCCATCCCCACCATGATCAGAAACAGCGATACCGGCAGGCCGATATCGATTAGCGCATTGGAACCCATTGCCACTCTCCCGAGGTTTTATTCTTGGTAAAGCCTCGAGAGTAAAACAGGATTTCACCGCCATCCAGTACAAAGCGGCTAGGTTGACGCATATGCTACCCCGGTCTGACGTTTCCCGACCTATACCCGTTGGCGCTTTGCTCGCAAGACAAAGGGTAAGGGCAACCGAAAGATTGGCGTTGCCAGCAAAGCGCCAGCGCACGTGCCGGGGGAAGTATCGCGGCCGCTAGTCCAGTCGCATCTCCACGCCGGCGGCCTGCATGAACTGCTTGGCCTCCTGCACGGAATACTCGCCGAAGTGGAAAATGGATGCCGCCAGCACCGCATCGGCACCGCCCTGTACCACGCCGTCTACCAGATGCTGCAGGTTGCCGACCCCGCCGGACGCAATCACCGGCACCGGCACCGCGTCGGCGATGGCCCGGGTCAGGGCAATATCAAAGCCGTTCTTGGTGCCATCCCGGTCCATGCTGGTCAGCAGGATTTCACCGGCACCGTAATCGGTCATCTTTCTGGCCCAGGCCACCGCATCCAGCCCGGTGGGTTTGCGGCCACCATGGGTGAAAATCTCCCAGCGATTGGTCTCGCTCTCGGCACTGACCTTCTTGGCATCGATGGCCACAACAATGCACTGGGACCCGAAACGCTCCGCCGCCTCGCGGACAAATTCCGGATTGTGCACTGCCGCCGAATTGATACCCACCTTGTCGGCACCGGCATTGAGCAGATTACGGATATCCTCCAGAGTCCTTACGCCGCCGCCCACGGTGAGGGGAATAAACACCTGGCTGGCGATCTGCTCCACCGTGTGCAGGGTGGTGTCACGCTCCTGGTGACTGGCGGTGATATCCAGAAAGGTAATCTCGTCAGCGCCGGCGTCGTTATAGCGCTTGGCAATCTCCACCGGGTCACCGGCGTCGCGGATATCCACAAACTGGACACCCTTGACCACCCGACCGGCATCCACATCGAGACACGGAATAATGCGTTTGGCTAAGCCCATAATGCGTTCCTGTCAGGCGCTGGTCAGTTCGTCGGACAGAGCCTGGCCTTCGCCGAAGTCCAGGGTGTTTTCGTAGATAGCGCGGCCGGTGATGGCACCACTGATGCCCTGGTCCGCCACCGCGCACAGGTGACGCACATCATCCAGATTGGTGATGCCGCCGGAAGCAATTACCGGGATGGACATGGACTGGGCCAGGCGCACGGTGGCGTCCACATTGACGCCCTGCAGCATGCCGTCACGGCTGATATCGGTATAGACGATGGCAGAGACACCATCGTTCTCGAACTGTTTGGCCAGATCAATCACATCCACATCGGTCACATTGGCCCAGCCATCGGTGGCGACCTTGCCATCCTTGGCGTCCAAACCTACGATGATGTGGCCGGGGAACTGCTGGCACATTTCCTTGACGAACTGCGGCTCGTTAACCGCCTTGGTGCCGATAATCACCCATTGCACCCCGGCATCCAGATAGGCCTGGATGATTTCCGGGCTGCGAATACCGCCACCGATCTGTATCGGCAGATCCGGGTGGGCCTTGGCAATCGCCTTGACGATATCACCATTCACCGGCTCACCGGCAAAGGCACCGTTCAGGTCCACCAGGTGCAGACGACGGGCGCCGCGCTCCACCCAGTGGCTGGCCACAGCCACCGGATCATCGGAAAACACCGTATCGTCTTCCATGCGTCCCTGCTTCAGGCGTACACATTTACCGTCTTTCAGATCAATGGCGGGAATCAAAAGCATAGCTAGGTCTCAAAACGAAGGCTGCCCTCGCAGAAGGGCAGCACATGAAATAGTAGTTTGTGCTGACAGCGGTTCTGCCGCTGAATCAGGGCCGCCAGCGCAGAAAATTCTCCAGCAGGGTCAGGCCGGCATCGGCGCTTTTTTCCGGGTGGAACTGCACCGCAAAGACATTCTTTCTGGTAGCCGCTGCGGCAAAACTCAGACCGTAATCACAACGGCCCGCCACTTCCTCATCGGCCAGCCCGGTAACGCAGTAGCTGTGTACGAAGTAGAAACGGGTGTTATCGGCAATACCTGCCCACATGGGATGCGCCATGCCCTGGCGCACCTGGTTCCAGCCCATGTGCGGAACCTTCAGGCGACCGCCGGTATCGCTCTGCAATTCACCAAAAAAGGTGACCTGACCATCAAACACGCCCAGACAATCCACACCGTTGTTTTCCTCACTGCGTGCCATCAGGGCCTGCATGCCCACACAGATACCCAGCACCGGCTTGCCGGCGGCA
>NZ_JABURH010000180.1:43486-49997 GCF_014762765.1 Alcanivorax sp.
TGGGCATCGATGTGCAAATCGCCCTTGGCCTTGATCTCGATATCCACCAGGCCATGGCGGGCCACCTGGTCCAGCATGTGCTCCAGGAACGGCAGACCGGTATCCAGTTTGCACTGGCCGGTGCCATCCAGATTGATGGAGACCTGGATCTGGGTTTCCAGGGTGTTGCGCTCAACAGTGGCGCTGCGCTTGCTCATCTATATCTCCAGGGGTTACCCAGGGCAGTGGGCCGGTTATTATACGCACCCTGACAGAGCCTAACCAGCGGAGCAATTCCATGCCGATCAGTGCCGAATCCCACCCCCTGTCGCCGGAACAGGCCGCCACCTTCGATCAGGTACTACGCGATGACCCGCAATACCGGGAAAAACTGGACGCGGCAGTGGCCGCCGGCGACAAACGCCTGTTTGCAGCCCATTTCAACGGCAAGCGCGTGGCGGTGGCGCTGGTAGAAGAAGATCGGCCCGAGCTGGACTGGGTGGTGGTACACCCGGCCACCCGGGGCCGAGGGGTGGGCAAGGACTTCCTGCGCCTGATCGGCCAGCAACTGGGGGCAATCCTGGCTCTGCCGCGGGACTGCAACCCAACACGCTGATCCGTGACCTGGGCGGGACCGTTTACGCCCGCGGCGCCTGCATGTCCGAGAGTGGCAGGCGGATGTGCAGGGTAAAGCCCCGCCCGGGGCCCGGGCTTTGTGCCCACAATTGGCCATCCACCTGCTCAATCATTACCCGGGCCATGGCCAGCGACAGACCAAAGCCTTCCTCGTGATGCCGCGAACCCATCACAAAAAACGGCTCAAGAATATGCTCAAGCTGCTCCGCCGTGGCGCCCTTGCCTTCGTCCCGGATACAAATCTCTGCGTAACCACCAGCCACATCGACTTCACTGGACAGATCCACACTGCCGCCTTCGGCACTGAAACGCAGGGCGTTATCCAGACCAATGGTTAACACCTCCTGCAGCTCACCCTCACAGGCATTAACCCGCAGATTCGGTGACACCCGGTTACGTACAACGATGCCACTTTGCTCAATCCTCCCGGCCTGCTCACGCAAAATCCCATCCAGTATCCACATGGGCTGACAGCTGCCCACCGGAGGGGGCTGATTACGGTCCGACAAATCGAAATAGCGCAGCGATGTGCTAACGATGCCGGTCAGCCGCCGCTGCCCCTTGCGCACCATTGCCCAGACGTCCACATCCTGGTCACCCTGTGAATCCTGGCCCAGAGAGTCTGCCGCGCCTATCCAGTTGATCGGCGTATTCAGCTCGTGACTGATGTACTGCAGGAACATGGACTTGTCCTGGTTCATCTGCTCGATATCGGCCAGATGCCGCTCCAGATTCTGTTGCGCTTCAAAGGCCAACTGTTTGCGCTCGGTCTCCAGAAAGCGAATCCGGTCACCCAGCGCCAACGACAGCATGACTACCACCCACAGGGCGCCAAAATGCGGCAGATAAGGCACGAACACGCTATAGGGCATCAACCCAAGATTGCCCATGGCGAACAGGAAGATAGTCAACAGAAACACCGACCAGGCCAGCACATAGAGCCGTGCCACCCGAAACCCTTGCCGCCAGACCATCCATCCCAGCCAGCTGAATAGCACGATGGTCATCAGCGCAATCGCCGTGGAAAGGTGGTAGGTCCAGGGGGGCTCCATGAGCCACTGCAGCACAAAGGCGCCGCCAACCATTATCAGGTAATGTTTTATCAGCCGATCATAGCGGGGAAAACGCTGCGCCAGTTGCAGAAATTGGCGGGAATACAGGGCCAGGGCCAATGTAATCACATAGGTGCTAAGCCAAAAGTATTCGTTGATTCTGGGCGTTTGCGGCCACAAGTATTGCAACCCAAAACCGCTGACATTGATGTTGAAGAAAATCACCCCGCTCAGGAACATCACGAAGTGCAGATGCACATTGTCGCGCAGAGACAGGTAGAGAAGCAGGTTGTAGACAAGCATGATAACCAGGGAGCCGTAAAACAGGCCCTGCATCAATTGCTCAAGGTATGTGAACTCCACCAGCCCCTTGGCACTATAGAGCGCTGGCATCATGTTCAGGGCGCCCTTGCCGCGCACCTTGAGATAATATTCCTTTACTCCGGGATCGTCGGTTTCCAGGCCAAACACAAAGGCCCTGTGCTTCATGGGCCGCTGGCCAAAATACCGAGTATCCCCCACTTCCAGAGCACTGTAGTTGCCATCCCCGTCAGGCGCATAAAGAGTCAGCTCATCAAGGATCGGATGGCGCTCCACCAGAAACCAGCTTCCATCCACACCGGTAGCATCCACAGCAATGCGTAACCAGAAAGTGCTGCGGGTGAAGCCGAAGTTCAGGGTACTGCTTTCGCTGTTGCGAAAACGGCTGGCAAACTGGTCGCGCACCTGATCCAGAGTCCAGTCTCCTTCCGGATCTTCCAGTATCTGCATGTATTCGCCCAGCAGCACTTTATCCTTGGCATCAGCCAGTGCCACCGTCCTGCTCTGGGCGGCCGTGACCAAGCCGCACCACACAAGAAGAAGCGTCAACACTGAAAATTGGAACTTTTGCAAAGGCCCTTCCCCTAAACTCACACGATCAATGCTAAGTTATCGTCAGTCATTTCCGACTGGTATAATCCGGGTCCATCGTCCAACACGCAAGGAGAGCTCCATGGGACGCTTGATAAAAATTTTTCTGATCACAATTTTTGCCATCATTCTGCTATTAGCCATCGCAGTTTTTGTGATCACCCAGGTGATTGATCCCAACGAGTTCAAACCGGAAATTGAAAAGCAGGCCAAGGAGCAGGCCAATCTGACTCTGGATATCCAGGGCGACCTGGCATGGCAATTCTGGCCATCGCTGGGTGTAAGCCTGGGCCGCACCGAGGCTCGTATCGGCGATGAAGAAGAGCTGTTTGCCGGCCTCGACGCGGCCAGCGTCAGTGTTGCGGTGCTTCCCCTGCTGTACGGCCAGGTCGAAATGGACGGCATCACGCTGGCAGGCCTGGATGTGAATCTGATCGATGGACCGGATGGCGCCAACTGGGAACAAATAGGCCCGCAAACTGCAGCGCAAGAAACGCCGGAAGAAGCAACTACCGCCGCTGACGAGGAAGGCAGCAGCAGTCTGGATATTCCCCTGACCATCCCCAGCGTCGCAGTCACCGACGGCAAGGTGCGCTATCGCAACACCACCGACGGTACCGATATCGTGGTAGAGCATTTCAACCTTAACGCCCAGGATGTCAATCTGGACGAGGCCTTCCCGCTACAGATGTCCCTGCGCTATCAGGACCAGAGCGATATGCGTGTGGACCTGAATCTGGACACCACTCTCACCACCGACCTGGATGCCAACCACTTCATCCTCGATCCGATGACCCTGGACGCCAACATCGCCGGCGCCACCACCATGCCAGTGGATGTGCACCTTGAACAGAAGCTCGACGTGAACCTCAACGAGGACACTGTATCCATCAAGGACCTGCTGCTTACCGCCGCCGGCACCGAAACCCGCGGCAACATCGACATCGCAGCCCTCACTGGCGACATGCAACTCAGCGGCAAACTGGCCACGGCCCCCTTTGACGCCAACAAGGTACTGGAAGCCATCGGCGAAGCCCCCATCGAGACCACCGACAGCAAGGCGCTCAGCAGCATCGCCATGGAGACCACTCTGGCAGGCGAGCCCGGCAGCGTCATGGCCAACCCGCTGAAAATCACACTAGACAGCAGCACTCTCAGCGGCAGCGCCGGCCTGGCCAGCCTGGAAAGTGGCAAGATCGTCTTTGACCTGGCGCTGGACCAGATCACTCTGGATGGCTATATGCCGCCGTCCTCGGATGAATCCGCCACTGCAGCAGCCGGCGGGGGCAAGGAAGGCGGCACCGCCAACCTGTCCACCTCGGAACTGATCCCGGTAGACACACTGCGCCCGCTGGTCATGGATGGCAAACTGCGCATTGGCAACCTGAAATACGACACCATCGACGCCAGTAACCTGAAGTTTGCGGTCTCAGCCAACAACGGCATCCTGCAACTTACTGAAGCCAGTGGCGAAACCCTGGGCGGCAACTTCACCGCCAAGGGCAAACTGGATGCCTCCGGCAAGACCCCGAAGATCACCGCCAGCAACACCGTCACCAGCGTGCAGATTCAGCCTCTGGTGCAACTGGCACTGGAGGATGACCTGGCAAAAGGCATCTTTGCCATGAACGGTAGCTACAGCGCCAGCGGCAACAGCGAAAAAGCGCTGATGGATTCCGCAAAAGGCACCATCGACATGTCCCTGGCGGATGCCACTGTACGCGGCCTCAACCTCTACCAGACCCTGGTGGGCGGCGTGAACGATATGCTTGGCCAGTTCCAGGGCCTGGCGGCTGCCCTGATACCCAACCAGGAATCCGGCAAGCTGCCTAGCGCCCTGTCCGAAGACACCAAGATCGTGGATCTGACCAGCAAGGCCCGTCTGGAGAAAAACGTGGCCTATCTGGACAGCCTCAATGCGGTGCTCAGCAAAGGCGAAATCTCCGGCAACGGCTGGATGAATATTCTCAATCAGGATTTCGACCTGAAAATCGGCATGCAGTCACCGGAACTGGGCACCTCCAAGTACCTGGAGGGCACCACCTGGCCACTGCGTTGTGAAGGCAACCTGGGCGGCAGCCCCGCCAAATGGTGCGGCCCGGACAAATCCGGCTTCAAGGACATCGGCAAACAGGTAGCCGCCAAGGCCGCCCAGCAGAAGCTCAAGGACAAACTGGGTATTGAAGGCGAAGGTGACACCGCCGAGGAAGTGATCAAGGACGCGGCCAAGAAAAAGGCAAAGGAAGAAGTGGACAAGCAACTCAAGGAAGGCCTGAAAAAGCTGTTCAATTAACGCCCGTTCGTACCTGGCCGGAGCGACCAACAAACGCTCCGGCCTTTCCCTCCTCTGACAGCCAAACCATTGCTCTTGCTCTGCCCCGCGTTTCCGGGTACAACTCGCCGCATGCGCAGCCCTTCCCCCATCGATTCCGCCACTTTCAGCGACTCCGTCCTTGCCTGGTACGACCAGCACGGCCGCCAGAGCCTCCCCTGGCAGCATCCTCGCACACCCTATCAGGTGTGGATCTCGGAAATCATGCTGCAGCAGACCCAGGTGAGTACCGTGATTCCATACTTCCATCGGTTCATGGAAAAATTCCCGGATGTGCACGCTCTTGCCAGCGCCGCCCAGGATGAGGTGCTCCACCTGTGGACCGGCCTGGGCTATTACGCCCGCGCCCGTAACCTGCACAAGTGCGCGCAGACCCTCGTCGAGGAATACGCTGGCGACTTCCCCCACACCGTGGAAGAAGTCGCCAGCCTGCCCGGCATCGGCCGCTCCACCGCCGGCGCCATTCTGGCCCAGAGCCGTGGCATCCGCGCCGCCATCCTCGACGGCAACGTGAAGCGGGTACTGGCGCGGCTGCATGCGGTGGAAGGCTGGCCCGGCAAGAAGCCGGTGGAAAACCGTCTTTGGGAACTGGCAGAGCATTACACCCCCCACCAGCGGCTGGCCGACTACACCCAGGCCATGATGGATCTGGGCGCCACCGTCTGCACCCGCGGCACTCCTAACTGCAGCGCCTGCCCGGTACAAAATCACTGCCAGGCCCATGCCAATGACAACCCGCAGGACTATCCCGGCCGCAAGCCGAAAAAAGCCCTGCCGGTGCGCACCACCGTGATGCTGATCCTGCGGGATGCGCAAGGCCGGGTATGGCTGGAACCCCGTCCCTCATCGGGCATCTGGGGCGGCCTCTGGTGCTTCCCGCAGACGGAAGAAATCGATCTTTTCGACGAGGCGCTTGCCCAGCGGGCGCTTAACGCCAGTGACGCCCCACAGGCCCTGCAAGGTTTTCGCCATACCTTCAGCCACTTCCACCTGGATATCACGCCACTGGAAATCCCGGTACAAGTCATCGGCACCCGGGACAGCAACGGTCGCTGGGTAGACCCGGCAGCCCCCGGCGAATTGGGGCTGGCCGCCCCGGTAAAGAAACTACTCGGGCGACTCGACACCCCGCGCCAGACGAGCATGTTATAGTCCCGCCATACCCATTCCGCACCATGGAGACGTTATGAGTCGCACGGTTTTCTGCCGCAAATATCAGAGCGAACAGGAAGGGCTGGAGCGCCCCCCCTTTCCCGGTCCCAAGGGGCAGGACATCTTCGACAATGTATCGCGCAAGGCCTGGCAGGAGTGGCTGCACGAGCAGACCATGCTGATCAACGAAAAACACCTGAACGTGATGGACCCGGAGGCAAAACGCTTTCTGGATGAACAACGTGATCGTTTTCTGAACAATGAGAACTACGAAAAAGCCGAGGGTTACGTGCCTCCTGCTCACGATGCGAACAAATAAACGCTGATGGCTTGACGCCTCCGGCCCGAGCCGCTTTAATACGCGCCCTGATTGCCCGGATAGCTCAGTCGGTAGAGCAGGGGATTGAAAATCCCCGTGTCGGTGGTTCGATTCCGCCTCCGGGCACCA
>NZ_JABURH010000067.1:0-2280 GCF_014762765.1 Alcanivorax sp.
TGGCGGCGGCGGAGTAGTCATACTCAGCAGCACGTTGGAAACGTCGAAACCCTGTTGCCACCCGGCGGTTCTCCCGCCGCCGGGTGGTTTTTCGTTTCAGGGGAGGCAAGTTAGCCAGAATTCCGGGTTTCAACACCAAACCGGTAATGCTCGGAGTCGCCCTGGACATGAATAATGGTGCTTGCGTTACTGATGTTCCCCGGTGTTAGCCCCTTCACTTGCCTGTTACACACACTCTGTTCAGGTATTCAGACATTGAGAGTGTTGTGCACCATTGAACTTTCAACGGTTGCCTCACTCTGATTCACCGCGGCTGGCAAGCCGCTGCAAGGATGCCTTGAGGCCTTCGTCCTCAATACTGTCTGCCAGATCGGCTATTTGTCTGGCGCTTTCCCTGGTCAATCTGGGCTTGTCCTGTTGATTGGCATGAACATTGCTGTTCTGCATCTGGCGTTTGCCGCCGACCATTATCTTGATCTGTTGGCCGGGCAGAGCCTGCTGAAGCTTCGGTAAGTGAAAGCGCAGCAGCTGTGCTGTAGCACTGGTTTCGGCAATGGCCAACCAGCGCATGTTGTCTTCTACCAGCATGACGCGTTCGCGCAACGCCGGTGGCAGGCAATCAAGCGGGTCCGCGGGTGCCAGGTTGTCCGGCTCCTTGCGGGCGACTTTTTTGGCCTCCCTGGTCAG
Organism: Alcanivorax sp.; assembly: GCF_014762765.1. Taxonomy (GTDB): domain Bacteria; phylum Pseudomonadota; class Gammaproteobacteria; order Pseudomonadales; family Alcanivoracaceae; genus Alcanivorax. Next base: position 688 of record NZ_JABURH010000067.1, read on the forward strand.
GCCGGAGAGAGTAGGATGACCACTCAGCAGGGCGAGCAGGGCTTTGGGCGAAGTTGTCTTGCTCATAGGTTTTACTTAGACTAGCCTGCAAATTGTAAAAAATAATCAAGAAAACCAGTGCAACTATTTGAAATTCTTAATTTTTAGTCGGTGCGTTACACGAATCTATGAATATCTTAGTCATTAACAGCAAGCGTGGCCATTCGCGCACACTTCCGGTTCCGCGACACTGGCCCTGGTTACTGGCTGCCGTGTTGGTGGTAGTGCCAGTGCTGATGGGCGTTGGCGGCTATCTGTTGGTGTCGCAACTCAGCGACCAGCCAGAGTATACGCCGGTAATGACCGAACGTTTTTCCACCCATCTGGAAGAGCAGCAAAAAGCCCTGGAATCCCTGGATCGCCTCAGCCAGGAGCAGTTCCGGGCACTGACCCTGAAGCTGGCCCAGGCCCAGGCTCGACTGGTGCGACTGGATGCACTGGGTGAGAGGCTGGTGGAAGTGGCCGACATTGATGGTGAAGAGTTTGATTTCAGTACCGTGCCGGGGCTGGGTGGGCCGGAAGGCTCGGAAGAAGGGGCCAGTTACGAGCTTCCTTCCTTCATGGAAGCGGTAAATCAGATGGCCGACACTTTGGAGCGCCGCGAGCGTCAGCTGGAAATTCTGGAAAACCTGCTGGCCGGCAAGCAGATTGAAGACCAGACCTACCTGTCCGGCCGGCCTCTCGCCAAGGGCTGGATGTCCAGCCGCTTCGGGCGTCGTTCTGATCCCTTCACCGGCCGTGTGGCCTGGCATAAAGGGGTGGATTTTGCCGGCAAGGAAGGCACGCCGATCATTGCCACCGGCGCCGGTGTCGTGACCTACTCCGGTGATCGTTCCGGTTATGGCCTGATGGTGGAAATCAACCACGGTAATGGTATCGCCACTCGCTACGGTCATGCCCTGGAATTACTGGTGGAGCCGGGTGAGATCGTTCGTACCGGGGACATTATCGGCAAAGTGGGTAATTCCGGCCGCTCCACCGGGCCGCACATCCATTACGAAGTGCTGAAAAACGGTGCTCAGGTGAACCCGCAGCCCTATATTTACCGCGCCCGGCGCTGAATAGCAGACGAAAAACGGCCCCTTCCAGGGGCCGTTTTTCGTTGAGTACCCTTGATAACCGGGAATACCACCTTATCTCTTCATCTTATTGTGTTTAGAATGGCTCACCTTGCGGCCAGTACTTTGCCGCCAACGGGCTGTTTGTCCTGACTTTTTACCGAACCGGAAGTTGTATGCTGGGTACCATCGTAAAAAAAATCATCGGCACCAAGAATGATCGTGAGCTGAAACGCATGGGCAAGTTGGTCGAAACGATCAACAGCCACGGGGAAGCGCTGGCACAGCTCAGTGAGGCGGACCTTCAGCTCAAGACCCGTGAATTCCGTCAGGCGTTCCAGGATGGCAAGACCCTGGATGAATTACTGCCGGAAGCCTTTGCGGTGGTGCGGGAAGCCTCCACCCGAGTGATGGGTATGCGCCATTTCGACGTGCAGATGATGGGCGGCATCGCCTTGCATGAGGGGCGGATTTCCGAAATGCGCACCGGTGAGGG
>NZ_JABURH010000067.1:3275-6074 GCF_014762765.1 Alcanivorax sp.
GTGTACCTGACACTGGAAGAAAAATTCGACGCCATCGTCAAGGAAATCAGCGAAGCGGTGGCCAAGGGGGCCCCGGTGCTGGTGGGTACCGCCACCATTGAATCGTCCGAGTATCTGTCCAAGCGCCTGAAAAAAGACAAGATTGCCCACGAAGTGCTAAACGCCAAGTTTCACCAGCGTGAAGCACAGATCATTGCCCAGGCCGGCCGTCCTGGTGCAGTAACGATCGCCACCAATATGGCGGGTCGGGGTACTGACATTGTGCTGGGTGGCAACCCGGAAGAGCAGATCAAGCACATGGATACCCCCTCGGAAAAAGAGGCGGAAAAAATTCGCTCCGAGTGGCAGGGCAACCATGACACCGTGATGAACGCTGGCGGCCTGCACATCATCGGTACCGAGCGTCACGAGTCCCGCCGTATCGATAACCAGCTTCGTGGTCGTGCCGGCCGTCAGGGTGATCCGGGCTATACCCGTTTCTTCCTGTCCATGGAAGATGACCTGATGCGTATTTTTGCCTCCGACCGCATCCGCAACATGATGCGCTCTCTGGGGCTGGAAAACGGCGAAGCCATTGAGCATCGTTGGGTGACCCGCGCCATCGAGAATGCCCAGCGCAAGGTGGAAGGGCGTAACTTCGATATCCGCAAGAACCTGCTGGAATACGATGACGTGGCTAATGATCAGCGTCGTGTGATCTACACCCAGCGTGACCAGATTCTCGAAGCCGACGATCTGCGTACCTCTGTACAGGGCATTCGCTATGATGTGGTGACCGAGCTGGTGCACAGTTACCTGCCGCCGGGTTCCGTGGAAGATCAGTGGGATGTGCCGGGTCTGGAGAAAACCCTGGAGGCGGAATTCCAGTGTAATGCACCGGTGGGACAGTGGCTCAACGAAGACAACCAGATGCATATTGACGGTGTCATCGAGAAGCTGGTGGAAACCCTGGAGCAGGACTATCTGCGCAAAGAAGGGGAGATCGGAGCCGAGGATCTACGCAAGATCGAGAAACACCTGATGCTGCAGATCCTCGACCGTCACTGGAAAGAGCATCTGGCTAGCATGGATCATCTGCGCCAGGGGATTCATCTGCGCGGTTACGCCCAGAAAAACCCCAAGCAGGAATACAAAAAAGAGTCCTTCGAGTTGTTCCAGGGGCTGCTCAACCAGATCCAGCATGAGCTGATCCGTGTGTTGCACAGCTTCCAGGTGCGTCGTGATGACGAAGTGGAGCGCCTTGAGCAGCAACGCCAGGAAGAGGCTCGCCGTCAGGCGGAAAAAATGAAGATGCAGGCGGCTCAAGAACCTGGCACTGATGGCACGGCCGGCGAGAACAATCAGCCTGACGGTCCAAAAACTGTAGTTCGTGAAGGTCGAAAGGTCGGTCGCAATGAGCCTTGTCCCTGTGGCTCCGGAAAGAAATACAAGCAATGCCACGGCAAGATTGAATAAACCAGCCTCAAGCGACAAGCTTCAAGCTGCAAGGAAAACCAGAGCACCGGCAAAGTCGGTGCTTTCTTTGTTTGGGCTTGTCGCTTACGGCTTGAAGCTTGTCGCTGAATTTTCAAGGAAATGGTTATGACACAGACTGAATGGTTGCCTGTTCCCGGTATTCGTCTCGCTGCTATTGAAGCTGGCATCAAAAAGGCCAACCGCAAGGATCTGGTCGTGCTGGAGTTGGGTGAAGGCACTCGTGTCAGTGGTGTGTTTACCCTGAACCGTTTCTGCGCGGCGCCGGTGCAGGTGGCGAAAAGCCGTCTGGCGCTGGGGACTCCTAAATACCTGATGATCAACACCGGTTATGCCAATGCGGGTACCGGAAAGAAGGGCATGGATAACTGTCTGGCCAGTTGTCGCCTGCTGGCCGATGCTGCCGGTTGCGCCGAAGAGCAGATCCTGCCGTATTCCACCGGAGTAATCGGTGAGCAGTTTCCGCTAACGGCGTTTGCAACGGGCTTGCCCAAGGCACTGGCGGAACTGGATGAGCATCACTGGGGCCGTGCCTCAGAAGGCATTATGACCACCGATACCTACCCCAAACTAACCAGCCGGCGGGTGGAGATCGACGGTGTACCGATTACTGTCACCGGTATGGCCAAGGGGTCGGGCATGATCAAGCCGAACATGGCCACCATGCTGGGCTTTATCGCCACCGATGCGCCTATCGCCAAACCCCTGCTGGACCAGTGGGTGAAGGCGTTGGCGGACAAGTCGTTCAACCGGGTCACGGTGGATGGTGATACCTCCACCAATGATGCGTGCATGCTGATCAGCACCGGGGTGGCCCCGATGCCGGAAATCCAGAGCCTGGATGACCATAGTCAGCTGCTGTACCAGGCGCTGGAAAGCGTTTTCGTAGAGCTGGCCCAGGCGCTGGTTCGTGATGGCGAGGGCGCTACCAAGTTCGTGTCGATCACTGTGGCCGGCGCAGCCAGTGAATCCGACGCCCGCACAGTGGCGGAAACCATTGCCCATTCTCCGCTGGTGAAGACCGCCCTGTTTGCCTCTGATCCCAACTGGGGGCGCATCCTCGCTGCCATTGGTCGTGCCCCCATTGCTTCACTGGACGTGGATAAGGTCAATGTCTGGCTGGACGACCTGTTGCTGGTGGAGCAGGGCGGTGTGGCGGACAGCTATGAAGAGACGAAAGGGGCAGCGGTGATGGCCCAGTCGGAGATCAGCATTCGTGCGGACCTGGCCAGCGGCGATGCTGAGTGCACCGTGTGGACCTGTGATTTCAGCTATGACTACGTGAAGATCAACGCGGAATATCGCACATGATGTTAACGTCTGACG
>NZ_JABURH010000004.1 GCF_014762765.1 Alcanivorax sp.
AGGCTTTCAGCTCCGACTTGAGAATGCGCAGACCCAGGTTGTGGAAGGTGGAGACAATCAGCCCGCGGGTCAGGTCCCGGCTCACCAGTGATTGCACCCGCTCCTTCATTTCCCGGGCGGCCTTGTTGGTGAAGGTCACCGCGGCAATATGCCGGGCCGACATGCCCCTTTCCTGGATCAGCCAGGCGATCTTGCGGGTGATCACGCTGGTCTTCCCGGAGCCCGCCCCGGCCAGCACCAGCAGAGGGCCATCGGCGTAATGCACGGCTTCCTGCTGGCGGGGGTTGAGCTTACTCATAGGGCTCCGGAAAATCTGGGGCGGTGAAATCGGGCCGCTATGATACCAGCGATGGCCCTGCACTCCAGACACCTTATGTCGGTTATCATGGCGGTTTTCCCGGTAACGGTTTTGCCCATGCGTCTTGATTACTTTCTCGCCCACAGCGCCGGCCTGACCCGCAAGGAAGCCAAGCAGCTTATCAGTCGCGGTGCAGTCACCGTGGAGGGCGAAGCGCGTCCCAAAGCCAACCTGCAACTGCGGGAGGGGCAGGGCGTCTGGCTGGATGGTGAACCAGTGCAATTGCCGGGCCACCGTTATCTGATGCTGCACAAGCCGGCGGGGGTGGTGTGTTCCACGGACGATCCGGAGCATCGCACCGTACTGGACCTGCTTCCTGTGGAACTGCGCCAGGATCTGCACCCGGCCGGTCGCCTGGACCGGGACACCACCGGCCTGGTGTTGCTGACTACGGATGGCCAGTGGTCCCACCGGCTCACCTCGCCGAATCACCAGTGCGACAAACGCTACCGGGTAAGCTGCGCCGACCCGGTCAGCGATGCGGATCTGCAGGCCCTGTGTGAGGGCATTCTGCTCCGTGGTGAAGATGCTCCCACTTTGCCGGCAAGGGCGGAACGGGTGAATACGCACCAGTTGCTGCTGGCGATCCATGAAGGGCGTTACCATCAGGTGAAACGGATGCTGGCGGCGCTGGGCAACAAGGTGGTGGCCCTGCACCGGGAGCAGATCGGCGAGATTGCCCTGGATGCGGCACTGGCGCCGGGAGAGTTTCGCTCCTTGAGCGAGGAAGAGGTTCAAAGTCTGTAAGGTTTTCCGTAGGAGCGTCGCTGGCGGCGCGATAACCCAAAACCTAGAAAGACAGATTTACCACAGAGGGCACAGAGATCACTGAGGAAAAGATTGATTTTTCTCTGTGTGCTCTGTGCCCTCTGTGGTGAAAAGGCTTTTGATTCTGGGTTGCTATATGCACTTCGTGCACCCAGCGGGCCGCCCTGGCGGGCGTTACCTCCACTTCGTTCCGGTTCGCGCCGCCAGCGACGCTCCTACGGAAAAGCACAAAGGAGGTTGTCATGACACA
>NZ_JABURH010000062.1 GCF_014762765.1 Alcanivorax sp.
CCTCGGTAGTAAAACCCATCTGCTCGAAGCTGCGCACCAGCACATCCGGGTCGAATACCCGCATCACCATCTTCTCCCCGAAGGCGGTGGGCAGGGTGGAGATACGCAGCTCGATCTCATCCCCCTCCGGCGACTTGGTCTTCAAACGGCCATCCTGGGGTTTACGCTTTTCCGCCACATTCAGGCGGCTGAGGATTTTCAACCGGCTGGTCACCGCCGCCATGATGGCCGCCGGCAGTTCATAGACATCGTGCAGCACGCCATCGATGCGGAAGCGCATCTTGCCGGTTTCCCGGCGCGGCTCCAGGTGGATATCGCTGGCCCGCTGGGAAAACGCATACTGCAGAATCCAGTCCACGATATTGACGATGTGCTGGTCGTCCGCGTCGTGATGCCCCTTGCCCACTTCCAGCAACTGCTCGAAGTTGGTAATGCCGGACATTTCCTGCCCGGTGTTGCCGGAGGCCCCGGCGATGGAGCGACTCAGGTTGTAGAACTCAACCCGGTAACGGCGCAGCTGCTCCGGATTGGCCAGCACCACCTCCAGCTCCCGATCGCGCAACACCTGCTTGAGGTGGGTCTGCCAGTCACGCACAAAGGGCTGATCGCAGGCCACCACCACCTTGTCACGCAGCACTTCCACCGCCACGATGCCGTGGCGCTCGGCAAAGGCGTAGCTCATCACGTTGGTAACCTGATCCACATGCACCTTGAGTGGGTCAATATGGCAGACAGGAATACCCGCCTTTTCTCCCAGCCAGTGAGTAAGGAAGTCCACATCCAGCAGCTGGTGAGTATTGGTCTGATCGGTAAGCCGATACTTGGCCAACACCTGGATCGGGTGCCAGTTCAGTTCCTTCTTTTCCCGCGGCGTAGTGGAAATGACATTGAAGTCCTCCTGACTGACGCGCCCCTCTTCCAGCAACTCGCGCATCAGCCAGCGCACATCAATCAGCAGACCATCCAGTTTGGCGGGGTTGGCGGTAGCGTTCACTCAAGACTCTCCGGTTTCACTAACGGGCCGTAATGCGGCCTCATTATTTTGTCCTAGTACTGTAACCCTATCATTGAACCCCTGACAGCCCCGGCGGCTTTGACTATACTCGCGACCAGTTTCATGACATGTCTGTGACAGACGCACGGCCGTGCCATGACCCGAGCCCTCTCCCTGCTGGGCGACCGCCCGGGAAAGTGGGACACTGATTCCACCTGAAGCCCCTGCTTCAGGTTTTACTCTGACTCTGGATCCGAGGCGCCTATGTCCTTTGGAAGCTCCATTGCCGGCCTGTTTGGCCGCTCACCGATCAAGCCCCTACAGCAACATTACGACACCGTTCACGATTGTGCCCGCACCCTGGCGGATTTCTTCGCCGCCGTTACCGAAGGGGACTGGGACAAGGCGCGCTCTGCCCGCAAACGTATCGCCGAACTGGAAAACCAGGCCGACGAACTGAAAAAAGAGTTCCGCCTGAACCTGCCCAAAAGCCTGTTTCTGCCCATGCCCCGTACCGATCTGCTCGATCTGATCAGCGTGCAGGACAAGGTGGCCAACAAGGCCAAGGACATCTCCGGGCTGATGCTGGGCCGGCAGATGAGCATCCCGCCGGTGCTGGCCGATGTGATGCGCGACTATGTGCAGGGTGCCATCGACACCTCCGCCCAGGCCCAGAAAGCCATTAACGAGCTCGACGAGCTGATCGAGACCGGCTTCAGCGGCCGTGAAATCCAGATCGTGGAAGAGCTCATCGAAGAGCTGGACCGGCTGGAACGCAATAACGACGAGCAGCAAATCACCATCCGCTCCACCCTGTTCAAGCTGGAAAGCGAACTGCCCCCGGTGGATGTCATTTTTCTCTACAAGATCATCGAATGGGTAGGCGATCTCGCTGATCGCGCCCAGAAAGTGGGCGGCCGCCTGCAGATGTTGGTCGCACGCTAGGAGTTATCTTATGGAGTGGATGATTGAACACAGCTACCTGATGCTGTTGCTGGCCGGCGCCTTCGGTTTTTTGATGGCCTGGGGCGTGGGTGCCAACGACGTAGCCAACGCCATGGGCACATCAGTGGGCTCCGGCGCCCTGACGGTCAAGCAAGCCGTGATGATTGCCATCGTCTTTGAGTTCTGTGGTGCCTATCTGGCCGGTGGCGAAGTGACCGCCACGGTACGTAAAGGCATCGTCGACGCGGGCGTCTTTACTGAATTCCCTCACTATCTGGTCTACGGGATGATGTCCGCCCTGCTGGCCGCCGGCATCTGGCTGATCGTCGCCTCCTGGTTCGGCTGGCCGGTGTCCACCACCCACTCCATCGTCGGCGCCATTGTCGGCTTTGCCGCCGTGGGCGTGGGCATGGATGCGGTCAACTGGGGCAAGGTGGGCAACATCGTCGCCAGCTGGGTGACCTCGCCATTACTGGCCGGGTTTATTTCCTTTGCACTGATCAAGAGCGTGCAAAAGCTGGTGCTCAACCAGGATGACCCCTTCCAGCGGGCCAAGCGTGTAGTGCCCTTCTACATGTTCCTGGTGGGCTTCGCGATCACCGCCGTGACCCTGCTCAAGGGGCTCAAGCATATCGGCCTGGAAATCAGCTTCGCTGCCAGCCTGGGCTGGGCTGCCGTGGGCGGCCTGGTCATCGCCCTGATCGGCGCCGTGATTCTCAGCCGTATCCAGCCCAATCCGGAAGCCGACAAGGATTTCCGCTTTCACTCCGTGGAGCGCATCTTTGCCGTGCTGATGATCTTCACCGCCTGCGCCATGGCCTTCGCCCACGGCTCCAACGACGTGGCCAACGCGGTGGGCCCGCTGGCCGCCATCAACAGCGTGATCGCCAGCGGCGGCCAGATCGGCGAAGAAGCCGCCATGCCCAGCTGGATCCTGCTGGTGGGCGCCATGGGTATCGTGTTCGGTCTCGCCATTCTCGGCGCCCGGGTGATGGCCACGGTGGGCAAGAACATCACCGAGCTGACCCCCAGCCGCGGCTTCGCCGCCGAGCTGGGCGCTGCCGGCACGGTGATCCTGGCCTCCGGCACCGGCCTGCCCATCTCCACCACCCACACCCTGGTGGGGGCGATCCTGGGTGTCGGCATGGCCCGCGGCATTGGCTCCCTGAACCTGCGGGTGGTCAGCACCATCTTTACCTCCTGGGTGGTGACCCTGCCGGCCGGGGCCCTGCTGTCCATTCTGTTCTTCTACTTCTTCAAGGGCCTGTTCGGGGCGTAATGCTCCTCCGACTCCTGACGCAAATAACGCCGCCCCTCAAGGGCGGCGTTTTTGTTTCTGTTGAGCCACCGACATCTGGCATCAAGCGTGATCCGCTGGCTATACTGGCCTGTCAGCCACCAACCGCCGAGACATGCCGTGCCCAGCACCACCCCCGACAATCAGGTCCACTGGTTCCGCAATTCATCCCCGTACATTAACGCCCATCGGGGGCGCACCTTTGTGGTCATGCTTTCCGGCGAACTACTGGACGGCCCACGCCTGCCTACCCTGATCCACGATCTGGCCCTGCTCAACAGCCTGGGCATCAAGCTGGTACTGGTCCACGGCGCCCGCCCGCAGATCAGCGCGCGGTTGGCGGAATCCGGCATCGAATCCACCTTTGAACAGCACATGCGTATCACCGACAGCGCGGCGCTCAATGGCGTCATGGCGGCTGTCGGCGCCCTGCGCCTGAAACTGGAAGGGCTGTTTTCCATGGGGCTGGCCAACTCCCCCATGTACAACGCCGGCATCCGTCTGATCAGCGGCAACTTCGTCATCGCCAAACCGGTGGGCGTGCGCAACGGCTTCGACTACCAGCACACCGGCGAAGTACGGCGCATCGAAGTGGATGCCATCCGCCAGCAACTGAACAATAGCAATGTAGTGCTGTTGTCACCGCTGGGCTGCTCGCCCACCGGCGAACTGTTCAACGTGAACGCGGAAGAAGTGGCCTCCACCGCCGCCATCGCCTTGGGCGCCGACAAACTCATCCTGATGGGTGACGACCTGCGCCTGGCCGACCCGGAAGGCAACCTGGTCCGCGAACTCAGCCCCCAGCAGGCCGGCAAATTGCTTGCGGGCGACCAGTACGAAGACAACGGCGTGGATCGACAGCTCACCGCCGCCTGCCACGCTGCCAGTAACGGCGTCGGCCGCGCCCACCTGATTGATGCCAACGACGACGGCGCCCTGCTCAAGGAACTGTTCACCCGCGACGGCTGCGGCACCCTGGTCACCCGGGAAACCTACGAGACCCTGCGCGGCGCCCGCATCGACGACGTGGGCGGCATCCTGGAACTGATCGAACCCCTGGAAGCGGACGGCACCCTGGTACGCCGCTCCCGGGAACTGCTGGAAAACGAAATCCAGCGCTTCGCCATCATCGAGCGCGACGGCATGGTCATCGCCTGCGCCGCCCTGTATCCCTTCCCGGACGACAAGACCGGCGAACTGGCCTGCGTGGCCGTCCACCCCGGCTACCGCAAGGGCGAACGGGGGGCACAGCTACTGGCGTACGTGGAACGGCGAGCCAAAGAACAAGGGCTCACCAGCCTGTTCGTGCTCACCACCCTGACCGCCCACTGGTTTCAGCAGCAGGGATTTGAACTGGCTGGCGTGGAAGCGCTGCCGGGGGCCCGGAAGTCGCTGTATAACTGGCAGCGGAACTCGAAGGTGTTTGTGAAGGGGCTTTGAAGTTATCGACGGTTTTCTAACGCCGCCAACAGCGGCCGAGCGTAGCGAGGTCCAGCGCACGTAGTGCGCGATGCTGCTTGGCCTTGTTAAATGCTCTACTCACCAAATGCCTCGCTCGTATTGCCAAAGGCATACTCATGCAGGTAGGTATCTTCATCGGTGGTTAATAGTTTTCCCTGGAAATCATCAAATGAGATTCGTGGGTTATACGACTTACCATCCACTTTGATTTCACCTTGATCATGAAGCATGGACAAATTGAAGGCGAAATCACCGACAATATCCTTGGCCTGCTCGCCCACGATACCCTTCTCCTTGAGAGTATCTCTTAAGATGATAATCATCTGATACTGCCACTCTGCGGCAATATCATAGTAATCTTCAGTGATTTCTAACTTCATTGTCGAATCCTTGATGACATTTAACAGTTTATTCAATTGCAGATGCGATATAACACTTTGCTGTATATCCCTTATCAACGCCCATTCAATAACCACACTAAGCCAATAACAAATCAGGAACTTACCCTACAGCCGGGAATCACTCTCAACAGACTTTTCTTGCACTTGCGTGTTGAACGGGAAATTTTGTTCGGACTTTTCTTGCAGCCCCAAAAATGAAAATTCACTCTATCTCAGCCACTTACAAAAATATGTAAGCCATATCCTACATATTCAGCTGGCGCGCTGGTGAAAAACGGCTTTGCGGCACTTTCGATATTTCCATGACATGGCCCCGTCTTCCCGAAACGGCTGGTTCGCCTCTCGCACTGAGCTCCACGCCTCACTCCACAGCCTGTCGCTATCGAAAACACATTCGTCCCCAAGGACCACAGCATTGTTCATGGCATTGCCACCATAACCGCCGGATTCGCGCCTCACCGTGCGAAGCGAAGGAACACCGGCAAGGCGGCCCCAAAGGGGTGAGCAGAGCGAATAACCGGCGCTCCTACAGCCTGTCTCGAAGGCCGACAATCCCTACAGCCCGGCCCCTCTGTGGGTTACAATGTTCGGCTATGTCCCGCTAGTTACCATTACGAGGTTCCCATGCCGCAGTATCGCTCCCGTACCACCACCCATGGCCGTAACATGGCCGGCGCCCGTGCCCTGTGGCGCGCCACGGGCATGAAGGACGGGGACTTCG
>NZ_JABURH010000094.1:0-23572 GCF_014762765.1 Alcanivorax sp.
GTCGGGCTCATAACCCGAAGGTCGTAGGTTCAAATCCTGCCCCCGCTACCACTTAGAGGAACCAGCTTCGGCTGGTTCAAAGCGGACAAAAGGCCCCTCTAGCAGGGGCCTTTTGTTATCCGCAGCAGTGGAATGGGCGGTGGATGTGCGGTCGATTGCATGGCTTCCTTGCAGTCGCTGTAATGTCCCCAAGCCCATTTTTTGTTTGTACTGTCGGAAAGGACATGTCGAAACGCGTAGAACAATTGACGGAGCTTCTGGCTCCGGTCGTTGAAGACTTGGGCTTCGTGCTTTGGGGTATTGAACATATCCAGGGGCGCGGGGCCGTTTTGCGTGTCTATATCGACCATGAAGACGGTATCACAGTAGATAATTGCGCGGCGGTGAGTCACGAAATCAGCGGCGTGCTGGATGTGGAAGATCCGATACCCGGCGAATACAACCTTGAGGTGTCCTCGCCGGGCATGGATCGTCCCATGTTTGATATTGCGCAATATGCCGACTATATCGGTGAAGACGTTCAGCTGAAGTTGCTGGCGCCGGTATCTGGCAAGCGTAAAATGACGGCGGCCATTGTGGCCGTGGATGGCGAAACGCTGGTGGTGGAGCTTGATGGCGACACCCTGCGTATTCCTTACAGTCAGGTAGATCGTGCCCGGTTGCAGCCTCGCTTCGACTGAGCACGCCCTGAAGAACTTTGTCTTTGTAAAGGCCTGGCCATGAACAAAGAGATCCTGCTGGTAGCGGAAACCGTATCAAACGAAAAAGGCGTCAGTCGTGACGTGATTTTCGAGGCCATCGAGCTGGCTCTGGCGGCTGCTACCAAGAAACGCTTTAAGGAAGAAGACGTGGAAATCCGCGTGGATATCGACCGTGTGTCCGGTGATTCCCGCACCTTCCGCGTATGGCACGTTGTGCCCGATGAAGAGCTTTACGAATTCGGTAAGCAGCTGACCCTTGATGAAGCCCATGAGCAGGATGCGTCTCTGCAGATTGGCGACACCTGGGAAGAGGAAATCGAATCCGAAGCCTTCGGTCGTATCGGCGCCCAGACGGCCAAGCAGGTTATCGTGCAGAAAGTGCGAGAAGCCGAGCGTCGCCAGATCATCGAAGAATATCGTGATCGCATTGGTGAGTTGATCAGCGGCATCGTCAAGAAAGCCAACCGGGATTCCATAGTGCTGGATCTGGGTGGCAACGCGGAAGCGTTGATTACCCGTGAGCACATGATTCCCCGCGAAGCGGTGCGCCAGAACGATCGCATTCGCGCTTACTTGCTTGGCGTGAATGAAGAAAACCGTGGCCCTCAGCTGTTCGCCAGCCGTGCTTGCCCGGACATGTTGGTCGAACTGTTCAAAATTGAAGTGCCGGAAATCGGCGAAGAGCTGATCGAAATCAAGGGCGCTGCCCGTGATCCCGGTTCCCGCGCCAAGATTGCTGTGAAAAGCAACGATCAGCGTATCGATCCGGTGGGTGCCTGCGTTGGGATGCGTGGTGCCCGTGTTCAGGCCGTCTCCAACGAGCTGGCCGGTGAACGTATTGATATCGTTCTTTGGGACGACAATCCGGCGCAGCTGGTGATTAATGCCATGCAGCCGGCGGAAGTGGCCTCCATCGTCATGGATGAAGAAAGCCACTCCATGGATATTGCGGTGGAAGACGAGTCCGCCCTGGCCCAGGCCATTGGCCGCAGCGGTCAGAATATCCGTTTGGCCTCTGAGCTGACTGGCTGGGAACTCAACGTCATGACTCTTGACGATGCCCAGAACAAGCAGGAAGAGGAAGCCGCCCAGGCACTGGAAACGTTCATGAAAGAACTGGACGTGGATGAGGACGTGGCCGGCATTCTGGTGGACGAAGGCTTTACCACCCTGGAAGAAGTGGCCTACGTGCCCGAAGAAGAGATGCTCGCTATCGACGGGTTCGATGAAGATATCGTCGATGCCCTGCGCCAGCGCGCCAAGGATGTCCTGCTGACCAAGGCCCTGGTATCCGAAGAGAAATTTGAGCTGGCCGAGCCGGCTGAAGACCTTCTCAACATGGAAGGGATGGACCGTGACCTGGCTGTGGAACTGGCATCCCGCGGTATCCCCACCATGGAAGATCTGGCCGAGCAGGCAGTGGATGATCTGATGGAAATCAGTGGCATGAGCGAAGAGCGTGCCGCCGAGTTGATCATGACAGCCCGGGCTCCCTGGTTTGCCGATGAAGGCGAAGCCGGGGCGTAACGGCCTTTAATCCTGGCGGATTGGACGCGGGCACCAACAGCAGGGTGTTGAAAAGGCCATAAGGTGCTTTTCAAGCTATCTTCGCGGTACGGTCCGCAAAGATAAGCACACAATGCGCTGACCGGAATGTGCCGGGCAGCGCGGTCATTCGCCCCGAGGGCAATGGCCCAGGCTATTTTCAATAGCCTGCTAGAGACGGACAGGAGAGTGTTGCTGACATGGCAGAAACGACCGTAAAGAAACTGGCCGACATCGTAGGGACCCCCGTCGAAAAGCTGCTTTCGCAGATGAAAGACGCAGGGCTACCCCATGGCGATGCCAGCGAAGTGGTCTCCGATGAGCAGAAGCAGCAGCTGCTGGCTCATCTGCGCAAGTCCCATGGTGCCGCGGATACCGAAGCCAAGAAGATTACCCTCAAGCGCAAGTCCACCAGTACCATCAAGACCACTGGTGCGGCGGGAAAATCCAAGACCGTTAACGTGGAAGTGCGCAAGAAGCGCACCTACGTGAAACGCGAAGCGCTTGAGGAGCAGGAACGCGAGGAAGCCGAGCGCAAGGCGGCCGAAGAGGCTGCGCGTCTGGCGGAAGAAGAGAAGCGCCAGGCGGAAGAAGCCGCCAAGCGTCAGGCCGAGGAAGAAGCGGCCAGCAAGAAAGAGGAAGAAGCCAAGGCCCGCGCGGAAGCCGAGCGCAAGGCCGCAGGTGAAAAGGCGGCGGAAGAGAAGACCAAGCGTGTCTCCGTGCCGAAGACAGCGGCCGCCAAAAAGCCTGCCAAGGCAGAAACTGCGGAAGAAAAAGCCAAGCGCGAAGAAGCCGAACGCAAGCAGCGTGAAGCAGACGAAGCCAAGCGCAAACAGGAAGCCGAAGCCCGCAAGAAAGCGGAAGAGGAAGCTGCCCGCCGTACCGCTGAAGAAGCGGCTCGTATCGCGGCGGAGCTGGAAAAACGTGGCGATCAGGAAGAGAAAAAGCCTGAAGAAGAGGAAGACAAAGGGTCTTCCATCGTTGTTGCCGCGCAGGAAGCCAGCTATCAGCGTGAAGAGCGTCAATCTCGCCGTCGTCGTCGCAAGCCGAAATCAGCCGGCGTTGCTCACGGCCAGATGAAGAGCTCCATGAACAAGCAGCACGGCTTTAAAACCCCGACGGAGAAGAAAATCTACGAAGTCGAAGTACCGGAAACCATTACCCTGGGCGATCTGGCCCAGCGCATGAACATCAAGGCCAAGGAATTGATCAAGGCCATGATGAAGATGGGTGAAATGGCGACGGTCAATCAGTTTATTGATCAGGAAACCGCGTTCCTGCTGGTGGAAGAAATGGGCCACAAGGCCGTTGCCAGCAAAGGTCAGGAAGAGGTTCTTGAGGACCATCTGGCCGACATGGTTACCCGTGATGATGGAGATCTGGGTGATCGCGCTCCCGTGGTCACTATCATGGGGCACGTGGATCACGGCAAGACCTCCCTGCTGGATTACATCCGCAAGGCCAAGGTCGCCGACGGCGAAGCCGGTGGCATTACCCAGCATATCGGTGCCTACCATGTAGAGCACGAGAAGGGCATGATCACCTTCCTGGATACTCCTGGCCACGCCGCCTTTACGGCCATGCGTGCCCGTGGTGCCAAGGCTACTGATATCGTGGTGATCGTGGTCGCCGCAGACGATGGTGTGATGCCGCAAACTGCTGAGGCGATCGACCACGCCAAGGCGTCCGGTGTGCCCATCATTATCGCCGTTAACAAGATTGATAAAGAGCAGGCGGACCCGGATCGGGTGCGCAACGAACTGGCCACCAAAGATGTGATTCCGGAAGAGTGGGGCGGTGAGTACCAGTTCATCAACGTCTCTGCGCACTCTGGTCAGGGTGTGGATGACCTGCTTGATGCCATCCTGCTTCAGTCTGAACTGCTGGAACTGAAAGCACCGACCACGGGCTCTGCTACCGGTGTGGTGATTGAATCGCGTATCGAAAAAGGTCGCGGTACCGTTGCGTCCATTCTGATCCAGGCAGGTCAGCTGAATATCGGTGACATGCTGCTGGCCGGCGCGCACTTCGGCCGCGTTCGTGCCATGGCTGATGAAAACGGCAAACCGATCACCACTGCTGGTCCTTCCATTCCGGTGGAAGTGCTGGGTCTGGATGGTGCGCCGGAAGCCGGTGAGCAGGTGCAGGTGGTGCCCGACGAGAAGAAAGCCCGTGAAGTGGCTGAGTTCCGTCAGGAGCGTGACCGTGATGTTAAGCTCAAGCGTCAGCAGGCTTCCAAACTGGAGAACCTGTTTGCCAACATGGGCAGCGCAGAAACCAAGACGGTCAATATCGTCCTCAAGACCGATGTGCGCGGGTCCCTGGAAGCGCTCACCGGTGCATTGCATGATCTGGGCACCGACGAGGTGAAGGTTAACCTGGTGTCTGCCGGCGTGGGTGCGATCAACGAATCCGACGTTAACCTGGCCATGACGAGTGAAGGCGTGCTGCTGGGCTTCAACGTTCGTGCTGATTCCAAGGCCAAGAAACTGTGCGAGCAGGAAGGTCTGGATCTGCGCTACTACAGCGTGATCTACGAACTGATCGACGACGTCAAGTCGGCCATGAGTGGTCTGCTGGCGCCGGAGAAGCGCGAGGAGATTCTCGGTACCGCCCAGGTCCGCGACGTGTTCCGTTCTTCCAAGTTCGGTGCAGTGGCGGGTTGTATGGTCATCGAGGGTACCCTGTACCGCAATCGTCCGATCCGCGTGTTGCGGGACGATGTGGTGGTCTTCGAAGGCGAGCTCGAATCGCTGCGTCGCTTCAAGGACGATGTCCAGGAAGTACGTAACGGCATGGAGTGTGGTATCGCCGTGAAGAGCTACAACGACGTCAAAGCCGGCGACAAGATCGAAGTCTTTGAAGTGAAGGAGGTGGCGCGCTTCCTGTAAGGAACGTGCCCCGATATCTATGAGTCGTCATCGTCGCCCGCAGGGCTTTAACCGTACCGATCGGATTGCCGATCAGATACAGCGCGAGCTGTCGCGGTTGCTGCAGTTTGAAATGAAAGACCCGCGGGTGAACCTGGCCACCATTCAGGATGTAACGGTGTCCCGGGATCTGTCCTTTGCCGACGTGTATTTCACACTGCTGGGCAAGGGCGAGGAAGAAGGCGCCGAGGCGGAGGAAGTGCTGGTAAAAGCCAGTGGCTTCCTGCGCAGCAGCCTGGCCCAGAGCCTCAACACCCGCACCACCCCCAAATTGCGTTTCCATTACGACATGACCCCGGAACGGGCGGCACATCTTTCACAACTGATTGATGATGCCCGTGCCGAAGACCGGGAATTGCGTCCGGACAACGACGAAACCGAAAACGATTAGTGTAGCGGAGCTGTCAGGTGGCAAAGCGTCGTCCCCGTGGCCGTAACGTCAACGGCATTCTGCTGTTGGATAAAAACAGTGGCGTCAGCAGTAATGGTGCCCTGCAGATGGTCAAGAAAATGTTTGCGGCGGCCAAGGCCGGCCACACAGGCAGTCTGGATCCGCTGGCTACCGGCATGTTGCCGATCTGTTTTGGTGAAGCCACCAAGTTCAGTCAGTTCCTGCTGGAATCTGACAAGAGCTACCGGGTGACCGCCAAATTAGGCGTGATCACCGAAACCGGCGATGCGGATGGTGAGGTAGTCAGAACCGCCGACGTAACCGCCAGCCCGGCCCAGATTGAAGATGCCCTGATGTCCTTTATCGGGGATATCGAGCAGGTGCCGAGCATGTATTCGGCGATCAAGTATGATGGCGTGCCGCTTTACAAGCTGGCCCGCGAAGGCAAGACCGTGGAGCGCAAAGCGCGCCCGGTAACGATTTATGATATCCGCATCCTGCGAATCGAAGGCGTTGAGCTGGAATTCGAGGTGGATTGTTCCAAGGGCACCTATGTGCGCTCGCTGGTGGAAGATACCGGTGAAAAGCTGGGCTGTGGCGGTCATGTGACGGCGCTGCGCCGCTTGTCAGCCGGCCCCTACCCGGCGGAGCGTATGCTGACCCTGGAGCAGCTGGGCAAGATCAAGGAAACCGGTGGTTTTGAGGCAATCGACGAGCTGCTCTTGCCTTTATCTACCAGCGTGGCAGACTGGCCGCGCGTTGAGCTGGGTGACAATGCTGCCTATTACCTGCAGCAGGGTCAGCCAGTGATGAGCTCAGACCGTCCCGCGGACGGCTGGGTCAGTATTTACCAGGCATCCAGTGAGGAATTTCTGGGTGTCGGTGAAGTGCTGGAAGACGGGCGCATTGCGCCGCGTCGACTGGTATCGGGCTGAGGCCAAACGACGGCAGCTATAAATATGCATGGCTGACCGCGTCTTTTTATTGAGCATATTGGAGAAATAGCATGGCTTTAACCACTGAACAGAAAGCGGAAATCCTGAAAGAGCACGGCCAGAAAGAAGGTGATACCGGGTCCCCGGAAGTGCAGATCGCTCTGCTGAGCGCCAACATCAATGGCCTGCAGGACCACTTCAAGGGTCACAAGAAGGATCACCACAGCCGTCGCGGCCTGATCCGCATGGTAAACCAGCGTCGTAAGCTGCTGGACTACCTGGCCAAGAAGGACCGTACCCGTTACCTGCAGCTGATCGAAAAGCTGGGCCTGCGTCGTTAAAAGACCGCAGATCGGGTAACCCCAACAGAAGCTCGGCAGCCGCCGGGCTTCTGTTGTTTCTGGCCTGCGGAAAATAGGGCTGTAAGATTGCGCCGAGGTATCGTGGGCCAGAGGGCTCAGGCGTGTCTCCAGGCCAATTTACGGTTGGGCCAGGCGCCCTGGCGGGATATGATGCCCGGGCAAAAGATGAATTGTTATCAGAGGCATGGGCCTCGAAGATTGTCGTGAAGAGAGAAGAGACGAGATATGTTCAATAAAATCACTAAACAGATTCAGTTCGGCCGTGACACGGTAACCCTGGAAACCGGGCAAATTGCCCGCCAGGCCACCGCCGCTGTCATGGTCCGTATCGGTGACACCGAAGTGCTGGTCACCGTAGTAGGCAAGAAAGAAGCGGATCCCAGCAAGAACTTCTTCCCCCTGACCGTTAACTACCAGGAAAAGACCTACGCCGCCGGCCGTATCCCGGGTGGCTTCTTCAAGCGTGAAGGTCGTCCCAGCGAAAAAGAAACCCTGACCTGCCGCCTGATTGACCGCCCCATTCGCCCGCTGTTTCCCAAGGGCTTCATGAATGAAGTGCAGGTCGTTGCCACGGTCATGTCCGCTGACAAGAACCAGGATCCGGATATCGCCGCTCTGATCGGCACTTCGGCCGCCCTGTCCATTTCCGGTATTCCGTTTGGTGGCCCTATCGGCGCCGCCCGCGTGGGCTTCAAGGATGGCATGTACATCCTCAACCCCAGCCGCAGTGAACTGGAAGAATCCGCGCTGGACCTGGTGGTTGCCGGTACCGAGCCTGCCGTATTGATGGTGGAATCCGAAGCCAAGGAGCTGTCCGAGGACCAGATGCTGGGTGCGGTGCTGTTTGGTCACATGGAGATGCAGCCGGTAATCCAGGGCATCAAGGAATTTGCCGCCGAAGTGGGCACCCCGAAGTGGGACTGGCAGGCACCTGCCGAGAACACCGAGCTGAAAAACGCCATCAAGGAAAAGTTCGAAGGCGCTCTGGCCGAAGCCTATACCATCACCGAGAAGATGGCCCGTTACGCCAAAGTGGGCGAGCTGCGTGATGCCTGCGTAGAAGCGTTTGCTACCGGTGAAGAAGGTGCCCCGGAAGCCGGCGAAGTGAAGGAGCTGTTCGGCAAGGTCGAGAAATCCGTGGTCCGTGAAGCTGTCGTGTCCGGCAAGCCACGTATCGACGGTCGCGCCCTGGATGCGGTGCGTGCTATCGAGTGTCAAGTGGGCGTGCTGGCCAAAACCCACGGTTCCGCCCTGTTCACCCGTGGCGAAACCCAGGCAATCGTTACTGCCACCCTGGGCGGCATGCGTGATGCCCAGTTTATCGATGCACTGGAAGGGTCCCGTCAGGACCACTTCATGCTGCAGTACAACTTCCCTCCCTACTGTGTGGGCGAAACCGGCATGATCGGTTCTCCCAAGCGTCGCGAGATCGGCCACGGCCGTCTGGCCCGTCGCGGTGTGGAAGCGGTCGTGCCCAACGAAAAAGATTTCCCGTACTCCATTCGCGTGGTGTCCGAGATCACTGAGTCCAACGGCTCCTCCTCCATGGCGTCCGTCTGTGGCACCTCCATGGCGCTGATGGATGCCGGTGTACCCCTGACCGCGCCGGTGGCCGGTATCGCCATGGGCCTGGTGAAGGAAGAAGACGGCCGCTTCGCGGTACTGTCCGATATCCTCGGTGATGAAGATCACCTGGGCGACATGGACTTCAAGGTTGCCGGTACTGCCCGTGGCGTCACCGCCCTGCAGATGGACATCAAGATCGAAGGCATCACCGAAGAGATCATGGAGAAGGCGCTGGAGCAGGCCAATGCCGGCCGTATCCACATCCTTGGTGAGATGGCCAAGGCGATTGGCGAGTCCCGCACCCAGGTGTCTGACAACGCGCCGACCCTGCTGACTCTGAAGATCAACCCGGACAAGATCCGTGACGTGATCGGTAAAGGCGGCGCAACCATCCGTGCGCTGACCGACGAAACCGGCTGTACCATCGACCTGGAAGACGATGGCAGCGTGAAGATCTACGGCGAAACCCGCGAGAAGGCGGAAGAAGCCGTGCGCCGCGTGGAAGAAATCACCGCCGAAGCCGAAGTGGGTGCCATCTACGAAGGCAAGGTCACCAAGGTGGTGGATTTCGGTGCGTTCGTGGCGATCATGCCCGGTACTGAAGGCCTGCTGCACATTTCCCAGATCGCTGAAGAGCGGGTGGAGAAGGTGTCTGACTACGTCAATGAGGGCGACCTGATCAAGGTGAAGGTGCTCGACGTGGATCAGCGTGGCCGTATCAAGCTGTCCATGAAGGAAGCCAAGGAAGACTAAACCCTTTCTTCGCTACACAAAAAAGGCCGGCATTTGCCGGCCTTTTTTGTGTCTGAATACCGGGGTTGCCGGCAAGGGCAGACTTTAGTCACCACAGACGGTGGTGGTGGTTTCGCCGTACAGGCCGAGGATATTGGTGAAATGTACATCCACGGTGCCGACACGAGCGATACCGGCGTTCTGCTTGGCCTTGGCGGTGGAGGCGTCGCCGGTGGCCAGGAAGCCCAGGTAGTTTTTCATGGTGGCGCTGCCTTCCTTGGTGCAGGCAACAGCGTTGTCGCGCACGTCAACCGGGGCGGCCATGTCGCTGTAGATCAGGCCGGGGGAGTAGGGGGTCTGACAGCCGGTCAGGAACAGACTGCCGGAAACGGCGGCAAGCGCAATCAGCTTCTTCATATTTTCTCCTTGGTTTTCAACATGTTGTTTCCGTGCGCAAGGATGCCTTATGACAGAAATATGTCTGTCGGTCAGGCGATCTGATATATGTACGAAATTGACTATTGAGACTGTGAGAGAAATGCGGAGGGTAGGTGTGACAGGGGCAGGTAGCGTAATCTGCCGATCAACAACAAAAAGGCAGCCACATGGCTGCCTTTTTGTTGTTGCTTGCGATGAAGCTGGGTTTTGCTTACTGATTCAGCCGGGTGTCGATCAGCTGATCCACCACCGCCGGATCGGCCAAGGTGGAGGTGTCGCCCAGGCTGTCCAGCTCGTTGGCGGCGATTTTGCGCAGGATGCGTCGCATGATCTTACCGGAGCGGGTCTTGGGCAGACCGGGGGCGAAATGGATCAGGTCCGGTTTGGCGATTGGGCCGATTTCCTGTGTCACCATGTCGCGCAGTTCCTGCACCAGCTCGTCACTACCTTCCTTGCCAGCCATGAGAGACACATAGGCATAGATACCCTGGCCCTTCACATCGTGCTGGTAGCCAACCACAGCGGCTTCGGAAATGCTGGTATGCAGTACCAGGGCGGATTCGATCTCGGCGGTGCCCAGGCGGTGGCCGGAGACGTTGAGTACGTCGTCCACCCGACCGGTGATCCAGTAGTAACCATCCTCGTCGCGACGGGCGCCGTCACCGGTGAAGTAGTAGCCCTTGTAGGCACTGAAATAGGTATCAATCAGCCGCTGGTGATCGCCATAGACGGTACGGATCTGGCTGGGCCAGCTGGCCTTGATGGCCAGGTTGCCTGAGGTGGCACCCTCCAGTTCGTTGCCGTCCGGATCCATCAGTACCGGCTGTACGCCGAACATGGGGAGGGTGGCAGAGCCGGCTTTCAGATCCACGGCACCCGGCAGCGGCGCGATCATGATGGCGCCGGTTTCGGTCTGCCACCAGGTATCCACGATGGGGCAGCGGGACTCGCCCACCACCTTGTAATACCACTCCCAGGCTTCCGGGTTGATCGGTTCGCCTACCGTGCCCAGCAACTTCAGGCTGGCCCGGGAGGTTTTGGTGACCGGCTCGTCGCCCAGGCCCATGAGGGCGCGAATGGCGGTGGGTGCGGTGTAGAAGATATTGACCTTGTGCTTGTCCACCACTTGCCAGCAGCGTGAGGCGTCCGGGTAAGTGGGGACGCCCTCGAACATCAGGGTGGTGGCACCATTGGCCAGCGGTCCGTAGACAATATAGCTGTGCCCGGTGATCCAGCCCACATCGGCGGTGCACCAATAGATGTCACCCTCGTGGTAGTCGAACACGTATTTATGGGTCAGTGCGGTGTTGAGCAGATAGCCGGCGGTGGTGTGTACCACGCCCTTTGGTTTGCCGGTGGAGCCGGAAGTGTAGAGGGTGAACAGCGGGTCTTCCGCGTCGACCCACTCCGGTTCACAGTCGCTGGAGGCTTCCGCCATGGCTTCGTGGTACCAGACATCCCGATCCGCCTGCCAGTCCACATCGCCGCCGGTGCGTTTGACCGTCAGGCAGGTATGCACGCTCCCGATACCGGCCATGGCCTTGTCTGCATTCACTTTCAGGGGCACGGTCTTGCCACCACGTACGCCCTCGTCGGCGGTGATCACGGCACAGGCGCCGGCATCCTGAATACGGTCTTTCAGGGCTTCCGGCGAGAAGCCACCAAACACCACCGAGTGAATGGCGCCGACACGGGCGCAGGCCAGCATGGCGTAGGCAGCCTCGGGGATCATCGGCATATAGATGACCACGCGATCGCCTTTTTTTACGCCACGGTTTTTCAGCACGTTGCCGAACTTGCTGACCTCTTCGAACAGCTGCTGGTAGGAAATGTGCTTGTCCTGATCCGGTTCGTCACCTTCCCAGATAATGGCGGTTTGGTTGGCGCGTTCTGGCAGGTGGCGATCCACGCAGTTGTAGCAGGCGTTGAGGGTAGCACCCTGGAACCAGGCGGCACGGCCTTCGGTGAAATCCCAGTCGCTGACCGTGTCCCAGGGGGTTTTCCAGTCCAGAAATTCCCGGGCCCGGTCGGCCCAGAAAGTGTCCGGGTCATTGATGGATTGCGCGTACCATTTCTCGTAGGTATCGCGGTCCATCAGGGTCTGGGCTTTGAAGTCTGCGGGAACAGGATGAATGTGGGTCTTGGACATCGGGGTCTCCTTGGGATACTGCCAGTAGGGAGCGCCCGTGGGGCTCCCGGCTTTCCCTACATTATTGTGTGACGCTCCCTGGCTGGCTATTCAACCATGGTCGAAGGGGGAGCGGTTTTGTTGGTATCAAGAGTAAACAATGTGTTGGTGAATGGCCAAGGGAGGAGGGCAGTTAACAGTTAATAATGAATAGTTAATAGCTGGGCGATTGGACGGGCTGGGTGCTCTGAGGTCGATGGACGCGAAAGGAGGGGCTGCTGTAGGAGCTTGCCGGTAAGCGATGCGAGCGACAGCGAGGAAATCATTTACGAGTCACGAGTAGCGGAATCAAACAACAAATCTTGATCTATGCAGACAGCCTCGCCTTGCGAAACTCGTTTTTCTGGCCAAGGCTTGGATCGCCTGCAGGCAGGCTCCTGCGGAGGTTTGGGGTTGGTGTGTTGCCGCCGCGGAGCGGCATAAAAAAACGCCGGCATAGCCGGCGTTTTAAAATTCTTTCTTGCGGATCCGGGTATCAGGCAACCTGTACCGGAATCGCGTTGCTGGTGCCCTTTACTTCGTTGCCTTCTGCCATGTAGATCAGGCTTGGCTTGAAGTTGACCAGTTCGGCGCTGGAATAGCTGGCGTAGGCGCAGATAATCACCCGGTGGCCAGGCTGGGCTTTATGCGCAGCGGCACCGTTGACGGAGATGATCTTGGAACCGGCTTCGCCACGAATGGCGTAGGTTTCAAAGCGCTCACCGTTATCGATGTTATAGATCTGGATCTGTTCGTATTCCAGGATACCCGCCATGTCCATCAGGTCACCGTCAATGGCACAGGACCCTTCGTACTCAAGCTCCGCGTGGGTCACTCGAGCCTGATGGAGTTTTGCTTTCAGCATGGTGCACTGCATCTTGGTTACCTCTTGCGCTACCCGAAGCCTGCGGATACACGGTGTTACTACCAAGCAGGCGCTTCAAGGGGCCGGAAGTATGCATGAATCACCGGTCACGCACAACGGCCAGACTGACATTGTCTATCAATCGTGTATTGCCCAGTTTGGCGGCCACAGCGACTACCAGATCGCTGTCGTCGGCACTGGCGGGGGCCAGGCTGCGGGCGTTGGCCACGGTCAGGTAGTCCACCTGAAAACCGGCCTGCTCGAGGCTGTCGCGGTAACGGCTTTCCAGCTCCTGGTAGTCGCTCTCGCCAGCTTCAATATCCGCTTTTAACTGTTGCAGGGTTTTATAGAGTTGCGGCGCAAGTGTGTGCTCACTTTCATTCAGGAAGCCATTACGCGAACTGCGCGCCAGACCGTCACTCTCCCGGCTGGTGGAGGCGCCGACGATCTTGATCGGGAACAGCAGTTCTTCGCTCATGCGACGGAGAATGGCCAGTTGCTGGAAGTCCTTTTCGCCGAACACGGCCACATCCGGCTGCACGATGTTGAACAGCTTTGATACCACCGTGGTCACGCCACGGAAGTGACCTTCTCGGCTGGCGCCGCACAGATGGTCTCCAAGGCCATCAACATCCACCCAGGTCTGGTTCTGGCCCAACGGATACATCTCGTCCACGGAAGGGGCAAACAGCAGATCCGTGCCCGCATCCACCAGTGCGGCGGCATCCGCGTCCAGGGTGCGCGGATAGCGATCAAAATCTTCATTGGGGCCAAACTGGGTCGGGTTGACGAAAATGGATACCACCACCACGTCGCAACGGGCCCGCGCCTCCTTGATCAGGCTGATATGGCCATCATGAAGATTGCCCATGGTGGGCACGAAACCGACTGACAGGCCTTTCTGGTGCCAGCCACGCACATATTCACGAACCTGGGATACGGTATGGACGGTTTGCATCGGGAATCCTCGGGTAAAAAAGCGGCAAGCCACAAGCTTCAAGGCGCGGGGGAGGCCAGTGCTGACTGGCTCACCGCCCGCGATTTTTTGCCGGGGGATTCTTCCCCAGGCGTTTGTGCGCGGGCCAAGATGCTGCAGTTTTACGATGTCCTGACCCGTGTTGTAGCTTGAAGCTTGTAGCTTGCCGCTGGTTTTCTAGAAACAGTGCTCGTCGGCAGGAAAACTGCCGTCTTTCACCGCCTGGTCATAGGCCTTGAAGGCTGCGCGGATGTCACCGTTTTCTGCCATGAAGTCCTTGACGAAGCGGGCCGGTTTACCGGGGCTAATGCCGAGCATGTCATGCATCACCAATACCTGGGCGTCGCACTCCGGGGCTGCGCCGATGCCGATGACTGGCACGCTCACTTCCCGGGTGATGCGGGCGCTGAGCTCCCGGGGGACACATTCCAGCAGCAGCATGGCCGCACCGGCCTGATCCAGGGTCTTGGCTGCTTCCAGCAATTCGTTGGCGCCGGCATCATCCTTGCCCTGGACCCGGTAGCCACCGAGGGCATTGACTGCCTGGGGGGTGAGGCCCAGATGGGCGCAGACCGGGATGCCATTGCGATTGAGGATCTCGATGCTTTCCGCCAGCCAGGCGCTGCCTTCCAGTTTGACCATGTTGGCACCGGCCTGCATCAACGCGGAGGAGGTCTCTAGTGCACGCTCAACAGTGGCGGCCCCCATGAAGGGCACATCAGCAATGATCAGGCTGCCCTGATTGCCCCGGGCCACGCATTCGGTGTGGTAGGCCATCTGTTCCAGGGTCACCGGCACGGTGCTGGTCTGACCCTGGATCACGTTTCCCAGGGAATCGCCCACCAGAATGGCCTCTACGCCGGCTTCCGAGATCAGCCGGGAAAAACAGGCATCGTAGGCGGTGAGCACGGAAAACTTCTCGCCGTCCTGTTTGCGTTTTTGCAGGGTGCGGATGGTTACTGACATGGGAAACCTCCCGGGGAAATTCAGGGGGCAAGCTGCAAGCTACCAGCTACAACACGGTCTCAGGCTGTCTGGCTTTGAAGCCTCGGAGCCCGCGCACAGATTCAGGCGCGGGCTCTAGACTTTCAGAAACAGCCAGAGCCATGTCGTGTTGTAGCTGGTAGCTTGCAGCTTGCAGCTTCATTCAGCCTACCAGCGGCCGGGGGTTAAAATAGTGGCGCCCGGAACGGATGTCCAGCAACTCGCTCACCAGTTGCTGGTAGTCCCGGTCGTGGTTGACCAGATCGATTTCCGCTGCATTGACGATCAGCAGTGGTGCCCGGTCGTAGAAATGGAAGAATTCCGTGTAGGCATTGCTGAGTCGGTCCAGGTAATCGCTCTGGATGCCTTGCTCGAAATCGTTGCCGCGACGGCTGATGCGCTGACGCAGCACCTGGGCAGGAGCCTGTAGGTAGATCACCAGATCAGGCTGTGGGGCGTCCAGAGTCAGGTGGTCATCCACGTTGCGGTACAGCTCGAATTCATCTTCGTCCAGGGTGACCTGGGCAAACAGGCGATTCTTGTCGATCAGAAAGTCGGCAATACGAGGCCCGGCGAACAGGTCCTGCTGCTGAATCTGGCGTAGCTGGTCGGCGCGCTGAAAGAGGAAAAACAGCTCGGTCTGCAGGGCATAGCGGGCCGGGTCCTGGTAGAAGCGGGTGAGGAAAGGGTTGTCATCGGCCTGTTCCAGCAACAGATCGTAGCCGAAGGTCATGGCGAGACGTTTCGCCAGGCTGGTCTTGCCGGCACCAATGGGGCCCTCAACAGCAATAAAGCGCGGCAGGGTGCGGGCCTGTCGGCGTTGTTCAATGCGTTCGGTTAGTGTTTTCTCATTCGATGAGTGCATTTCGATCCAGCTCTGCCAGCGGTGAAATCGTTTGATCAGCTACCTGCCCGAGAAAACTACTCAGTGCGGTGCCATCCGGCAAGAGGGCGTGGGGGCAAATTTCGAGTAGTGGCAGCAGTACAAAGGCGCGCTGGGTCATTTGCGGGTGAGGAACCTGTAAGTCATCGCTATCGATGAGGTGATTGTCGATCAGCAGGATATCCAGATCCAGGGTGCGTTCGCCCCAATGGCGCAGGCGCTGGCGTCCCGCTGCCAGTTCCAGGGCCTGCAGGGTGTGGAGCAGGGCGTGGGGGGCGAGGGCGGTGTCGATTTCGGCAACCGCATTGACATAGTCAGGCTGATCCTGAGGACCGACCGGAGCACTGGTGTACAGCCGGGAGTGCTGGCGCAGGGTGATGCCAGGTAGACGTTGCAGAGCCCGCAACGCCGAGATCAGCCGTTGCGAGGGGTGGTCCAGATTGCTGCCAAGGCCGATCAATGCCTGCATGGGGCTCTCTGTTCTGATCAGGGAATGACACGTTACAAGTTTCGAGTCTCGGAAATCAAAAAACGGGCTTGCCTTTCGAGACTTGCTCCTCGCTCCTCTACGCTTCTTGTCAGCCTTCCGTTGACGGCTTCTTTCGCCGGCGGCGGCGTCGCTTGTTGCCGCCGCCGGGCTGATTGCCCAGCCCGCTGATCATTTGGCGTCGACCCTGTTCGTCCTGCTCTTGATAGCGAGTCCACCAGTCGCCGAGCCCCGGTTTGATCTCTTCTGCCTGTTCGCGCAGTAACAGGAAATCGTAGGCGGCGCGGAAGCGGGGATGTTCCATCATGGCGTCGGCGCGCTTGCCGGCGCGTTTATCCAGGCGTAGCTGCAGTTCCCACATTTCGCGCATCACCGTGGAAAAGCGGCGGGGGATGGCGGTGTGCTTGATCTGCTGGTTGAGGGCTCGGGTGGCGCTCTTGTGCAGGGCCTGTGCCGGCGGCAGGCCGCTGGACAGATAGTGGCCCATGCGTTCCTGGATCACCGGCCACAGCAGTACCGCATAGATAAAGGCGGGGGTGACCGGCTTGTTGTCGGTCAGGCGCTTGTCGGTATTGTCCATGGCAGCCAGTAGCATGGCTTCCCAGATGGCGCCTTTCTCGCCCTCCAGGGCTTGCTGGGTTTCCGGGAACAGAAAGCGGAAAAGGCCCAGCGTCTGCAACTGTTCGTAGGAATCCCGGGCATGGCCGCTGAGAAACAGCTTGAGCACTTCATCGAACAGGCGCGCGGCCGGCACTTGCAGCAGCAATTCCGCCAGGTCGGGAATCGGATCGCCGGTGGCCGGGTCGATATGGAAGCCCAGCTTGGCGGCAAAGCGGGCGGCGCGCAGCATGCGCACCGGGTCTTCGCGGAAGCGGGTTTCCGGATCGCCAATCAGGTGGATGACCTGCTTGTCGATGTCATCCAGGCTGCCCACAAAGTCATGTAGGGTGAAGTCGGCAATGTTGTAGTACAGGGCGTTGATGGTGAAGTCCCGCCGCAGGGCGTCTTCCTCAATGCTGCCCCAGGTGTTGTCGCGCAATACCAGGCCGGTTTCTTCGTGGGCGTGATGCTGGTCCCGGTCCGGGTTGTCTTCACGATTCATGGCGCGAAAGGTGGAGACTTCGATGACCTCGCGGCCAAATCGCACGTGCACGATCTGGAAGCGGCGACCAATAATGCGGCTTCGCTTGAACAGGCGGTTGACCTGCTCCGGCGTCGCATTGGTGGAAACGTCGAAATCCTTGGGCTCGCGACCACAGAGAATATCCCGCAGGCAACCACCGACCAGATAGGCTTCAAAGCCGGCTTTGTGCAGACCATAAAGCACATCCAGCGCGGCGCGGGACACCTGTTTGCGGGAAATGGGATGTTGGTCGCGGGGAATGACTCGCGGTTCGAACGTTCTGCGGTTTTTTAGGGAACCCTTCTTAAACCAGCCAGTCATACGTTCCAGGAACTTGCAGGGCATGCGTCAGTATTAGCCTCAAGGTGTGCAATAAAGCGGCGATAGTAGCACTTTTTCTCGTCTATTGAGATACTGGCCGACTTGGGCGTGGCCCAGAAAGTAAAAAGGAGCCACAACCGAAGTTGTGACTCCCATATTTTGCGCTGATTCTGTTGTTATTATTGTTTGTGTTGTTTTCTGCCTTGTCGCTGCAATCATCAGTTGCAGCAGCATTGCATTGGCTCGTGAAATTATTCTTCTTCTTTCTTGTTGTTATTGTTGAGCCTGTACGCCGGTGTTTTTTTTGTTAGCTGGCGTGGGATTCATAGTGCCCGTCCCACCGGGGCAATGCAACAAAGAGTGAATTTGTTAAAAAACAGCAGGTTACAAGAGAA
This sequence comes from Alcanivorax sp., assembly GCF_014762765.1. Taxonomy (GTDB): domain Bacteria; phylum Pseudomonadota; class Gammaproteobacteria; order Pseudomonadales; family Alcanivoracaceae; genus Alcanivorax. Next base: position 17,802 of record NZ_JABURH010000094.1, read on the forward strand.
ACTTAAAATAAATGTAAATAGATTTCCGGAATTTGTAACCTTGGTGTTACCTGTCTGTGTAGCGCGGTAACACTTGTTCCCGTCTGCGGTCATTTGGCGAGGAATGCGTTCTTTTTTCCTTTGTCCATGCACAAAAGATTTTTACATAGTCCGGAGCAAAAGCCGCCTGGCCGGTCATACTGCCCAGACAGGTGGTGCGCTAGCGACGACCGCCGGCTTTTTTGCGTGGAATACCCAGTCGTTGGCGTCGCTCCCACAGGCTTTTTCGGCTGATGCCCAGCTTCTGGGCCAACTCGGTTTCGGTCATGCTGTCCTGGTTTTCCATGACGAAGCGGGTGAAATAATCCTCCAGGGACAGATCTTCGCTGGGGTCCAGGCTGGCCCGGCTCACCCGCTGCGGGGTGCGGTTGGGGTTCAGTCCCAGCTGTGACGGGCCAATGCCGTCTTCCTCGGTGAGAATGATGGCCCGCTCAATGACATTTTCCAGCTCCCGCACATTGCCTGGCCAGCTGTAGCTGACCATGGCCTGCCAGGCGGCATCTGTGAAGTATAGGTCGTGGCGGTTGAGTTTTTCGCAGCCGCGTGCAAGCAGGGCGTTGGCAAGGCTCTGCAGGTCATCCTGGCGCTCACGCAGGGGCGGCAGGGTCAGCTCCATGACATTGAGCCGGTAGTACAGATCCTGACGGAAGTGGCCTTCTGCCACTCGCCCGGGTAAATCCAGCTGGCTGCTGGCAAGAATACGCACGTCCACCTTGCGCGGTGACAGGGAGCCTTGCCGATGTATTTCATGGTGGGTAAGCAGGGTCAGCAAACGGCTTTGTACGTCGCTGTTGAGTTCACCTACTTCATCGAGAAACAGGGTGCCGCCATCAGCTTCCTCGATACGCCCGGCACTTTCTTCATCGCCGAACAGTTCGGTCAGCTGCAGATTCTTCGGTAGTGCTGCGCACTGCACGGATATCAACGGGCCGCCGGCCCGTTCACTTTGCTCATGCAGGGCGCGGGCAGTGAGTTCCTTGCCGGTGCCGGATTCACCCATGATCAGTACGGGGGTATTGGTGGGGCCCACCCGGTGGATACGATGCTTGAGCTCCTGCATGGCATCACTGTTCCCGATCATGTTGTGCACCGGGTAGCTGCGTTCCATATCCCGCCTCAGGGCGCGGTTGCCTCTATTCAGACGACCTTCCTTGAGCACCCGCTCAACGGCGAGCAGCATTTCATCGTGATCAAAGGGTTTGGGGATATAGTCCACCGCTCCCTGACGCATGGCGTCCACGGCGGAGCGCAGGCTGGCATAGCTGGTCATGATCAGCACCGGGGTGGTGCCGGCGCTTTCTATCAGGGCAGTACCGGGTTCGCCAGGCAGCCGCAGATCGCTGATGATGAGGTCAAACTGATTGAGGTGTTGCTCCCTGGCTTGCTCCACGGAGTCGGCTTCTGCCACGGAGTGCTCGTGGCGTACCAGCAGTTTGCGCAGGGCGCCGCGAATCACCGGTTCATCTTCAACAATCAGGATGTGGCTCATGTATCGCTGGGTCCTTACTTATCTGGTTGAGCAGGATACTACGTTTCCGGCTGTCCGGGGGCCGCGGCTTGTTGCCTGTGAACCGGCAGACTGACTATAAAGCGGGTGCCGCCTTTTTCGCCGAGCGGACTTTCTACCCGGATGGTGCCCTGATGTTCTTCGATAATACTGTACACCAGAGCCAGGCCCAGGCCTGTGCCGCGGCCCGGCGGCTTGCTGGTGACGAAGGGTTCGAACAGGGCATCACGCAATGTATCCGGAATGCCGTGGCCCTGATCTTCCAGCAGAATATCGAGGAAGTCACCGCGTGGCTCGCAGTGCACGGTGACTGGCTGCTGGTCTTCGCTGGCATCGGCGGCATTGCCAAGCAGGTTGATGAACACCTGGAGCAAGCGTTGCGGGTCGCCCTTGACCCAGTAGCTCGCCGGACAGTGATTCTCGAACGGTTGCTGGCGGTGATCCGGGTCCAGCAGCAGCAATGAGATGGCTTCGTCGACGGTATCGCACAGGTTCACCGGTACCTGCTCACTGAGTTTGATACCACCGGAATGACTGAAGGTTACCAGGGACTCCACGATACGCGTGATGCGCCGGGTCTGTTCCAGTATCTGGTCGCAGGCTTCCTGTTGCTCCTCCGGGTCGCTGTCTTCATCCAGATTCTGAGTCAGACAGGCAATGGCGGTGACCGGGTTGCCGATTTCGTGGGCCACCCCGGCGGCCAGCCGGCCGATGGAGGCCAGGCGTTCGTTATGAGCCAGGTGCGCCTCCATGTGGCGCAGTTCAGTAATGTCCTCGATCACCAGTACCTGCCCGCCAGCCTGCTCGGCGGTGCCGGCACCCATCACCTCGGATTTGTGCAGACTCAGCCAGCGTGTCTGGTTTTCCACGTCCAGTGACTGCTGGGGTTGATGGGCGTTGTCGTCGTGGCTGAAGCGAGTAAAGAAGTCGCCCCAGGGCGGGTCCAGGTCTGCCAGGCGGGAGCCGATGGTGTCTTCGGCGGTAATACCGGTGAGGCTTTCCATGGCCCGGTTCCAGCCGATGATTTCCCGATCAGCGCCCAGGGAAATGACCCCCATGGGCAGTTCCAGCAGCGTCTGACGATGGAAGCGGCGCAGGCCATCCAGTTCTGCCGCCAGCCCGGACAGACGATCCCGGTACTGTTCGAGACGGGATTCAATGAACTGAATGTCTTCGCTGGAGTGTTGCTCCTCCTCCGGCAGGTAGGGCAGGTGGTCGTCGATCAGTTGGTGGGACACCGAGGGACCGAGCAGGCCCGACAGATTGGTTTCCAGTTGATCACGTAGTCGCCTCAGAGCGTAGGGTCGGGTTTCCGTGCGCGGCAGGTGCAGATCCCGCAGGGACATTTCCACTTCCCGGGTGGCGGTGATCGGCCCCAGCGGCTGGCTCATGGCATCAATGAAGTCGTCCACGCTCTTTGCTTCCAGCTCCCAGCGATAGGGGCGGCGCAGGCTGTCCACGGCACAGGCTTCGGCGGCATTTTTTTCCGACCGGGACATGGGGGTGACGATGGACACGATGGCGTAGATCAACGCATTGGCGGTGACCGAAGCGATGGCCACGTGGTGCCACTGGCTGGCGCCGGTCTGGAAGCGCATGCCCAGCAATTCCATCAGTGGCTGGAATTGCCAGTTCGGGTAGGCGATGGGAACCAGCAGCAACATGATCCAGAGGATAAAGCCGACCAGTAAACCGGCGAACAGGCCGTTTCGATTGCCGGAGGGCCAGAACAGGGCGCCAATCAGTCCGGGAACAAATTGCAGGGTCGCAACAAAGGTGAGCACGCCCAATTCCACCAGGGTGTGATCGGTGCCGGTGAAACGGTAGAACAGATACGCCAGAGCGAGAATGGCGGCGATAAGAATACGCCGGGTCCAGAGCAGGTTGCGATACAGGTTCTGGCCCTGCAGCGGGCTGGCGGGCAGTACCAGGTGATTCAGGCACATGCCGGACAGGGCCAGAGTGGCCACGATCAGCATGCCGCTGGCTCCGGCCAGGCCGGCAATATAGCCGAGCACGGCGCCGTGGCCACCGGTGATCATGCCGATGCCCAGAGCGTAGTAGTCCGGTGGGGTGGGGGCATTGCCGGCGGCAGCAGCCCACAGGATCACCGGTACGCACAAGGCCATCAGCAGGAACATCAGCGGTAACGCCCAGCTGGCGGTGACCAGGGCGCGCGGGTTCATGTTCTCGGTAAAGGCCATGTAGAACATGTGCGGCAGCACCACGGCGGAGACAAAGAACGCCATGATCATGGAATGCCAGGTACCGTCCTGCAGGGGGTAGTAGAGCCGCGCCAGCATTTCCGGGTGGTCATCCAGCCAGGCGTTGAGGCTGGCGGGTCCATCGAACACGCCATACAGGCCGAGCAAGGCCACCGCGCCGAAGGCCAGCAGTTTGATCAGCGATTCCATGGCAATGGCCATCACCAACCCTTCGTGTTTCTCCCGGGCGGTGGTATGGCGGGCGCCGAACAGGATGGCGAAGATCACCATCATCAGGCAGAAGCCGGCGGCCAGGTCGCGGGGGTCGGCGGTGCCACTGAGGATCTGGATGGATTCAGCGACCGCCTTCAGTTGCAGCGCCAGCAGGGGCAGCACCCCGATCAGCATGATCAGGGTCGTCATGGCGCCAGCCAGTCGGCTGCGGTAACGGAAGGCAAACAGGTCTGCCAGGGAGCTGAGCTGGTAGGTCGTGGTCAGCCTCAGGATCGGTGCCAGCAAAATCGGGGCGAGCAGAAAGACCCCGGAAATACCCAGAAAATAGGACAGGAAGTTGTAGCCGTACTGGTAGGCATAACCCACTGAACCGTACACGGCCCAGGCACTGGCGTAGACCCCCAGCGACAGCACATACACCGCTGGGTGGCGTACCCAGTGAGCCGGCAGCCAGCCACGCTCGGTGATCCAGGCCACCGCAAACAGGAACAGCAGGTAGCAACCGGCAATCAGGATCAGATCGCTGACACTATAGACCATCGACATCCTTGCTCTTGGCAATCCAGTAACTCAGGGCGATCAGGCCCAGCCAGATCAGATAGGGGCGATACCAGGCGCGCCCACCTTCGCTCCACCAGTCGATGATGGCAGGGGAAAGCAGGTAGGTGCCGAGAATGAAGATGATCAGCAGTCGGTCGGTATACATAGGTGGTTTAACCCCTCCGGGCCGATGAGCATACGCCAGGGGGTGGGGCGTGTAAAAGCGCGGGCAGCGGCAAGCTACAAGTTTCAAGCTGCAAGGCACGGGATGTGTATTGGTGTTCTGGTCGGCTGTCTCCGCGCTTATATCGTTAAAGGCAGTCACAGCATTTGCTGTGGGGTTTTCCCGGTTCGCGTTGGAACTTTCAGCTTGTAGCTTGCAACGCCTCTGGCAATGGTTGCTGGCGGCCGGCTGGCCACTGGTGATCGGGGTAGTGTGCTGTGCCCCATGCCAGAAGTTCTGCCGGGCTTGCTCCTTGCAAGTCTGAGGGTGGCTGCAGGCCAATGCAGCGAAGTGCCGCTGTGAGTAGCAGGTTGGCTCGAGCGGGGTCCAGAGCTTCACTGCCTGCGGATTTGGACAGCTTCAGATCCCGCCCGTCGGTGATTACCGGCAAATGCGCATAGTCTGGCGCTGGTCTGCCCAGGCATTCCAGCAGCCAGCGCTGGCGCAGGGTGGAATCGAGCAGGTCGGCGCCACGCAGTACATGGGTAATACCATCATCTGCGTCATCCAGGGCGCAGGCCAGCTGATAGCCGAACAGGCCGTCACGACGGCGGATGACAAAAGCGCCACCGTCCTGGTGCAGATTGTTGCTGATGCGGCCCTGAATGGCATCCAGATAGCGAAGCTCCCGGTCAGGAACCTGCAGACGGATGGCGGTGTCGGCGGCGGCGGGCACCGCAGCGCTGATACCGGGATGGTTGTGATCCAGGTCTGCCAGTTGTTTGCGGGTCAGGCGGCAGTGAAAGGCGTGGCCGCTGTCGAGCAGGGTATCCACGGCTTCTTGATAGGCGAAGTGGCGCTGGCTCTGGTAACGCACGGGCCCATCCCAGTGCAGGCCAAAGGTTTCCAGCTGACGCAGAATGGTATCGGCGGCACCGGGCACTTCCCGGGGCGGATCCAGGTCATCCACTCGCACCAGCCATTCCCCGCCCGCATGACGCGCTTCAAGCCAGCTGGCCAATGCAGCCACCAGCGATCCGAAATGCAGGGGGCCGGAGGGGGTGGGGGCGAAACGTCCGCGATA
>NZ_JABURH010000094.1:23814-28018 GCF_014762765.1 Alcanivorax sp.
CTGCTTTTCCTTGATCTCCGCCAGTTCCTTGCAGTCGATGCACAGGTCCGCGGTGGGGCGGGCTTCCAGGCGGCGGATACCGATTTCGATGCCGCAGGCTTCGCAGAAACCGTAATCGTCCTTGTCCACCAGATCCAGGGTCTTCTCGATCTTCTTCAGCAGCTTGCGCTCGCGGTCGCGGGTTCGCAGTTCCAGGGCGAATTCTTCTTCCTGAGTGGCACGATCAGCGGGGTCGGGCAGGTTGGCCTGTTCGTCCTGCAGGTGGTGCATGGTGCGGTCCGCTTCTTCCATCAACTCCTGGCGCCAGGCCAGCAGGATCTGGCGGAAGTGCTCGCGTTGTTTCTCGTTCATGTATTCCTCGTTCTTGGCCGGAATGTAGGGCTTGAAGCCATGCATTTGGGCCTGGGAAGAGGATGAGGCGGTTTTCTTTTTCACGTTTGCTTTTACCTGAGCAGAAGTGGTGGATCGGCTCGGCGAAGTCCCTTTGCCGGCAGTCGCGGTCCGTGCGTTACCGGTGTTCGATGCGTCTCTGGCAGCGGCACGGGCCGCTGCGGATGCCTTCCCGGAGGTCGGCAGTTTTGTTCTAGGTGCAGCTGGTGCTGCTTTTTTGGCTGCTGTCTTTCTGGCAGCGGGTTTGCTGGCCTTCGCCGGTTTGGCGGTGGCAACGGTTGACTGGGTTTTGCCGGCGGCGGGTTTTGCCACTGGCTTGCTGGCCGCTTTTTTGGCAGGAGCCTTTGCAGCAGTTTTTTTGGCCGGGGCTTTCTTTACGGTCGCTTTTTTTGCAGCAGGCTTGGCGGCCGTTTTGGGAGTGGCAGCTTTTTTCGCCGGTGCCGGTTTCTTGGCGACCGCTTTCTTGGGAGTGGCTTTCTTCACAGTGGCCTTCTTGGCCGGCGCCTTTTTAGCGGCAGGCTTGGTAGCGGGTTTCTTTACTGCAGCTTTTTTGGCTGCGGTTTTGGCTGGAGCCTTCTTGGCTGCAGGCTTTGCTGCCACCTTTTTCACTGCGGCTTTTTTGGCCGGGGCCTTTTTCACGGCAGCCTTCTTGGCTGGCGCTTTGCGGGCAGCAGTGGATGAGGTGGCTTTCTTGCTGCTGGAAGCAGACCCGGAGGTTTGTTTTTTAGCCGCCTTTTTCGGGGCTTTCTTTTTGCCGGTGGCCATTTTTATTAACTCCCTTAGCATCTTCTCGACTCTCTATCCTGTCCCACTATCCCTGGGGCCCGCTTGATATAACCAGGTACGGGCGTAATGTAATCTTTGACCTTACCCCTTCCGGGTAAGTCTTGTCACCAGTTGGTGAAAATCTGGCCGATTATAGCCATGCCACCCTTATAGGAAAGAGGAATCTTGTGATAACGCTGTCGCATTTCGCCCAACAGATCCCGCCTTTTCACGTTATGGCACTGCTGGAGCGAGCCCAACAACTGGCAGCCCAGGGCCACGATGTGATCCATCTGGAAGTGGGCGAGCCGGATTTTGAAACTCCGACGCCGGTGCTGGAGGCCATTGCCGGGGCAACCCGTGATCGGGGAACCGGCTACACGCCGGCTGCAGGGCTGCCCGCTTTGCGCCAGGCCATTGCGGATGATTACCGGGAGCGTTTTGGCGCTACCGTGTCACCGGCACGGATCGTGGTGACGCCGGGCGCCTCCGGCGCCCTGCAGCTGGCGCTGGCGGCCCTGATCAATCCCGGGGACGGTGTTCTGCTATGCGATCCGGGCTATCCCTGTAATCGTCAGTTCGTGAATCTTGTGGGGGGGAAGCCGCAACCGCTGGTATTAGAGGCGGACAATCATTTCACCCTGACCGCCAGCGATCTGCTGGCAGCCTGGCAGACGGATACCCGTCTGGCCATGGTGGCGAGCCCGGATAATCCCACCGGTAATATGTTGTCGCTGGATACCCTGCAGGCCATGGCCGAGGGCGCGGTGGAGAAAGATGGCCTGCTGTTGGTGGATGAAATCTATCAGGGGCTTTGTTATCGGGGCCCGGCGGAATCGGTGCTGTCGCGTACCGACCAGGTGATGGTGATCAACAGCTTCAGTAAATATTTCTGCATGACCGGTTGGCGGCTGGGCTGGCTGGTGGCGCCGGAGCCGCTGGTGCCGGCCATCGAGCGGTTGGCCCAGAACCTGTTTCTGGCACCCTCCACGCCGGCGCAATACGGTGCACTGGCGGCACTGCAGGAACCGGCGCTGACCATCCTGGAGCAGCGTCATCAGCTGTTTGCCCGCCGCCGCCAGTGTTTGCTCAATGGTCTGGCGCATCTCAAGCTGCCGGTGGTGTCCAATGCCGATGGTGCCTTTTATGTGTATGTGGATGTGAGTGCCTGGACCGATGACAGCTTTGCCTTTTGTGCGGACCTGCTGGAAAAGGAAAAGGTGGCCATGACGCCGGGCCTGGATTTCGGTGATGGCCATGACCATCACCGTTATGTGCGGCTGGCCTATACTTGCGCCGAGTCGCGTCTTGTTGAGGCCCTGCATCGGCTGGGTCACTACCTGGAGTCCCTGTGAAGTTTGATCCTCCCCTGGAAAGGGTCACCCTGCTGCGTCGCTACAAGCGTTTCATGGCCGATGTGGTTCGCGCCGATGGCAGCGAAATTACCGTGCACTGTCCCAATACCGGCTCCATGAAGAACTGCGTTCTGGGGGATCCCCAGCAGGCATTGATCTCCGACAGCGGTAATCCCAAGCGCAAATACCGCCATACCCTGGAAGCCCTGCAGGTGGGTCATGGTCATTGGGCGGGGGTCAACACCAGCCGGCCCAATGCACTGGTGGAAGAGGCGGTCCGCGCCGGGCGTGTGGACGCACTGAGCCCCGACACAGGTGTGGAAAGGGAAGTGAAATACGGTGACAGCCGTTTTGATCTGGCTTTGGGCGGGCGCAGCGATCCGCATACCTTTGTGGAAGTGAAAAATGTCACGCTCGGCCCCGGGCCTAATGACCCTGATGATGGTGTCATTGCCTTCCCGGATTCGGTGACAGAGCGGGGCCAGAAGCATCTGCTGACCCTCATGGAGGTGGTGGCGTCCGGCAAGCGGGCGGTGCTGTTTTTTTGTGTGCAGCACAGCGGCGCACAGGCCGCCCGGCCGGCGGACGAAATCGATGCCCGCTATGGGGCGCTGCTGCGGGAAGCGGTGCAGAAGGGCGTGGAGGTGCTGGCCTGGAAGGTGGCGTTATCCGCCGATGGTTTTCGGCTGGAACACCCCTTGCCAATACAGTTGTAGGCGTTCCTCTCGAGGGACGAACCACGCGTCAGCGTGGAAAGCACCTGCAAGGCCAGCAACGTCGTTTCTGTGAAACAGGGCGTCTCTAGAGTGACCTGGCAGCCCCTGCCTCGCCTTTTGCCTCGCCTGGGCTCGGGTTCGTCCCTCGAGAGGAACGCCTACAGCAGCGGCTTTAGAAGACACGTTGTCAACCCTGTCGCGCCGTGAGCGACGCTCCTACGGAAACGCGTTGTTGCTCTACAGCGGGGTCTGCAAATTACGCAGTTGCTGCTGTAACAGTTCTGTCTGGTCCCGCCAGTAACTCATGGATTCAAACCAGGGGAACGCGGGCGGGAAGGCCGGGTCGTCCCAGCGTCTGGCCAGCCAGGCGTCATAGCAGATGATGCGCCGGGTGCGTAGCGGTTCGATCAGGGCGGTTTGTTGCCAGGGGAAGGGCAGGAAGGTGTCGTAACCGCGGGCCAGCACCCGCAGTTGGTGTTGTTGCTCGTCCTGTTCACCGGACAGCAACATCCAGATGTCCTGCATGGCCGGGGCGCGCAGGCTGTCGTCCAGATCCACGAAATGTGGGCCGTTGTCGCGCCACAGGATGTTGCCGGTATGGCAGTCGCCATGCACGTTGAGCAGCGGGAATTCCACCTCAGCCAGCCGCTGTTCAATCTGCTCCAGCAGTTGGCCGCAGGCATCGCGATACTGACTGCGGTAATTCAGGTCCACCACGTCATTGATCAGAAAGGTGCTGGCGGCACGAATGTCAGCCACCGGGTCCATGGTGTGGCGGAGCTGATAGGGCCGGTCACTGCCGCAGGCATGCCAGCGGGCCAGGGTGCGGCCCAGCTGTTCCAGGTGGTTGTCGTTATCCAGTTCCGGCGCATGGCCGCCGGCTCTGCGGAACACCGCAAAGGCGAAGCCGTCGCAGTGGAACAGGGTGGTGCCGTTCTTTTCGATGGGGGCCACCACCGGCAGGTCCCGTTCCACCAG
>NZ_JABURH010000094.1:28414-48326 GCF_014762765.1 Alcanivorax sp.
TCGAACAGGGCGCCGTGGTTGGCGCACATGAGAAACTGGTTGTCGCCATCCATGAACTGGTCCGGCATGAAGTTCAGTTCGATGCCCAGGTGCGGGCACCAGTTGATGTAAGCGTGCATCTGGCCATCAAATTTGACCACGATGACGGGCTGGCCGTCTTTCTGAAATTCCCGCGCGCTCTCGTGTTCGATGTCGTTCACATTGCAGATGTGTTCCATGGCTTACCTGTATGCAGTTTATCGGGCGGAGTGTGGGGTATCCCCGCCGTTTTGGACAAGGCAGAGACGGCTTGCGGCCATCTCTGCCCCTCAAACCGTGGCGGTTAGTCGCCTAGAACGGTCTGGCGTATTTCCTGATGCGCATCCGCTGAAAGACGTGGGCCGAATTCGGTTACCAACCGGGCGGCGGCGGTAGAGGCCAGTGCACCGGCAGCGGCAAAGTCGTGCCCGTGGGTGATGGCGTACAGGAAGGCACCGGCAAACATGTCACCGGCGCCGTTGCTGTCGATGGCCTTCACTGGTACCGGAGCAATGCGATGGGTCTGCTCGCCATCCCATACCAGCGCGCCTTTGGCGCCGAGGGTGATTACGGCGGAACGGCATACGGTCTTGAGCTTTTCCAGCGCCGCTTCCGGGCTGTCGGTATCGGTATAACTGGTGGCTTCGGCATCGTTGCAGAACAGCAGATCCACGCCGTCGCCCAGCATCTCGGACAGGCCGTCCTTGAAGAACTGCACCATGGCCGGGTCGGAAAAGGTCAGTGAGGTTTTCACGCCATGCTTCTCGGCCAGCTGACGCAGTTTGATGGCCGCTGCCCGGGAGCTGTCACCGCTGACCAGATAGCCTTCCAGGTACACGTAGTGGCTGGCGGCGATAGCGGCTTCATCCAGCTCCGCTTCAGAAACCTGACTGGAAATACCCAGATAGGTGTTCATGGTGCGTTCCGCATCCGGTGTCAGCATGACCAGGCATTTGCCGGAAATACCGGTGTCACGGCTGCCGTTCATGTTGGTGTCTACGCCGGCGGCGGTCAGATCGTTGACAAAGATGTCGCCGGTAGTGTCATCGGCTACCTTGCAGGCGTAGTAGCTGTTGCCACCGAAGTAGCGGGTGGCGACCACGGTGTTGCAGGCAGAGCCGCCGCTGGTCTGTTTATGAGGCTCGGCCTCGTCGGCCAGGGCTGCAATCAGTTCCGCCTGGCGGGCTTCGTCCACCAGGGTCATCAGGCCCTTGCCCACATCCATGCGCTCAAGGAAGGCGTCACTGACCTCGATTTCTGTATCCACCAGCGCGTTACCGAGGGCATAAACGTCGTATTTTTTCGTCATGGAGGCTCCGTATTTCCGGTTCTGGGCAAGCAAGGGGAGCTATTATGGGCGCCCCGGGTCAGGTTGCAAAATTTACTCAAATTCAGGTGAAGGGAACGGATACGTCCAGAGAGACTCATAAAACACTCACACTTTTCTCTATACTCCGTGCCATGGCGAAAAAAGCGAAAAAGTCCCCCGCGCGATCGCGGCGGCAACCAAATCGGAAAAAACGCAGCAGCGGACAACAACGTCGCTGGTTCAGCTGGTCTTTTGTGGGTAAGGCAGCGTTGGTGTGCCTGGTGCTGGGGGCGGCAGGCCTGGCCTACCTGGATGCGCTGGTACGTGAGCGGTTTGATGCCCATGTCTGGCAATTGCCGGCACGGGTTTATGCGCGACCGGTAGAGCTTTATGAAGGCCGCGTGCTGTCCCGCGAAGACATGCTCAAGTTGCTGGACCTGATGCGCTACCGGCGCGACTCCCGGGCGGCTACCCCTGGCAGCTATGCGGTGCAGGGCAACAGCCTGCTGCTGCATACCCGTGGTTTCAACGACAGTGATGGGGGCGAAAAGGCGGAGCGGATCCGCTTGAGCCTGTCTGGTGGCCAGATTCGGTCGCTGGAGGCCGGCGGTGATCGGCTGGCACGTCTGGAGCCGTTGCAGATCGGCAGTATTCATCCCCAGCATGCAGAAGACCGTGTGCTGGTGCCGCTGGACAAGGTGCCGCCATTGCTGGTGGAGATGCTGATTGCCACCGAGGACCAGGCCTTCTACGACCACCATGGCATTTCCCTGCGTGGGCTCGCCCGGGCCATGCTGGCCAACATCAAGGCTGGGCGCCTGGTACAGGGTGGCAGCACCCTGACTCAGCAGCTGGTGAAAAACTTCTGGCTCACCTCCGAGCGCACCTTGTCACGCAAGCTGCTGGAAATGCCCATGGCCATGTTGCTGGAACTGCACTACAGCAAGGAGCAGATTCTTGAGGCATACCTCAACGAGGTATACCTGGGGCAGGACGGAGCCAGGGCCATTCATGGCATGGGGCTGGGCGCCCAGTTCCTGTTCGGGCGCCCTCTGGAAGAACTGGAACCCCATCATCTGGCCACTCTGGTGGCGTTGCTCAAAGGGCCCAGCTGGTATGACCCGCGCCGTCACCCGGAGCGCTCGCTGGAGCGTCGTAACACGGTATTGAAGGTGGCGCTGAATGAGGGGGCTCTGTCGAAAGCGGATTACGATAAATACAGTAATCGCTCTCTGGAAGTGGTGCCGCGTGGTGCCTCCGCGCTTTATGCATTCCCTGCCTTTATTGATCTGGTAAGGCGACAGCTGGCTCGGGATTACCCCCCGGAGGTGCTCAGCGATGAGGGTCTACGTATTCACTCCACCCTGGATGTGCTGGCCCAGCTCGCTGCGGAAGGGGCCCTGCGCGATCATCTGGACCGCCGCGATCCTGACGAAAGCAAAAAACTGAATGGTGCCGTGGTCGTGGTCGCGCCCGCCCAGGGCGATGTGCTGGCGCTGGTCAGCAATCGAAGCTCCAGGGAGGCAGGTTTCAATCGGGCCCTGGATGCCCAGCGCCCGATCGGCTCGCTGGCCAAGCCGGCGGTGGTGCTGTCGGCGGTGAGTCAGCCCAAGCAATGGTCCCTGGCTACCCTGGTGGAAGACGGGCCCGTGGAAGTGACGCTTCCCAATGGCGCCACCTGGTCGCCGCAGAACTTCGACAACCAGTCCCGTGGTGCCATGCCGGTGGTGGATGTGCTGACCTATTCGCGCAATCAGGGCACCGCTCGCCTGGGGCTGGATGTGGGGCTGGACAAGGTGGCCGGCACAATGAATACCCTGGGTGTGACCCGCAATATTCCTCTTTACCCCAGTATTCTGCTGGGCAGCCTGGAATTGACCCCGTTCGAGGTGGCAATGATGTATCAGCCTCTTTCAACGGGCGGTTTCAGCACTCGCCTGCGCTCTATTACCGATGTGCTCGACAAGGAAGCCAAGCCGCTGGCCCGTTACCCGGTTAATACCGACGAGGTGGTGGATGCCGGCCCGGCTTTCCTGACCCAGTGGGCCATGCAGCAAGTGGTCGAGAAAGGTACCGGCCGTGCCGCGCGGGCGTCATTGCCGCAGGATCTGAAGGTGGCAGGCAAGACGGGCACCAGTAATGATTTCCGGGACGCCTGGTTTGCCGGTTTCTCCGCCAACCATCTGGCGGTAGTCTGGGTGGGTCGTGATGATAATCGTAATGCCGGTATTACCGGTTCCAGTGGTGCCTTGCCGGTGTGGGCCCAGCTGATGGGTAAGCTGCCCCAGCGCAGCCTGTCGCAGACGCCGCCTGCCGGGGTGGAATGGGTATGGATGAACCCGGATGGCAAGCGCGTCAGTGCCGAGGGCTGTGGGGATGCCCGTCGCTACCCGATGCTGGAAGCCTCGATTCCCCAGGACAGCGACGGCTGTGGCTCGGTAAAAGAAGCCGGCAAAGGCATCAAGGGCTGGTTCAAGGGGCTGTTTGACTAGGGTCAGATCAAATTTCACCACAGTGCTCAGCGAGGCGTGATCTGCAGCGATAATGGACTTGCCGGAGCACTGTTCAAGGGTAGTAAGGATGTTGATTATTCAAAGGCTTGTTCAGCTGATGTTGATCAGTATGGTGCTGGCGGGTTGTGCGGTCCGTCCTCCGGTGGAGGAACCGGCAGAGCCGATGACCGCCAGTCAGGAACTGGAAGGCTCGCCGGCACTGGGTCTGTTGAGCCGGGCCGAACAGGCCCGTCAGCAGGGCCAGACATCGGCTGCAGAGCGTTATCTGGAGCGTGCCCTGAATATCGCCCCGGATTCCTCCTGGTTGTACAAGGAGCTGGCGGGCTTGCGGCTTTCCGAGGGTGATCCTCGCGGTGCGGAAGGCTTCGCCCTGAAGGCGCTGCGCTTGGCGCCGGACCACGATGATTACCGGGCTGGCTTGTGGGATCTGGTGGCCACTGCCCGCGATCGCCAGGGTGACAAATCCGGCGCCCGTCAGGCCCGCAGCAAGGCGGCGGCGTTGCGCAATCCCAAGGCCAGGCCGGTATGACACCGGCGGTGCAGGCTGCGAAAAAGGCCGGCGTTTCCTTTCAATTGCACAGTTATGACCATGACCCCAAGGCGCAAAGTTACGGGCTGGAAGCGGCGGACGCCTTGCAGCTGCCCCCGCAAACCGTCTTCAAGACGCTGCTGGCACTGGTGGATGAACAGCCGGTGGTGGCCATGGTGCCGGTGGCTCATCAACTGGATCTGAAATGTCTGGCTCGCGCCCACGGCGGCAAGAAGGCAGCCATGTGTCCGGCGGATAAGGCGCAGCGCCTGACAGGTTATGTACTCGGTGGTATCAGTCCGCTGGGGCAGAAAAAACGGCTACCGCTGTATCTGGATCACAGTGCGCAATCTCACAATCCCATCTACATGAGCGCCGGTCGGCGCGGGCTGGAAATCGCCATGGCGCCGGGGGATTTGCTGGGGCTGACTGGTGGAAAGATGGTGACGCTGGTTCGCGACTGACCAATCCTTCCGTAGGAGCGTCGCTCGCGGCGCGATAACCCAACATTTAAAAAGACGGTATCACCACAGAGTGCACAGAGACACAGAGAAATGCGTTCTTTTTCTCGGTGAACTCTGTGCCCTCTGTGGTGAAAATGCTTTTGATCCTGGTCTGTTATCGCGCCGCGAGCGACGCTCCTACGGATAGGTTTGGTTACACCTTTGCAAACGCTTTGCGCGCCGCCGCAATGGTGGCGTCGATATCCTCGTCGCTGTGCGCTGCTGACACGAAACCGGCTTCAAAGGCGCTGGGGGCCAGGTACACACCCTGGTCCAGCATGGCGTGGAAGAAACGGTTGAAGCGTTCGCTGTCGCAGGCCATCACTTCTGCAAAACTGCTGATGCGGCTCTGGTCGGTGAAGAACAGCCCGAACATGGCTCCAGCTTGTGCGGTGGTGAAGGCCACACCTTCCGCGTGGGCTGCTTCGGTCAGGCCGTCCAGCAGGCGGGTGGTTTTTTCTGTCAGGGCCTGGTGGAAGCCGGGTTCGCTGAGCAGGTTCAGGGTGGTCAACCCTGCCGCCATGGCCACCGGGTTACCGGACAGGGTACCGGCCTGGTAGACCGGGCCCAGCGGTGCCAGGTGTTCCATGATGGCTCTCTTGCCGCCGAAGGCCCCTACCGGCATGCCGCCGCCGATGATCTTGCCAAGGGTGGTCATGTCCGGGGTTACGTCGTAGAGCGCCTGGGCGCCGCCAAGGGCTACCCGGAAGCCGGTCATTACCTCGTCGAAGATCAGCACGGAGCCATGGTCGTCACAGTGCTGGCGCAGGGCCTGCAGGAACGCCTTGGTGGGGGGCACGCAGTTCATGTTGCCGGCCACCGGTTCGACGATGACGGCGGCAATCTGGTCGCCGTATTCCTGGAAGGCGGTCTCCACGCTGGCAGCATCGTTGTAGTCCAGCACCAGGGTGTCACCGGTAACGGCGGCGGGGACGCCCGGTGAGCCGGGGATGCCCATGGCGCCGGAACCGGCCTTCACCAGCAGGCTGTCCACATGCCCGTGGTAGCACCCTTCGAATTTGATGATCTTGTCGCGGCCGGTATAGCCCCGGGCCAGGCGGATAGCGCTCATGGTGGCTTCGGTGCCGGAGTTGACCATGCGCACCATGTCCATGGAGGGCACCAGTTCGCAGACCTTGTCCGCCATGGCCACTTCGGTGGCGGTTGGGGCGCCGAAGCTGAGGCCGTTCTGCACCGCTGCCTGCACGGCAGCAATCACCTGGGGATGGTTGTGGCCGAGGATCATCGGGCCCCAAGAGCCCACGTAGTCGATGTAGCGATTGTCATCTTCATCGTGCAGGTAGGCGCCACTGGCAGAGTGGAAAAACACCGGTGTGCCGCCCACGCCCTTGAAGGCACGCACGGGAGAGTTAACACCGCCGGGAATATGTTTCTGGGCCTGGCGGAAAAGCTGTTCGGAGTGCTTGCGGCTCATGGTGTGTCCTCTTGCTGTAGCTGTCGGCGATGCCGGGCATCGCAGGCCGCGCGGGCGGCGGGTGCGCGCTGGAGCGCACACGGGAAATTACGGTTGATGGTGTCGCTGGAGCATGAAGGCGCCATGACACGGGCGAGCCAGTGGCCCGCCACGGGAAAGTGGCGGCATTATGAGGGGTGAGTGGCGGCTTGGCCAGTGAGGCTGGGGAGGTTAGCGCTTTATCGCTGTCGGGGTCAGGTCCTCGATCCAGTACTGTTGCTCGTCATCGGCCATGCGCGGATCGAAATCCAGACGAATATGGCGGGGGTAACCCCATTGAGGGTGGTAGTCCACGTCCACCTGATGCCAGCCCTTGCGTTGTTTTTCCTCAATCAGGGCGAACCAGGCCTCCACCGGGCGTGCCAGGGGGGCCAGCTCCTGGTCGTCCGGGGCTTCCAGCCGGGCCTGCTGGCCGTTGACCAGGATGCTGGCGGGCTGCAGGGCCTTGGGCCCGCAGTAGCATTGCTGGCGGGCCTGGTAGCGGTACTGCTCGAGACCCTGATCGGCCCAGCGTTGTCGTGCTTCGGCGAGGGGGTTGGTTGCGCCGCCCTGATTACCCGCCTGGCAGGCGGGCAACAGGGAGACAAGCAGCACGCTCAGCAGCAGGCGCGGGCTCAGCATGAGTGGGTGTCTCTGCGACGCAGCAACAGCAGGGCCAGCAGGCCAGTAACAAAACCGGCGCTGCCGCCAGCACTGCCGAAGCTGCCGGGTGCATTGTTACCGGAGGAATCGTCATCGCCGGTCGGGGTGCTTTCGTCGTTCATGGAGACAGCGACTGCAGCGGAAGGGGTGGAACTGCCGGCACTGTTGAGGCTGCTAACACGGTAGCGATAGTGGTTGCCCACTGTGACCCGGCTGTCGGTGTAGCGGGTGCTGTTGGCATTCAGTTCGGCGATGGCCTGCCAGGCCAGCCAGGTGTCACCGTCCAGACGCTGGCGTTCGATACGAAAACCGAATTCGTTATCGGCATTATCCTGCCATTGCAGTATCACGGCGGTGTTCTGGCGTTGGGCCTGCAGATTGCCGGGTGTTGCCGGTGCGCGCTCGAAAAGCTGCTCCACCCTGTTGCTGAGCGGAGAAACGCCCACGGCATTGAAGGCCTGCACCTGGTAACGGTAGCGCGTGCCAGCCATGACAGTGCTGTCATCATGGCGGGTCTGGTTGCTGCCCAGCTCGGCGAGACTCTGCCATTCACTCCAGGTTTCCCCGTTGAATTGTTGGCGCAGGATCCGCAAGCCGGTTTCATTGTCGGCATTGTCCTGCCAGATCAGGCGAATGGCGTCTTGCAGCAGGCGGCTGGTCAGATTGGAAGGTGCCTCTGGCCGCGAACCAAACTGGATTTCCGCCAGGTTTGACGGGGCTGAACTAAGGGAGGCGTTATGGGCAATGACCCGATATTGATAGCGTTCCCCGAGCACGGCGGTGCTGTCCAGATATTGCTCGCTGTCGGTGGCCAGACCCTCGGCCAGACTTGCCCACGCTGTCCAGCTGCCATTGTTGTTCCGGCGGCGCTGTATTTCATAGCGTTGCTCATTGTCTGCTTGGTCGTTCCAGGTCAACTGGATGCCGCCTTGCGCCATGGCTGCTGCCAGGTTGGCGGGGGTGGCCGGGGTGCCTTCGATGATGATGCTGACGGTGTTGGAGCTGTCGCCAGTGATGTCGCTGCCTTCGGCAATCACCCGGTATTGATAGCTGATGTCAGTGGCGACGCCGGTGTCGATATGGCTGTTGCTGTCCGCGGACAGGCTTGCCAGTGCTTTCCAGCCGCTGAGGTCGCTGTAGCGCTCGACCCGGTAGCCGGTTTCGGTGAAGGCCCGGTCGGTCCAGGTCAGGGTCACTTGCGGTGGTTCCTGCTGGGCCTGCGCCTGCAGGTCGTCGGGCTGGCTGGAGACGATGTTATAGGACAAGGGCGTTGTCAGCTGGTCGTTGCCGGGAAGGATGTCTTTCACTTCGCTGCCGTTGACAGCGGCCGTCTGTGTCAGCAGTGCCTGCGCCGGGGTGGTGCTGGTGATGGTCAGTGTCAGGCTGGCAGGAGCGAATGGCGGGGTCAGCGAACAGCTATAGCTACGCTGGTCGGTGGCGATGGCGCAGTCCCCTTCCGGCAGGGTCAGTTGGTCGATCCGGGCGTTGCTCAGATTTCCCTGCAACTGGATCAGGTCCGGTGCCCGTGAGGCTTGCTGATAGTCCACGTTATAGGTCAGCGTCAGGGTTGTGCCGGTGCTGTTATCAAAGGTGTCCGGATTACCGCCGTCGGCGCTCAGCCCTGCATCCACCGGATAGTTGAAGCAGGCATCGTGGTTGCCGAGGCTGTCGATCTTGGCGGTCATCTGGTTCACCGAACAGCTGGAAAAGCCGGTGGCGCTGCCGTCGGCCCAACTGGACATGATGTAGCCGTTGCCGCAGTAACGCTCCGGGTTGTCGATCTGGTCGGATTCCACATTGTCGTGGTTGGCGCCGAAGTTGTGGCCGATCTCATGGGCCATGACCACGGCAGTGAGCGGAATGTTGACGTATTCCTGGGTGACACCGGTAGCATAGCCATTGGTATTGCAGAGGGTCCCCACATAGGCGAGGCCCACGGTGGAGCCATCGAATTCACGACCGGAGAGCAGTTCCATCAGTGGGCTGGCCGTGCTGGTGTCGGCGAAGGTAAAGCCGTGGTACTTCTCACGCAGATCTACCAGTAGTTCATTGGCGCTTGTGGATGCCAACAACAGTTCTTCGCTGGGAAATTCCACGTGCAGGTTGTCGAATACCATGTTCAGGTCGTTGCGGTAGAAGCCGTCGATGATGTTGAGCAGTTCCACCACCTTGTCTTGATAGGTATCAGGGTGCTTCTGCTGAAAAAGGTGGTCGACGATCAGGTATTTCTCCGGCAACAGGCAGACTCCGTCCACCTGATCTGTGCACATCTCTTCCAGGGTGGCCGCGGCAATGTGGTACTCGCCTGAACGAGCGCTGGCGCCTTCCCGGGTTGGCAGTTCCAGGGAGCTGTGGGTGCCATTGCCTACGCCGCAGGTTCCGGGCGCTTGCAGGCTTTGCAGGGAACGGGCAACGGGGAGGTTGTTGTGCTGGCTAAACGCGGTGCTGTCGACAATGTGCATTTCGCCGTTCAGTGACACCACTCCGGACCAGTCATCTCCGAGCTGGGAGAGCCGTACCCAGCTTCCCGGAACCTGCTCCAGGGCGCCGCTGTAGTGATTGCCCTGAAGGAGTTTCCTGTCCGCCTCGGACATGCCGATTCGGGCGCTGCTGGGTTCCAGTACCGCCCGGTAACGACTGCCATCAATAAACAGTTCGGTACTGGCTTGAGGATCTGTAGCGGCCGCATGACTACCCGGGAAAAGCAGGGCAGCCAGCAGCAGGCCGTGCCAGGATGCCAGTGGCCGACGGAAGCGCATTGCCATGGGTGGTTCTCCCCCTTACTGGGTTTTTCGTATTTTTGGTGTAGTTATTTCGATGTAGACGTTGCGGGGGATTTTGCGTACCTGCGGGCCGGTATGTTGTGCGGCGTATCCCATTCTTCATTATCTGAACGGGCGTGCAGGGTTGTTCGAGATTCAGGCAGCGCTAAAACAGAGCACTTAGCTGCTTCGCAGCCTGTTTTACCTGGGCGGGTGCTGGATCGGAGAAAAGGGCGTGGATTACGGCCAGGGCGTTGGCGCCCTGCTCCAGTAACTGGCCGCCATTGTCGGGATCAATGCCGCCGATGGCGACCAGCGGAATCGTCAGTCGCTGACTTGCCCGGTCGAGGATGGCCGGATCAGCGGGCGGGGCCTGTGGTTTGGTGCGAGAGGGGAAGAAGCGCCCGAAGGCCACGTAGTCGGCGCCGGCCGCGGCCGCCTGCTCGGCCAGTGTCAGATCGCTATGACAGGTAACGCCAATGATCTTGCCCGGGCCCAGCAAGCGTCGGGCGCGGGCGATGCCGCCGTCGCTCTGACCGATGTGGACGCCGTCGGCATCAATCTCTGCGGCCAGGGCCGGATCATCGTTGACCAGAAAGAGGGCGCCATGGTGTCGGCACAGGGCTTGCAGCTGGGCGGCGCGCTGGCGCCGTTGCTCCGGGGTGGCGGTCTTGTCCCGGTATTGAAGAAGACGGGCGCCACCCTGCAGGGCCGCCTCTGCGGCTGGCAGTAATTGCCGGTCGGGGATCAGGGTCGGATCTGTGATGGCGTACAAGCCGTGGATGCGGGGGTGCTTCATCGCCGGTCGGGTACGTGCTGGCCCTGGCCCGGGCGGAAGGCGTTACGCAGGAAGCGATCCACATGGGCCTGGCCGTCTGCCACCGCATTGGCCAGGGATTCCCCGTGGCCGCGCAGGCA
The DNA here is from genome assembly GCF_014762765.1 of Alcanivorax sp. Classification (GTDB taxonomy): domain Bacteria; phylum Pseudomonadota; class Gammaproteobacteria; order Pseudomonadales; family Alcanivoracaceae; genus Alcanivorax. The sequence goes on from NZ_JABURH010000094.1 coordinate 39,083, forward strand.
GGCGATGGACGATGCCAGGGTGCAACCGGAGCCATGATAGCTGTGTGGCAGCCGCTCCCAGTTCCACTGTTGTTCACCGTCGGTGCTGAACAGATGGTTGGTGACCTGGTCGGTGTCGTCGTGGGTGCCGGTGACCAGCGCGGCGCTGCCGGTGCGTTTAACCAGCTCGCTGCCGCAGTCAGACACGGTTTGGCGACCAGTAAGTGCCTGGGCTTCGGGCAGGTTGGGGGTCATCACGTCGCAGTGGGGCGCCAGTTTTTCCAGCATGGCATCCGCCAGGGATTCGCTGGTCAGACTGCCGCCGGCTTCGGCGGCCAGCACCGGGTCGAGCACCACGGGCACGCCGGGCAGTTGCGGCAACAGATCGGCGATAAAGTCGATGATGGCTACGGAGCCGGTCATGCCGATCTTTACTGCCTGAAAGTCGTAGTCCTCCAGTAGAGCGGTGGCCTGCTGGCGTAGCAGCTCCACGTCGGTAAGGCGAAAACCACGAACGTTCTGGCTGTTCTGCACGGTGAGCCCGGTGATCAGGGTGGAAGCAAAGCCGCCCAGGGCGCGAATGGCTTCAATGTCCGCATGGATACCGGCACCCCCGGAAGGGTCATGGCCAGCGATGACGAGAATATTGGGTTTCATAAAAAATGCCTGACGCGGCACGCCTGACGTGCGGGCGACCTTTTCGTCCGGCGTCAGGCGTTAAGCGTTTTTCAGAATGGTCGCACTACCGCCAATATAACAATGGCCACCAGCAGAAACACGGGGATCTCGTTGAAGATCCGGTAAAACTTGTCACTTTTGGTATTGGCGTCGGCGGCGAATTTTTTCAGGTAGGCCAGGCAGACGTGGTGATAGCCGATCAGCAGGAACACCAGGGTCAATTTGGCGTGCATCCAGCCGAAGCCTTTGTAGGCGTCCCAGTTGGCCATCAGCATCCACAGGCCCAGCAGCACGGTGACGATCATGCTGGGGTTCATGATGCCCCGATACAGTTTACGCTCCATTACCTTGAAACGTTCCCGGCTGGCCGTGTCTTCCGCCATGGCGTGATAAACGAACAGTCGCGGCAGGTAAAAGATGGCGGCAAACCAGCAGATCACGGCGATCAGGTGGAACGCTTTGATCCAGAGCAGGTGGTCCAGGGCGAACTGCATCATGATGTGGCAAATCTCCGGGGTCGTGTGAGTGGAGGGATCGGAAGTCAGGGCGTAGACTATACCGACTTCCTGCCATTGTTTCGTCAACCTGCACTGATTGCCAAGGAGTCCCGTGAATAAGCGGCCACGTCACCGTCGTCTGATGCGTTACTACCTGTTTCGCACCCGCCGCGTGAGTCGTCGTCAGCTGGGGTCCTGGGAGGACTGGAAGCTGCGCGCGGTGTTCTGGATCGGCGCGGTGCTGGTGGGGCTGTTGGTGGTGGCGTTCGCCTGGGTGGCGGAGTTGGCGTCGCACACCTTCATTCAGATACACGAGCAATCGCCGCTGTTGCCGGTGCTGATCACGCCGCTGGGTATGCTGATCATTGTCTGGCTGATGCGGCAGCTGGGCACCGAGTCCCAGGGCAGTGGTATTCCACAGGTTCTGGTAGTTCTCAAGCAGCGTTACCACTGGCTGCGGCCCACCTTCCTTTCTCTGCGAGTCATCTTTGGCAAGTTCATCCTGACCTGCTTGGGGTTGCTGTGCGGTGCCAGTATTGGCCGTGAGGGACCCAGTGTGCATATGGGTGCGGCGATGATGTATTCGGTTGGCCGTCTGGGGCGTCTGAATCAGAAATATGTGGATAATTCCCTGATCGTGGCCGGTGGGGCTGCCGGGGTGTCTGCGGCCTTCAATGCGCCGCTGGCCGGGATTGTCTTCGCCATTGAAGAGCTGTCTGGCTCCTTCGAGCAGCGCACCAGCGGGACCCTGATACTGGCGATTATCCTGTCCGGGGTGGTGGTGCTGATGATCATGGGCCACTACAGTTTTTTCGGTCACCCGGAGGGGGCTCTGGATATTACCCGGGACTGGGCGGCCATTGGTGTCACTGGTCTGGTGTGTGGTCTGTTCGGCGGCTTGTTCAGCCGCCTGCTGATCAAGGGTAGCCAGTTTCTTTCCCCCTACGCCAGGGCGCACCCCTATCGAGTGGTGCTGATGTGCGCCCTGGTGCTGGTGTTGCTGGGGTTGCTGACCGGTGGCGCTACCTATGGCAGTGGCTACGAGCAGGCGAGCACCCTGCTGGACGGGGAGCACCCGGGGAACTGGAGCTTTGCCCTGGCCAAGATGTCCGCGACCCTGGTGTCATACTTCACCGGCATTCCCGGTGGGCTATTCTCACCAAGTCTGGCGGCGGGGGCCGGGTTCGGTAATGTGATTGGTGGCTTCTTTCCGGAGTCCTCGCTGGTGGGGATTACCCTGGTGGCTATGGCTGCCTTTCTGGCAGGTGTTATTCAGCGCCCCATTACCTCTTTCGTGATTGTCATGGAGTTGACCGGTAACCGGCACGACATCCTGCTGCCGCTGATGGCCGGGGCTTTTCTGGCAACGGCGGTGGCCAAGATCGTCTGGGCTCGCCCGCTTTACGATTCCCTTGCCGAGCGGTTGTCGGACGGGCGAGGCATGGCGTTGGAAAAGCCCCGGGAAAAAGCTGAGGACGGGGGCGCGGAACGCGCCGCCGGGAAGGAATCCGAACGGCAATTACCCGGATAAGTTGCCGGTCTCGGGTGGCGCCCCTATCATGCGGGGTTCTTTGTTAAATGCAGTTCCCTGGTTAGCAGGGTGGAGAATGATATGGCAGAGCCCCTCAAGGTTGGCGTAGTTGGTGGCACCGGATACACCGGGGTGGAATTGTTACGCCTGCTGGTCAACCACCCTCACGTGGCTCTGGATGTGATTACCTCCCGGGGAGAGGCCGGTACCGCTGTGGCGGACCTGTTTCCTTCCTTGCGTGGGCGTACCGATCTGGTGTTCAGCGAGCCGGACGTGAAACGGCTGGCCGCCTGTGACGTGGTGTTTTTCGCCACTCCCCATAATGTGGCCATGCGCATGATGCCCGAGCTGATGGATGCTGGCGTGCGGGTGGTGGATCTGTCTGCGGATTTTCGGCTCCGTGACCATGCGCTGTGGAGCGACTGGTACGGCGAACCCCATGCCTGCCCGGAGTTGCTGGCGGACGCGGTATATGGCCTGCCGGAAGTGAACCGGGAAAAGTTGCGTGATGCACGGCTGGTGGCCTGTGCCGGCTGTTATCCCACTGCCATTCAGCTGGGTTACCTGCCGTTGCTGGAAAACGGCTGGGTCAAGCCGGACCAACTGATTGCCAACGCGGCCAGTGGCGCCAGTGGTGGCGGCAAGGGCGCCAAGGTACCCATGCTGCTGGCTGAAGCCGGCGAGAGCTACAAGGCCTATGGCGCCAGCGGCCATCGTCACCTGCCGGAAATTGAGCAGGGTTTGGCGGATATCGCCGGTGGGCCGGTAAAGGCCACCTTTGTGCCGCATCTGATTCCCATGATCCGCGGTATTCACGCTACCCTCTACGGCCAACTCACCGATCAGTCGCCGTCCCTGGAGGAGATCCAGGCGGCCTATGAAGCCCGCTATGCCAACGAGCCCTTTGTGGACGTCATGCCCCTTGGCTCTCACCCGGAGACACGTTTTGTGAAGGGTGCCAATACCTGCCGGATTGCCCTGCACCAACCACGGGGCGAGAACGTAATTGTGGTACTGTCGGTGATCGATAACCTGGTCAAGGGTGCCTCCGGGCAGGCGGTGCAGGCGATGAATATCATGTTCGGGCTGGACGAAGGGGCGGGACTGGCAGTCGTTCCGTTGATGCCCTGATATGGCACGCAAACCGAAAAGCCGGGCGGGCATTGATGATGTGATGCTGATGCCGGTGAGCCCGTCCCGGCAGAAAAAGCGCCGTCGGCTTTGGATCGTGAGCTTGCTGATACTCGCCGTGGTGTTGTTTGCCGGCGGCTTCTGGACCGGCAGCAGTGGCGCCCTGGATACGTCTGCGGCCAACCAGCGCCTGCGTAGCGACCTGAAGACCGCCAAGCGAGAGCTGGAAGCGGCTCGTAATGAGCTTGCCCTATATCGCACGGATACCGAAGTGACCCGGGAGGCCCGGGAGACCCTGCGCCAGGAGATCAAGTCCCTGCGCGATCAGGCCGCTGAGCTGGAAGAGGCGGTGGTATTCTACAAGAGCGTGATGGCGCCCGGTGCCAGCGAGGGGCTGCAGATTGAAAAGATGGTGCTGCAGCCTGAGGATAAAAGCGGCTATTACCGTTACCGTTTGGTACTGGTGCAGGCAGGGGATAACCGCAATTATCTGTCCGGGGACATCAGTCTGACCCTGCGTGGCAGCCGCGATGGGGAGTCCTTTTCCCTGAATGGAACCGACTGGCTGGAAGATGGCAGTGAGACGCGCTTCCGGTTTCGTTACTTCCAGGAGCTGAATGGCCGCTTTCAGGTGCCGGAAGGGGTGGAGCTGGAAGCCATAGATGTAGAAGCTGAGAGCGGCGGCAGAAACCGTTACCAGACACAAAAAACCGTAAAATGGCAGTAGGAGAGACCCGTGCTTGGCCGAGACAAGAAATCTGCAACAGGCAGTACATCCGGTTCGTCCCAGGATTACCGTAACCACACCCTGATTGCGCCCAGCGCCACGGTCCGTGGCGATATCGAATTCACCGGGGGGCTGCATGTTCAGGGCACCGTGGAGGGCAATATCAATGTGGGGAAGGATGGTGGTCGCCTGATCATCGGTGAAAGCGGGGTGGTCAAGGGGGAGATTCAGGTGCCTCAGGTCATCATCAATGGCCGGGTGGAAGGGGATGTGCACGCCACCGAGAACCTGGAGTTGGCCGAAAAGGCCTCCGTGGAAGGTAATGTCTATTACCTGATGATCGAGATGGTTATGGGGGCGCGGGTCAATGGCAAGCTGGTCCGTCTGGATGACGAGCGCCGCAACCTGCCGGCACCGGATGCCACCGGCAAGAACGCCGGCAAGGCTTCCGGCAAGGAAGCGGTGGCCGAATAATTCTTGACTGTTTTAGTCGGGTACTGGAACATAATCAGCCCGTTGGCCTTTCCGGCCACGGGCCAATTCGTCACCCGTTGCTAGCGAGAGTATGACCGAAAACGCCCCGATCTCATTCACCGATGCCGCCGCCGCCAAGGTCAAGGAACTGCGTGACGACGAAGGCAATCCGCAACTCAAACTGCGCGTGTATATCACGGGTGGTGGCTGTGCCGGGTTTTCCTATGGCTTCACCTTTGATGAAGCAGTCAACGATGACGATACTATCGTTGAGAAGGATGGAGTCACGCTGCTGGTGGATGCCATGAGCATCCAGTACCTGGACGGTTCCCAGGTAGATTACGAAAAGGGCCTGATGGGTTCGCGCTTTGTGGTCAGCAACCCCAACGCGGCGACTACCTGTGGTTGCGGTTCTTCCTTTTCAGTGTAAATCAGTAGTCAGCCAACCTTCTTCGTCATGCAGGCGTGACGCCTCACAAAGCTCTCACCTTTCAGTGGGAAGCTATGCTTGTATGGCGAAAGCCATTGTTTGTCACAAAACCTTCACTGTTTGATCAACTTTTCGTCGTTTTTGCGGGCCACACTGTCCCCATGATGACGACAAAACCTACATTTCAACGAATGACTGCCGCGGATACCCGGGCCATGTGCTGGTTGCTTCAACAGCCCCAGGCTGCCCGTCGTGCCCGTATGGCCCGTATGGTGTCGCGGCTCGGTGATGGCCCCTTCTATGTGGCCCTGACGCTGCTGATCTGGTGGATGGATCGCCAGGGGGGCAGTGAGTTCGCACTGACCGCCATGGCGGCTTATGCTCTGGAGGTGCCGCTGTTCGTGCTGCTCAAGCACCTGATCAAGCGACCACGGCCGGCGGATGCCCTGGAAAGCCTGTCCGCCTTTATCCAGCCGGCGGACCGTTTCAGCTTTCCCTCCGGCCACACCGCGGCAGCTTTTGTCATGGCATCCCTGCTCTGCGTGTTTTACCCGGCGGTGATGTTGCTGGCCCTGGGCCTGGCGGTATTGGTGGGGTTGTCCCGGGTGCTGCTGGGTGTGCACTACCCCAGCGATATCCTCGCCGGCGCCACCCTGGGCGTCAGCTGTGCCACTCTGGGTCTCTGGCTGGTTTAGGCCGCTCTCCCCTCGACGATCCCCTTCCTCCATGGCCGTGCGGCCATACATCTTTTCTGTCCTATCCGTAGAGAGCGCCGTTCCTGCAGTAGTATAGCGAGGTTATGAGAGGCTGTTGTTGGCGTTTCAGGGCAAGGTAACTTGGCCCAGAATGGCTTCCCGCGAAGCCCCGGTAACTGCCGGTGCGTTGCCATTCTTTTCCTCCAGCCGTGCCCACGCCAGCCAGGCGAAGGCGGCGGCTTCCACCCAATCAGGGTGCAGGCCTTCGTTTTCCGTGCTGGTAACCGGGACGCCCAGATGATGCTGCAGCCGTGCCAGCAAGTGTCGATTATGAGCGCCGCCGCCGCAGACCAGCAGTTGCTGCGGGGCGAAATCCGTCAGAGCGTCACTGATGCTGCGGGCCGTCAGCTCGGCCAGGGTGGCCTGAACCTGTTGTGGGTCATTGTGGCCACGAAGGTGCTGTGCCAGCCAGTCCGCATGGAAGAGCTCGCGACCGGTACTCTTGGGGGGCGGCAGACGGAAGTAGGGATCATCCAGCAGCTTTGCCAGCAGCGTCGGGTCCGGCTCGCCGCCAGCGGCCCAGTCACCGTTGCGATCGAACGGTTGCTGGCGGTGCTGCTGGATCCAGTGATCCATCAGTACATTGCCCGGGCCGCTATCGAAACCGCCCAACAGGGTGTTGCCGTCCAGAAGGGTCACGTTGGCCATGCCGCCGATGTTGGCAATGGCGCGGCGCTGGCCCGGGCGGGCAAACAGTTGTTTGTGGAAAGGCGGGACCAGGGGTGCCCCCTGGCCGCCCAGCGCCATGTCCTTATTGCGGAAGTTGCTCACCACGCAGATCCCGGTTTCCACCGCCAGGGTATCCGGGCAGCCCAGCTGCAGGCTGAAGCCACTTTTGCCAGGCCGGTGGCGTACGGTCTGGCCGTGGCAGCCAATGGCGCGTATCTGCTCGGGCTTCAGGCCGGTTTGTTTCAGCAAGGTCTGGCAGGCCTGTGCATAGCATAAAGAGAGTTGGCGGCTGACGGCGCCGGCCCGATCGATCTCATTGTCGCCGGGCTGGCACAGGTCCAGCACTGCCTGCTGCAGGTCCGCGGGCAGGGGCAGGTTGAGCGTGGATTGAAGGGAAAATTCGCCGCTGCCAATCCGGACCAGCACCGCGTCGATGCCGTCCACGCTGGTGCCGGTCATCAGGCCAATCAGGAAATCGCCAGGGGTGTCAGAGGACATCGCTGCTTGCCAGGGTTGAGGCCTCGGCGAACAGGGTCATCTGGGCCTTGAGGCGATTGGCGGCAATCAGGAATTCCGAACGCTCATTGTCGTTGATGCCTCGCGCCTTGGGCAGGGGCACGGTGAGCGGATTGCGGTGAGAGCCGTTAATGCGGAATTCGTAGTGGAGGTGCGGCCCGGTGGCGAGGCCGGAGGCGCCCACATAGCCAATGGTCTGGCTCTGTTTGACCCGTTTGCCGACGCGGATGCCCTTGGCGAAACTGCGCATGTGGGCGTAGAGCGTGGTGTAGATCTGGCCGTGTTTGAGAATGATGACATTGCCGTAGCCGCCTTTGACGCCGGCGAAGATCACCTTGCCATCGCCGGCGGCCTTGATAGGAGTGCCGGACGGGGCGGCATAGTCGATGCCCTTGTGGGCGCGAATTCGATTGAGCACCGGGTGTTTGCGGCTCAGGTTGAAGCGCGAACTGATGCGGGAGAAGGCTACCGGGGTGCGGATGAACTCCTTGCGCATGGAGTCTCCCTTGATATCCAGGTATTCCACATCACCGGAGCGGGTTTCGTAGCGAAAGGCGGTCAGGTGGCGGTCCTGATTCCAGAACTCGGCCATCAGGATGTCGCCCTCGCCCACTTTCTCGCCGTCCAGGTAGAGCTCTTCATAGATAATGCGGAAACGGTCGCCGCGGCGGATATCAAGTACGAAGTCCACGTCCCAGGCGAACAGGTTGGCCAGCTGCATGGTGAGCTTGTCGCTGATGCCCGCCGCAGCGCCGGCCAGGAACAGGGAGTCGGTGATGTCGGCTTCCGCGAAGCGTGTCTGTTTCTGGTATTCACGCTGGCTAAGGCGGGTTTCCCAGCCTCCGCCCCTCAGTCGTGCGGTGAGGGTTTCCACCTTTGAGGGGTGGTATTGCACCTGGGTCAGCCTGTCGTCTTCCACAATGACGTTCAGGGTTTCGCCGGGGCGGATCTTGGTCAGCCGTTTGAGCTTGTCATCGCTGTTGATTAAGGCAAATACCTGGCCTGCGCCCACTCCCAATGGCTGTAATAGCGACGACAGGCTGTCACCGGATTCTACGGTGATGGTTTGCCACTGAGGGGTGTCCGGGGCTTGCGGTTGCGGCTCGGGTTTGCGCGCTGGCTTGGCGGGCAGGTTGATGGTTTTGGCCTGTTGGCGGGGCTGTTCCGTGGGGCTGTCTGGACGAAGAGCGATAAGGATGACGCCGCCCAGCAGGACCATGCTCAGCAGTAAATGGGTGCGAGGGAACTGGCGCACCAGTCTGCCAGCAGAGGATAGGAGTGCTTTCATGGAGAATGTGTGGGACCTGGTTGGGTAAAAGCCGGTCGTGCCTGGTAGGCACAAGTGAAAAACTGACCTGCAAAGATACCTGCCTTCTCTGGCCGCGTTCAAGTGCTACAATGGCCCGCTTTCCCGCAGGGGTGATTCCCTCGCATAAATGGTACCCCCGACAGTATAGAGGTAGGCATGGCCACGGTGGACGAACAACTGGCGCTCATTTCCCGCGGTGCGGATGAAATCATCCAGGAAGACGAATTGCGGGAAAAGCTGGCCTCTGGCCGGCCCCTTAGGATCAAGGCAGGCTTTGATCCCACTGCTCCGGATCTGCATCTGGGGCATACGGTGCTGATCAACAAGATGCGTCAGTTTCAGGAGTTGGGCCATCAGGTGATTTTCCTGATTGGCGACTTCACCGGCATGATTGGTGACCCCACCGGCAAGAGTGCGACCCGGCCACCGCTGACCCGTGAAGATGTGCTGCGCAATGCGGAAACTTATAAAGAGCAGGTGTTCAAGGTCCTTGATCCGGCGAAAACCCGGGTGGTATTCAACTCCGAATGGATGAATGAGGTCGGGGC
>NZ_JABURH010000113.1 GCF_014762765.1 Alcanivorax sp.
TCTCGATTATGCGCTGCTTGATGTATTTGCCGATGCTCCATTTCAGGGCACACAGATTCCTGTGGTGAAGCTGGAGGGTGTGGACACTAGTGATGCCAGCAAGATCGCGATTGCCAGTGAGTTTCAGCAGACGGAAACGGTGTTTATCGAGCCGGGCAAGGATATGCCGGTGAGTGTGTTCAATGGCAAGGGGCAGCAGTTGTTCGGGGCCCATACCATTCTGGCGGCGTCTTTTGTGGCCCATGAGATGGGGCTTGCCAAGGATGAAGGGGCTTTTGCGTCGTTTCTTTTCAGGCAGAATCAGCAGTTGATCGAAAGCTTTATTGATACCGGAAACAGTACATCAGGCTCGATCCAGTTTGCTCGGGTGCTGACGCCCACGGTTGATCGCTATACCCCGGAAATTCCCCGCCTGGCCGCGGCACTGAATATTGATGAGAAGCATATCTCGTTCAGTAAGTACAAGCCCATGGTGGTCAGTGTGGATACGCCTACGTTGATCATTCCGGTTACCAAACCCGAGCATGTGTTGGCGGCGAGTTTGAATGCGGAGCGGTGGGCCGATCTGTTTGGTGGTGTCTATACCTCGGAATTGTTCCTGTTTGCACCCGGGACTATTACTGGCAGTTCGGAATTTCATGGGCGCTTGCTGAACCCGAACCTTCCTCGGGATGTATTTCCGCCCATCGGTAATGTGATGCCGGAATTTATTGCTTATCTGGCGGAGCAGCAGGATACCGCTGCGGGGACGCACACTCTGTCTATTGATCGCGGAAGCCCTGATACCAGAAAGAGTATTCTGCATGCGGAGTTCGACAAGAAGCCGGGCAAGGAAGTGAAGTGCCGCATCGGCGGTAACGTGATCAAGATGGGGGTAGGCGAGCTGCTTTACAGCTGATTTCAGTGACCTGCTATTTATCGTTCGTTGGACTGGTTCTTCAGATAAACAATAAATGCCACCACGGCAATGCCGCAGAGAAACAACACGAAAGCGGTAATTAATTGTTCCAGTGTCATGGTGCAGCCCTCCTGTCTGTTATGTCGACATTATCACGGCACCGGCGCCTTTACCGAATAGGCGCCGGTTTCGTGATTTGCATCAATCTTTTCCGGTAAATTCGTCCCTCCTGACCTCTCTAATCAATGCCACAGAGTAACTGCTCCGTCCTGTCCCAGCCCAGGCAGCCATCGGTGATGGAGAGGCCGTATTGCAGGGGTTTCTGCAGTGGCTGTTTGCCGTCTTGCAGGTGACTTTCCAGCATCACGCCGGCGATAGGGTTTTCGCCGCTGGCGCGCTGTTGAAGCAGATCATGGAGTACCTCTGGCTGTCTCAGTGGGTCTTTGCCGCTGTTGGCATGGCTGCAATCCACGATCAGTCGGTGGTTGCGACCTTTGGCTTGCAGGGCGCCCACGGCTTGGCGAATGCTGTCGGCATCGTAGTTGGGGCCATGGTGGCCACCGCGCAGTACCAGATGGGTGTCCGGGTTGCCGGCGGTTTGTAGCAGCGCACTGTGCCCATTGTCGTCGATGCCCAGGTGCGTGTGTGGATGCTCGGCGGCGCCCATGGCGTCACTGGCCACGTCGATACTGCCGTCGGTGCCGTTCTTGAAGCCCACTGGTATGGGCAGGCCGCTGACCATTTCCCGGTGGATCTGGGATTCGGTGGTGCGGGCGCCGATGGCAGCCCAGCTGAGCAGGTCGCCCAGGTAGTCGGCAGCCATGGGATGCAGTAGCTCGGTGGCAAGCGGCAGGCCCAGCCGGGCCAGGTCCAGCAACAGGTGGCGAGACACGTTCAGGCCGGTGGCGATATCGTTGCTGCCATCCAGGTGCGGGTCGTAGAGCATGCCTTTCCAGCCCACGGTGGTGCGGGGCTTTTCCACGTAGGCGCGCATTACTAGGAAGAGCTTGTCGTCCAGCTGACGGGACAGTTCGCTCAGACGATGGCCGTATTCCAGCGCTGCTTTCGGGTCGTGAAGCGAGCAGGGGCCAGTAATAACAAGCAGGCGGTCATCGGTGCCATTGAGAATATCGCGTACGGTTTGGCGATGTGCCTGAATCTGTGCTGCCAGCCTGGCGTCCACCGGCAGGCGCTCACGCATTGCGCTGGGGGAGGGCAGTGGTAAGCTGCGGCGCGAATTGATGTCGGAGGGGCTAGCGATGTTGCTCTGTGTCTGTTGCATGGTCGTTCCTTAACGTTCTGTGCGCAATTATCGTCGCGCGTGATTCGATCGTAGTGTTCGCTGGAGCGGGCGTTGCCACTGGCTAAATCGCGATTCTTTGTGGTGCTGGCTATATCGATACATGCTGTTTGTCCTCTGCGGTGCTGTTGTTTGGGCAATAAAAAACCCCGGGCGGGATACCGACCGGGGTTTTCATGATTCGGCAGGCGTCCCGTAGCGGGCGCGCCTGGGTAACGGTCAGGCGCGCGAGCGGCTAAACCAATACCCATAACAGAAGGCAGCGGGCACAACCGTGCCGACCGGCTTGCGGTCTGCATTGATGCTGTGATTGTGCAGGGCTGCTTTCATGGTGAAATCTCTTTGAATTCAGTTCTCAAGCCTAGCGATGGCGCCGGCCAGAAGCAAGAGGGCGGGCCTCTCTCCTTGATAGGTGGTCAATATGCCGGGTCGGCATGACAGGATCGTGACAGGACAAGGCAAAAAAATGCCCACCGAAGTGGGCAAGGAAGGTGGAGACAATCAAGGAGAAAACAGGATCAGAAGATATCGGCCTTGCCGATGGCGTTGGTGATGACCTGGGCAAAGTGGTCTGCCCCTTTTTCCAGGCCCTTGAAACCGCCGGTGTTGAAGCTGACGGTGTTGCCCTGCCAGATAATCGCTTGCTGGTCCACGTCCCACAGGTCCAGCCGGACCTCGTAGATGTCCTCATTCACGAAGAAGTCTTCACTGTACACCTGAGGGCGCATGGTCATGGTCCCGGCGACAGGTACCGCGGCGCCGGGATCACCTTTTACTTCCAGGGTTTCGCTGCGCTGTTCTTCCAGGTGAATGGCTAGGGCGCTGTCGAAGCCGTTTTCCTTCATGCGTTCTGCCAGATAGTCACGGCTTTTGCCCTCGATGCCTTTGTCACCAAAGACCGTATGGGCGGCGGTGGCCTTGATGCCCCGTTCGGCAAACTTGGCGACGATGGCATTTTCCAGGTGACCACGCAGTTCATGGGCTGCCAGAACGCCAACCACCACTGATTGATAAGGCCCTTTGGGATCTTTCTCCACCCCGGTCTGGGTACTGACCACGCGGGTGTCATGGTAGCCGGTGGCACAGGCGGCGAGCAGCGCAGCGAACAGGGCCACCATGGCGAATTGCAATTTTCTCATCGTTCCATCCTCATTCTGTTTGGCAGGCCCCCTTGGCGCGAGGCCTGCAGTGTCCGTTGCGTTCTCAGAAGTTGTAGGTTGTGCTCAAGGACAGGTAATCCCGGTCGTTGACTACGCTATAGCTGGCATCGTTATAGGTGGTGTAGGACAGGTCGGCGCTGAGCTTCTTGTAGCCCATGCCGATACCCAGGCCCAGGCTGCGCTGGTCTTCCTGAAGGGCGTCATCACTGGAGTAGCCTTCTACACCGTGCTGCAGGGTCAGTGACGGAGTCAGTGTCACCGGGCCAATGGCATTTGCATAGGTGGATTTCAGCGTCAGTTGGTAGCCCCAGCTGAAGTCAGTCACATAGCCGTCCTCGCCCAGCTCACCGACACCGAAGTTGGTGTGGCGGCGAAAACGCATGTCTTCCTGGTCCGGCAAATCCTGAATGAATTCCGAGCCGACCTGGGCAGAAACGATGGTTTTCTGGGCGCCCAGTACTTTGGGGATAACCGTGGTAAAGGTGAATTCGGCACGCTGAATATCGAACTCCTTGAAGCCGGTCACTTCGTTGCCCGAGCCATAGACATAATCAATGGTGTCCTGGGGAACGGTAGCGAACCCCTGGGCTACTGCGGCAGGCACGCCGTTGGCTTCCAGTACCCGGGCGGTGGTCATGTCCGGAGTGTTGATCTGGACCGGCATGTCAGGCAGGTAGCTCAGGTTCATGGCTAGGTTGCCGACCCCTTCAAAGGTCTTGTCGGCGGTCAGGCCGATCACCTGGATGTCTTCCGGATACTCATAGAAGTAGGCAATGTCGTTGCCGGCTGTAATCCCCTGTGCCAGCGGGCTGTCTTCCTTGGTCACCGAGTAGATTGGCAGACGCATGTGGTAGTTAAGGAAGTAGGCACCCACCTTGGCCTTGGATTTTGGGAAGGCATAGTCGAATTTCAGCCCGTACTGACCACCATCATCAGGCTCTTTTTCGTCCCGGCGTGGAATGTAGACGCCATTTTCGTAGGCGGTCTTGTTGGGAATAATCACCGAGCTGGAGAAGGTGGCATCACAACCGACAGCGGTGTTGTCGAGAGTGGAAAAGAAGGTGCCGCAGCCATCCAGGTTCGCGGCCCGCCACTCATACTGGTAGAAGGATTTCATGGAGAGCCGGTCGGTAAACTTGTAGTCAGCGGTCACCATGCCAGAGGGCTTGAGGAACTCGGTGTACTCGGCACCGGGGCGATGCAGGGCCGCCAGGTCGATGGCGTTCAGTGCACTGAGGGAGCCCCGGGAATACAGGCTGCGTCCCCACAGCAGAGTCTGACGACCCGCCTTCAGCTTCAGAGGCTGCTCATTGACCTGAAAGGTGCCGTGGACAAAGACATCCTGAAAGGTGGCTCCCTGGAATTTGGAGTTGCGATCAAAGCCGTCGTCGCTGAGCGGCTCGCCGCCGACAAATTCATTGGGGAAGTTGCCGTGGGGAACATCCTTCTCTTTCTGCACGTAGTCATACCAGCCTTTGGCTCGCACAAAAAGACCATAGTTCTTGTACTGCAGGTTGACGTCGCCCACTGCCTTGGCAACGGCAGATACCACTTCACCACCATCATAGTTCAGGTTGCCATCGTCAGAGACGGCGGAACCGGAGGTGCCGCCGGGGGTATCACCAGCAAACAGGTTTTCCTTGCGGGCAGACTCCATACGGGAAATAGCGCCCACGGAGGCTTTCAGGTTCCATTTGACGCTGAGGTCTTCATTGAACTGTTTTTCGCCAGCCATGGCCGGGGCTGCGGCTGTCAGCAGGCCCAGAGCCAGGGCACTGCTGCAGCCAACAGCGATCGCTTTACTTCGCATTATTTTGCTCTCCCACTACCCGGTGATGAGCCGGGTAGAAATTCCGTTTGTTGTTGTGAACGTTGTTGTAGCGCACTTGTTGTCACGCCCGGTCCCATCGGGCGTTAAAATCTTGACCCTCGCTTTTTATTTTTTTGAACCATTATTTCAAAAAGCGATGCGTCGGATTCAATTCATACATACCGGTGGGTATGTGGTCAAGACAGACCAACGTCGAAGTTGGGGGTAAATAGGGGGCGAAAAGCCTGTTTCTGGAATAAGAGCGCGAGTTTTTATGGGATTTTCGTGATCCAAGATCAGGGGAGAGAAACGATATCAAAGGTCGTGTTTACTATTTTCGGCGATTCGTTACCCAGGGTAACAAATAAAAGAAGATTTCATTTTAGCGTTATTTGTGAGCTTTGACACATTTCCTAAAGAATTCCATCGCAGAAAACACAGTAAGGTTTAGCCCGGCAGTGGACCCTGATCATGAAGAAAAAAAGGGCGCCGTGTGGCGCCCTGAAGGGGAAGTCAGAGACAGAAATCAGAACACTTCAAACAAGCCAGCGGCACCCATGCCGCCGCCAATGCACATGGTCACCACCACATACTTCACGCCTCGGCGCTTGCCTTCGATCAGGGCGTGGCCGGTCATGCGGGCTCCGGACATGCCGTAGGGGTGGCCGATGGAAATGGCGCCGCCGTTCACGTTGTATTTCTCCGGGTCGATGCCCAGGCGGTCGCGGCTGTACAGGCACTGGCTCGCGAAAGCTTCGTTAAGCTCCCAGATGCCGATGTCATCCACGGTGAGACCGAAACGCTTGAGCAGCTTGGGTACCGCAAAAACCGGGCCGATACCCATCTCGTCCGGGTCGCAGCCAGCGACGGCCATGCCGCGGTAGGCCCCCAGTGGTTGCAGGCCCAGGCGCTCGGCTTCCTTTGCTTCCATCAGCACGCAGGCGCTGGCGCCGTCGGAGAGCTGGGAGGCGTTGCCCGCGGTGATGAAACCGCCTTCCTGGACCTGTTGACCCCCTTTGAAGACGGGCTGCAGAGATTGCAGGCCTTCCAGGGTGGTTTGCGGTCGATTGCCTTCGTCTTTGCTCAGGGTGACTTCCTGATCGGAAATCTCTTTGGTCTCCTTGTTCATCACTTTCATGACGGTGGTCATGGGCACGATTTC
Source organism: Alcanivorax sp. (assembly GCF_014762765.1). Lineage (GTDB taxonomy): Bacteria > Pseudomonadota > Gammaproteobacteria > Pseudomonadales > Alcanivoracaceae > Alcanivorax. Next base: position 6,331 of record NZ_JABURH010000113.1, read on the forward strand.
GTCGTCGAACTTGCCGGCTTGCTGGGCAGCCGCGGTGCGCATCTGGGACTGGTAGGCGTATTCGTCCTGGGCATCGCGGGAAACGCTGTAGCGGTCTGCGACGATCTCGGCGGTTTCCAGCATGGACATGTAGATGTCCGGGCGGTGCTGTTTCAGCCAGGGATCGGCGGCACGGAAGGTGTTCATCTTGTCGTTCTGTACCAGAGAGATGGACTCCAGCCCGCCGGCCACGGCCACATCCATGTTGTCGACGATGATTTCCTTGGCGGCGGTGGCGATGGCCATCAGGCCGGAGGCGCACTGGCGGTCCATGGACATGCCGGACACGCTGGTGGGCAGTCCGGCGCGCAGGGCGCATTGGCGGGCCACGTTGCCACTGGTGCTGCCCTGCTGCAGGGCGGCGCCCATGATCACGTCCTGAATAGTCTCCGGGTCGATGCCGGCGCGCTCCACGGCGTGTTTGATGGCATGGCCACCCAGCGCCTGGGCCTGGGTGTCGTTGAAGGCGCCCCGGTAGGCTTTGCCAATGGGGGTGCGGGCGGTGGAAACGATGACGGCTTCTCTCATGATGCCTCTCCAGATTGATATTCGGTCGATGTCTCGCTGCAGGAGTTTGCCTGCAGCCGGTTGATCAGCAGCTGCGTTTAACCCAGCTTGATGCCCTTGGCCTGGGCTGCCTTGGTGAGAATCTTGGTCACATGGTCGCCGCCGGCGAGAATTTCCCGGGCGTTGTCCATATTGCCGATCTGCTCGAAATGGGCGGCGACGCCATCCACATTTCGCTCGTCTTCATCAAGGTAGACGCCTTCGCTTTCCATCAGGCGAACCATGGCGTAGCAGCCGGCACCTGCCAGTACGATGCGGTGGGTCGGTGCTTTGTTACTACACAGGAACAGGACCGCTGGGGTGATTTCCTTTGGCTCCAGCATGGCCAGGACTTCCGGGGGCATCAGGTCTTCGGTCATACGAGTGGCAGCGGTGGGCGCAATGCAGTTGACCTTGATGTCGTACTTTTCCCCTTCGATACAAAGTGTATTCATCAAGCCGGCCACGGCCATCTTGGCAGCGCCGTAGTTGGCCTGACCGAAGTTGCCATACAGGCCAGAGGTGGAGGTGGTCATGACGATACGGCCATAACCCTGTTCGCGCATGATCGGCCAGACCGCGCGGGTACAGATTTCGGAGCCGGTCAAATGCACGGCGATGACCTTGTCCCAGTCGTCCTGGGTCATTTTCACAAAGCTCTTGTCGCGCAAAATACCGGCGTTGTTGATCAGCACATCAATGCGCCCCCAGGTATCCATGGCCTGTTTCACCATGGCGTCCACCTGTTCCGGACTGGACACATCGGCGCCGTTGGCAATCGCTTCACCACCGGCGGACTGGATTTCCGCGACGACCTGCTCGGCCGCCTCGCTGGAGCCGCCGCTGCCATCGCGAGCACCGCCGAAGTCATTGACCACGACCTTGGCGCCCAGACGCGCCAGCTCTAGCGCATGGCATTTTCCCAGGCCGTTACCGGCGCCGGTGACGATGGCTACCTGGTTATCAAAACGGATTGTCATGCTTCTCTCTCCCAATAATCTTCATAAAATACCCTTTTGTAGGAGCGTCGCTCTCGGCGCGAACCGGAACGAAGTGCATAAACCCAAAACCTGAAAGGCGGACTTACCACAGAGGGCACAGAGATCACTGAGGAAAAGACAGGTTTTCTCGGTGTGCTCTGTGTGCTCTGTGGTGAAAAGGCTTTTGATTCTGGGTTCGGTTATCGCGCCGCGAGCGACGTTATGCGCTTCGCTTACCCTACGAGCCGACCTACGGTCGTTACTCCGCTGCGCTACGTTCCTACAGCGGCCTGTTAAATCAAGCGGGTACAATCGCCAGGCTCAGCCATTCGGCGATCAGGGCGGGTTTGTCCTGGCCTTCGATTTCCACTGTCACACCATGGCGCAGTTGCCATTCGCTCTTTGAGCGTTGCTTCACTTCCAGCAGGGTAAAGGTGCCGCGCACCTTGCTGCCTTCACGCACCGGATTCATGAAGCGAACCTTGTCGAAGCCGTAATTGATGCCCATCACTTGGCCCTCGATGGTAGGGAGCACATCCATGGCCATGGCGGACAGCAGTGACAAGGACAGGAACCCGTGGGCGATGGTGGTGCCGAAAGGGCTTTCCTTTGCGGCGCGTGCCGGGTCCGTGTGGATCCATTGGGGATCTTCGGTCAACTCAGCAAAGCCGTCGATGCGCTGCTGATCCACGGCTCGCCACTGGGACACACCCACAGCTTCACCGGTTTTTGCCTGCAGCTCCTCAATCGTAATTTGCGCTCTGCTCATGTGGCTCTCCCTGTAGAGGCGCGAGCGCGCCATATTTTCAGAATATAGTTTTAAAAATAACAGTATGGAGGCGGCGTAATTGGCCGTAAAGGGTGAAAAACGCCATGAAGGGCGAGAATTCCGTCACTGGGGTGCGGGAGGGTCAATGGTGGGGCGCGTCGGTTATGTCACTATTTTCCTCTTAAACGGGTCTGCACCGTGATTGAGGAGCACCATGCCAGAACAAAGCGACGCCCTGCTGACCGACCCCCGCGATGCCATTCTTGACGCGGCGGCCCTGTGCTTTATGGAGCGGGGCTTCAATGCCACCAGTATTGACGACATTGCCCGGCGACTTTCTGCCACCAAGGGCATGGTCTATCACTACTTTGATTCCAAGGCGCAGCTCTTCTTCGAAATTCATCATCGGGCCATGGATGCGCTGTTTGAAGAGCTGGAGCCGGTTGTCGGTTCCGATCTGCCGGCCGCGGAACGTTTTACCGAAATGGCTCGCTGCTATGTGCGCACGCTGATTCGTACCCAGCCTTATCAGCGAACGGTCTCTGAAGCGGTGCAGATGTTGCTGCGCAGCAGCACCACCGAGGCCCAGCGGGCCCAGCTAGAGCGCCTGCAGGAACGACGCAAACGCTGCGAAGGGCTGTTCCTGACAGTGCTGGAAGAGGGCATTGCCAACGGTTCCATGCGTGCGGCTCGTCCGAAGATGTCCATCAAACCTGTATTCGGCGCCATGAACTCGGTGATCAATTGGTACCAACCCCGCGACACGGAAACGCCGGCTCAACGGCAAGATGTGGTGGATGAAGTGGTGCTTGTGGCGCTGCGGGGAGTGATGGCGAGTTAATAATGGACAATTGAGAATGGATAATGGATAACGGCGCGAACAACGCTGGTCATTGTATCCAGTTTAGAGGCCGCGCCCAGCCTATGGGCGCGGCCTTTAATATTTGCAAAACACGAGGGGCTTAACCGCGCGTTATCAATTATCAATTCTCCAATATCAATTGCCTTTCAAGAACCCCGCAAACCGCTCCCTTGTGTCCTCGCTGAACATCCGCTCCGCAAACAGCACACTTTCCTTTTCGATCTGTGTCTTGATGGCTTCATGGCTCTGACGCAGTAGTTGCTTGGTCATGGCCATGGCGGTCGGCGATTTCTCGGCCAGCCGGTGCGCGAGGGTCAGGGCAGTGGTCTCCAGTTCATCCGCAGTTACCCGGTAGGCGACCAGGCCGCAGCGTTCCGCTTCCTCTGCTGTCAGGGTATCGCCGGCCAGCAGCAGGCGGTTGGCATTCTGGCGACCGATCAGGGCAGGAAGCAGCAGGCTGGAACCGGCTTCCGGGACCAGCCCCAGGTTGATAAAGGCAGTCTGGAAGCGGGCATCGTCGGCGGCCACCACCAGGTCCGCATGGAGCAGCAGGGTGGTGCCGATACCGGTGGCATTGCCCTGCACGCCAATCACCACAGGTTTGTCCAGGGCCATCAGGGCGTGCACCAGCACCATGGCGGGGCTGAGCTTGCCGCTATCCCGGCTGGCCGGGTCCGCATTGAGAAAATCGCCGATATCGTTGCCGGCACACCAGGCCCGACCATTGCCGGTGAGCAGTAGCACGTGCAGATCGTCCCGCTTTGCCAGATGTTCAACGCCTCGGGTCAGGTCCTGGTACATGCTGGCGGTCATGGCGTTGAGCTTGGCAGCCCGGTCCAGCACCAGATGCAGCACGGCACCCTGTTCCCGGGCCTGGACGCAGCCGCTGGTGAGAGTCAGATCGGTCATGGAAGTCTCCGGCAAGTGGGGAAGCTACCGAAGATATCGAAACAGCATTTCGAATAACAGCCAAATCGTCATGCATCATATTCATTCTGCCAGATTCAGAATATCAATTTCACTAACTCGCGGGCCTGCACTAGGCTGGGGTCATTGCGAATTGCTCTCTTGCCCGTTGTAAGGATTCCACATGGCCCAGTTCTATCTTGTCCGCCACGGACAGGCATCGTTCGGCACCGATAACTATGACCGTCTTTCTGAGCTTGGCCATCAGCAGGCCCGGTGGCTTGGCGAGTATTTTGCCGAACGGGACATGGGCTTCGATGCGCTGGTTTCCGGCGATCTGGTGCGCCATCGGGAAACCGGTGCTGGAATCTGTGAAGGGCTGGGCGTGGCGTTGCCGGAAGATATTCACGCCGGGCTTAATGAGTTCGATTTCCAGTCTATCGTCGATGCCTACCTGACCCAGTACCCGGAACAGGCACCCGGGGAAGGGGCGCCAGTGGCGGCATTCTACAAGGCGCTGAAAACGGCCATGAAGCATTGGCGTCTGGACGAACTCACCGGTGATCTGCCGGAAAGCTGGCAGTCCTTTTCTGACCGGGTACTGGCGGCTCGCCATCATATTCAGCAGCAGTACAGCGACAGGGATCGCATTCTGATTGTCAGTTCCGGCGGTGCCATGGCCATGTTTCTCAAACATGCCCTCAACGCCGCCGATGACACGGTGGTGGAATTGAATCTGCAGATTCGCAACAGCAGCGTTACCCACGGTTTCTTTAATAACAAGGTGGTCCGTATGGCCAGTTTCAACAATGTGCCGCACCTGGACCGTCCGGATCGGTTCGAAGCCATTACCTATTTTTAATTTTTAACGCAGCACCAAGACTGTAACGAACAAGCGATAAGGGAGAGTTTCATGGATTTTCAATACACGGAAAAAGTGCAGGACCTGATCAACCAGGTTCGCCATTTCATCAATACCGAGATCCGTCCGGTGGAAGGCCTGTACCACGAACAGCTGGAAAAAAGCCCGTGGGAAACGCCGCCGGTGATGGAAGAGCTGAAAGAGAAAGCCCGCGCCAAGGGCTTGTGGAACCTGTTCCTGCCCAAGGAATACGGGGATTACAGTGCCGGCCTGAGCAATCTGGAATACGCTCCGTTGGCCGAGGAAATGGGGCGAAGCCGGATCGCTTCCGAAGCGTTCAATTGCGCCGCCCCGGATACCGGCAACATGGAAGTGCTGGCCAAGTACGGTAACGAGCAACAGAAGAAAGACTGGCTGCAGCCGCTGCTGGAAGGCCGTATTCGCAGCGCCTTTGCCATGACCGAGCCGGAAGTGGCGTCATCCGATGCCACCAATATCGAAACCCGCATTGAGCGTGACGGCGACGACTACGTAATCAATGGCCGCAAGTTCTATATCAGCGGTGCCATGCGCAAGACCTGCGAAATCATGATCGTGATGGGCAAGACCGACCCGGACAATCCGAATCGCCATGCGCAGCAGTCCCAGATTCTGGTGCCCACCAATACACCCGGGGTCAATATCGTGCGCCCGATGCAGGTATTTGGTTACAACGACGCGCCGGAAGGCCACGCGGAAGTGGTCTTCGAAAACGTGCGGGTGCCCAAGGAAAACATGATTCTGGGTGAAGGCCGTGGCTTTGAAATCGCCCAGGGTCGCCTGGGGCCGGGCCGCATTCACCATTGTATGCGCCTGATCGGTGCTGCCCAGGAGTCCTTCGAGCTGATGGCCAAGCGCGTCAACGAGCGTGTGGTGTTCGGCCAGCCCATGAGTAAACAGGGCTCGGTGCGTGAAGATCTGGCGCGTTCCTACTGTGAAATCGAGCAGGCACGGCTGATGACCTTGAAGGCGGCAGACACCATGGATCGCGAAGGTAACAAAGTCGCCAAGGATTTGATCGCTATGATCAAGGTGGTGGCGCCCAATATGGCGTTAAATGTCATTGATCGGGCGATTCAGGTCCACGGGGCGGCGGGCCTGAGCCAGGATACGCCGCTGGTCAACTTCTTCAGCTATGCCCGCACCTTGCGGTTGGCGGATGGACCGGATCAGGTGCACATGATGCAACTGGGCCGCAACCTGGCCAAATACTTCGCCTGAGAAGCGGTGTTTGCCCGGGGTGTTTTGCACTCCGGGCTTTGCCTATTGCGCAGCAGACAGAATAACAGGAGAGCTCCATGTCCCAGGTGGATACGCTGGATACACAGAAACTGGCCGAATACCTTGAGCAGCACATCGATGGCTTCAACGGGCCCATCGAGGCTGACAAGTTCGAAGGCGGCCAGTCCAACCCCACCTTCAAGATCACCACACCGTCCGGTGCTTATGTGTTGCGCCGGCAACCGCCGGGCAAGCTGCTCAAGTCAGCCCATGCGGTGGATCGCGAGTTCCGCGTCATGGCGGCCCTGAAAGACACGGATGTGCCGGTGCCACGGGTACTGCATCTGTGCGAAGACAGGGACGTAATCGGTTCCATGTTCTACGTGATGGAGTTCTGTGAAGGCCGCATTCTGTGGGGCGCCTCGTTGCCGGAAGTCGGTGAGGGCGAAGCGGGCAATGCTACCCGCGCTGCCATGTACCAGGAAATGAATCGGGTGTTGGCAGCTCTGCATAGCGTGGATCTGGATGCGGTAGGACTGACGGATTACGGCAAGCCCGGCAACTACTTCGAGCGGCAACTGGGTCGCTGGACCCAGCAGTACGAAGCCTCCAAGTTGCAGGACATCCCGGCCATGGACGAGCTGATCGCCTGGCTGCAAGCCAACCAGCCGGAAGACGACGGTCAGGTATCCCTGGTACACGGCGACTTTCGTCTCGACAACATGATGTGGCATCCCAGTGAGCCGAAAGTCATCGCAGTACTGGATTGGGAACTGTCCACCCTGGGACATCCGCTGGCGGACCTTGCCTATCAGTGTATGGGCATGCGCATGCCACAGCGGGGCGCCAAGATGGCGGGCCTGCAGGGTGTGGATCGCAAGGCACTGGGGATCCCCACGGAAAAAGAGTATGTCGATCAGTACTGTCAGCGTCGCGGCATAGACCGTATCGACAACTGGGAATTCTATCTGGCCTTCAGTTTCTTCCGCCTTGCTGCCATCTGTCAGGGTGTGGCGAAACGGGCCGTGGATGGAAACGCGTCCAGCAAGGAGGCGGCTCAGGTTGGCGCGCTGGTCGAGCCACTGGCGTTAATGGCCGTACAGATCATCAAAGAAGGGGCGTAAAGCAGCCTCAAGCTTCAAGGAAAACCACGTTGCCGCTGCGGCGCGGTTTTTTTCCGTTTTTCGAATGGCTACAGGGTCTGCTCGCGTTGAAGCTTGCGGCTTGTAGCCTGACGCTTTATATCGGGAGAGTAGTAATGAGTACCACCCTTTTTAATCTTGAGGGCAAGATTGCCCTGGTCACCGGCGCCAGCCGGGGAATTGGTGAAGAGATTGCCAGACTGCTGGCGGAGCAGGGCGCCCACGTGATCGTCTCCAGTCGAAAGATCGATGGCTGTCAGGCGGTGGCAGATGCGATCAAGCAAGACGGTGGTAGCGCCGAAGCGTTTCCCTGCCACATCGGCGAGATGGCGCAGATCCAGGCGATCTTTTCCCATATCCGCGACGTGCACGGCAAACTGGATATTCTGGTCAACAACGCTGCGGCCAATCCTTTCTTCGGGCATATTCTGGACACGCCGGTGGATGCCTTCGACAAGACCGTGGATGTGAACCTGCGCGGTTACTTCTACATGTCCGTGGAAGGTGCCAAGCTGATGCGCGAACACGGTGGCGGTGCCATCGTGAACACGGCGTCCGTGAACGGCCTGACCCCGGGTGATATGCAGGGTATCTACTCCATCTCCAAGGCGGCGGTGATCAGCATGACCAAATCGTTTGCCCAGGAATGTGCCCAGTTCAACGTGCGGGTCAATGCCTTGTTGCCGGGCCTGACCAAAACCAAGTTTGCCGGTGCCCTGTTTACCAACGAGGACATTTACGATTCCGCCATTAGCCAGATCCCCATGCGCCGCCATGCCGACCCGAAAGAGATGGCGGGCACCGTGCTGTATCTGGTTTCCGATGCGTCCAGTTATGTGACCGGAGAATGCGTTGTGGTCGATGGTGGGATGACCATCTAATAGCTACGAGCTACGAGCTAGAATTGGGAAAGCCAAAGAGTTCCTGAATTTGGTGTTTTCTTTTCACCTGGAAGCGCGGGCAATGCGTAATTTGGTTAGCACGGCCATGCCCGTGTTGTGGCTTGAAGCTTGAGGCTTGTAGCTGTTCGACGAAGGAGAACACAATGGATCCAATCCTCGATTTTACCGGCAAGACGGCACTGATCACCGGTGCTGCCAGCGGCTTCGGCAAGTTGCTGGCGGAAGAGCTGGGCAAGCGTGGGGCCGCGCTGGTGCTGGGGGACATCAATATGGATGCCCTGAATGCGCAAGCCGAGGGGCTTGCGGAGCAGGGTGTCAAAGTGGCGGCGTTGCGTTGTGATGTGTCCCGCGAAGCGGACTGCAAGGCCATGGTGGAAACGGCCCTGGCGCAGTTTGGCCACCTGGATATGGCGGTGAACAATGCCGGCATCGCCCATGGTTTTATCCCTTTTGATCAGCTCACCGAGGAAGTGCTGGACCAGCAGGTGAACGTGAATGTGAAAGGGGTGATGTTCGGTATGAAGCATCAGATTGCTGCCATGAAAGAAAACGGTGGCAGCATCGTTAACGTAAGCTCCATGGCCGGGCTTGGGGGAGCACCCAAAATCGGCGCCTATTCCGCTGCCAAGCATGCAGTGATTGGCCTGACCAAAACCGCCGCCGTGGAGATGGCGAAACGCAATATCCGTGTCAATGCGATCTGCCCGTTCTATACCCATACGCCCATGGTGGATGAAGGGGAGCTATCCCAGGACAAGGCAGCAATGCATGCCATGCTGGCGTCCGGCTGCCCCATGAAGCGGCTGGGCCAGCCGGAGGAAATCGTCACGGTCATGCTGATGATGTTGTCGCCGGCCAACAGCTACATGAATGGCCAGGCCATTGCCGTGGATGGTGGTGTGTCTGCGTTCTGATTGATGTTGGCGGGAAGAAAGGCAAAGCCCCTGTCGTGAAAATGTGGCCGGGGCTTTTTTATGTTCGCAAGCACCGTGGTTTTCAGCACGTAGGGTGCACTGAGCCTAGGGCGAACTGCACCGATCCGGCGTTTGATGGTGCAGTTCGCCCTAGGCTCAGTGCACCCTACGTTTTACCCAGACCTTGGCGGTCGATACACCCCATGATGTGCCATACACGTCTAGCTCCCGCAAGAACGGGAGTTACCAATCCAGCGTGATGCCAGAGTAATAGGTTGTGCCCGGGCCGGGTTCGAAGTAGCCGCGGTTTTCTACTGGCCGGTCGCTGTTGGCGTTGATGCGCAGGTTGCTGTAGTAGTCACGGTCCAGCAAGTTGTTGATGCCGGCAAACAGGGTCAGCGTTTGTTGGTTCAGTTTCCATGCCTTGCCCCCCCGCAGGTTCACCAGCCACTCGCTGCCGACCCGCGTACGATTGGTGTTTTCCGCATAGCGGTGGCTGCCCAGTATCGACTCCACTGATGCAAACAGGCCGCTTTCTGCCTGCCAGTTAACCTGTGCAAACAGCTGATGCTGCGGGATGCCAGGTAACCGGTTGCCGCTCACATCCACATTCTGCTGGCTATCGAAAAACTCCTGGAAACGAAAGTCGGACCAGGTCCACGACAGGGCCAGGGTCAACTGGTCGGTGGTGGCATGTTCCAGCCCCAGCTCCAGGCCATCGCGGCGAGTCTTTCCGGCATTCTGGTAAAAGGTGCGGCCGGCGATCTGGTAGGGGGTGATTTCGTCCTCCACGTCCACCCGGAACAGGGCGGCTTCGTAAAAGAGACGATCACCAAGCGCGCCACGGGCGCCCACCTCCCGGTTCATTGCGGTTTGCGGTTCCAGGTCCGGATTGAAACCACCCGTTCCGGAAGGGTTGGCCAGTTCGGTAAAGGTAGGGCTTTCAAAGGCAGAACTGACCGTTGTGTAGAGCGTGTGGGCGGGGCTGACTTGCCAGCTTAGCCCAGCACTATAGCTGTTTTCTGCAAATTCACGCCGACCACTGTCGTTGCCATCTGTCAGCAATGCATCGTCGATGGTCATGCGCAGTCGATCTGCGCGCCCACCGATTGTGAGCATAAAGCGGTCGGACAAGTGACTGTCCAGTTGCAGAAAAATGCCGTCGGCGCTGGCCTGTTGTTCTTCGTCAGCAGTGATGGCGGTGATGTTGCCAGTGGGGCTGACCGACCGGCGACCACGGTTGTCTTCCTGACGATCCAGATCGACGCCCAGTAACAGCCGGTGTGGTAGCGTCAATACGGTAAAGGGCAGGGTGTAATCCAGCCGAGCGCCGTAAAACAGCCGGCTGTAATCAATCAGGCTGCTACCGGGGAAGGGCAGTTGCTGGCGAAAATCCCGCTGGCTGACAAAGGTGCGGGCGTTGAGCAGGCCGTTAACGAAAGCCGTATCTCGGTAATGCAGCCCCAGCCGTTGCTGGTCCACCTGCTGACCGGCATCCAGCCGGGAGGCGAAGCGGCTGGCTTGCCGCTGGTCCTGGTGGGCTTGTTGACGGGTCAATCCACCGGGGTCTTGTGCAACAGGGGTATCCATGGCGCTGAGGAAGACCGTGATCGACCTGGTGTCCGCCAGATCCCAGCCCGCCTGACCGGTGAACTGATATTTGCGGACTTCGCTCTGTTCGCGAAACCCCTCGTAATCCAGAGCTGTCAGGCTGAGAGCGTGATGGCCCTGATCATGACGGCCTGTGGTCTGCACATTGGCTTGTTTCAGCCCGTGGCTGCCGCCGATCACCGACACGCTGGCGCTATCATTGCGGGTTTTCCCGGAGTGAGTGGTGATGTCCACCACGCCACCGGTGGCGTTGCCGTAGAACAGGGAGCTGGGGCCACGCAATACGGTGAGTTGTTCCACTGCAAACAGATCAATGCTGTCCAGTTGCGACTGTCCGTCCGGCAGGGTTTCCGGGAAACCATCCACGTTAATGCGCAATCCTCTGACCCCGAAGGGTGAACGGGAACCAAAGCCCCGTGATGAAAGACGTAACCCCTGGGCAAAGTTGTAGCGGTTCTGCAGATACAGGCCGGGCACCTGGTTGAGACTTTCATCCAGTTGCAGACGGGGCTGGCCCCGCAGATTGCTGTCGGCATCGACAATGGTCACTGCAGCCGGGGTGTCGGCCAGGGGCCTTTCCATGCGGGTGCTGGTGACGGTCACCGGCTCGAGTGTGGTTGGTTCGGCAAACAGGCTTAACGGAGCCAGTAGCGGGAAAACGGTTAAATAACAACGCTTCATGAATCTCATCCCAGGGTTGCTACTGTTCTACAGGACGCTGCTGTGGAAGCAAGTGAAGAAACACAGAAATAGCTGGGTGGATAGTAGGGGGCACTGAGCCTAAGGCGAACTGCGCTCTACATGTTCCGTGGAGCACAAAGCTTGCAATAAAAAAGGGCCGCATAAAGCGGCCCTGAAAGGAGAGAAACAGAATGGGTCAGTGGGCTTTCTTCTTGCCCTTGCGCTGGCTGGCCTGGGCGTGTTGCTCGGTGAGAAGGCCCTGGTCGCCGAAGAGTTTTTCCCGCCATTCGTCCAGCAGCGCGTCGGTGTCATGCTGGGACGGATGGAAATCGCGCTTGAAGAAGTCCAGGTACTGAGGGGCCAGCTTGGTGAACAGGCCCTTGCGTCCGAACAGGAACTTGATGCCGTTCCAGTTGTTTTTCACGTTCAACAGGCGACCATCGGAGGCCAGCATACGCGCCTGAAAGACACCCAGCACCGCGAAGAAAATCACCGTGGTGGGGATCATGGCGCCGGCGCGGATAGCGTAGTTGCCGCTGACTTTCTCGTACACGTCATAGGCAACGGTCTTGTGCTCGTTCTCTTCCAGAGCGTGCCACAACCACAGTTTTGCGGTGGCATCGTCGAGAATGCGGGCCTGGTGTTCCGGCTCACGCAGCAGCTGCTCGGCAATGATGGCGGTGTAATGCTCCAGGCAGACGGTGGCGGCCAGTTGGAAGATTTTCGGAGTGCGTTTCTGCACCAGGCCGAGCAGCTTGCCCAGCGACTTGTCCAGCTTGTCGGTGGGGTAGCCGAATTTCACGCCCATCTCGTTCCAGGCTTCATGCTCTTTACTGTGCATGGCTTCCTGGCCGATAAAGCCCGCTACCTGAGCTTTCAGTTTGGCGTCGGTGACCTCTTTGCGGTAGTGGCGCACGGAGTCAACGAAGAAGGCTTCGCCTTCCGGAAACAGGGCAGACAGGCTCAACCAGAAAGCGCTCAGAAAGGGGTCATTATCGTAGAAATAGCGCGTCGTGGTCTTGTCGTCGAACTGGAAGTCCAGCCGACGAGGAGGGATGTTCACGGTGGCGCCAAGCGGCACCTTCTGTGCGCTCTGCTGACCGGCTTTGATATTGCTCGATGCTGTTGTTGTCATGTGTCCTCCTGGTCCCGACCGGTTATTACCGGTGGATGTCAAACTGTGACATTAAAGAATGTCACGATACTCAGGGTTACAGCAGGACAGGTAAATGGCACTTTCGCGCCCCAGCCGGGGCGCTAGTGCCAGTACACAAAACAGGCCACTTTGTGTCCGTAAATGACGGGTGAAGCTTTGGGTCGGGATCAGCCCGGCAGGAACAGCGACTGGGTCTCTAGGAACTCTTCCAGTCCGAAGCGGCCCCATTCGCGCCCGTTACCGGATTGCTTATAGCCGCCAAAGGCGCCCTGCAGATCCGGGCCTGCTCCGTTGATATGCACCATACCGGTACGTAATCGGGCCGCCACCGCACGGGCTGCGCTGTCCTCCCCGAACACATAACCAGAGAGGCCATAGTCCGAGTCGTTGGCAATGGCGACTGCCTCGCCCACATCCTGATAGGGGATCATTACCAATACCGGGCCGAAGATTTCCTCGCGGCCAATGGTCATGGTGTTGCTGACCTGGCTGAATATGGTGGGGCGGGCAAAATAGCCGGCTTCCAGTCCCTCAGGCTTGCCAGTGCCACCCGCCACGAGTTTGGCCCCTTCTTGCTCGCCTTTTTCGATCATTGATTGCACCCGCTGGTACTGGCGGCCGTTGGCAATAGGGCCGATGGTGGTGTCTTCGTTCTGCGGGTCGCCCACCACAATACTGCTGCACGCAGCGGCCGCAATCGCCTCTGCCTCTTCCAACTGGTCGGCGGGTACCAGCATCCGCGAAGGCGCGTTACAGCTCTGGCCGGTGTTGTTCATCATCGCCCGTACCCCGTGGGTAACGGCCTTCTCTAGATCACAGCCAGGCAGCAAGATGTTGGCAGATTTGCCACCCAGCTCCAGGGATACCCGTTTGATGGTGGCGGCGGCCTCGCGACTGACGGATTCTCCGGCCCGGGTGGAGCCGGTCAGGGAGACCACATCGATACGCGGGTCACTGGACAGTAGCGGGCCGACCTTGGCGCCATCGCCGTGAACCATATTGAAGACCCCGGCTGGCAGGCCTGCCTCGTGGATGATCTCAGCCAGCAATTGCGCCGACAGTGGGGCAAATTCACTGGGCTTGAGCACCATGGTGCAGCCGGCGGCGATGGCTGGTGCTACCTTGCACATCACCTGGTTCATGGGCCAGTTCCAGGGAGTGATCAGGGCACAGACCCCGGCAGCGGCCCGCCGAATCTGGGCCTGGCCGAGCTGTTCTTCAAAAGGGTAATTGCGGGCTACGGCCAGGGTGGTTTTGAGATGGCCGAGGCCCATGGGGGCCTGTACCTTGCGTGCCATGCTGATGGGCGCGCCCATTTCCCGGCTGATGGCCTGGGCGATCTCTTCCAGCCGGGCCTGGTAGCCCTCGGCAATCCGCTCCAGATAGCCGAGGCGTACTTCCAGGGGTTCGGCGCTGAACGCCGGAAAGGCCGCCGCCGCGGCATGGATGGCTGCATCGATATCCGCTGCGCCCCCCATGGCCAACTCGCCCAACGAGCTTTCCGTGGCCGGGTTTATCACGGTATGACTGCTCGCGCCATTGACCGGGTTGACCCATTCACCATTGATATAGAACTGTTGCAGCGAGCCCATGGGGATGTCCTTTTGTCGGTTGCTTATTGAGTCAGAATACCCACAATACAATAATGAAACGAAGTTTTAAAATATTGACCGCTCGGTCCGTGGCATGACATGGTTAAGTTGCCTGCAATGCAGATCCCATTGTGCGTGAGGCCTTGGGGCATGGCCATGACTGACTTATGCAGGTGAAACCGCTTTTTGCTATATTTGCGCGGTGAATACATAACTATAAGTGGAATCTATGCCCGCTGTGCCGGGGAACGGTTCCCGATCCCGAAGCCTGAAAGGAAATACAACAATGCGCAAAGCTGTTGCCGACGTGGGCACCAACGACAAAGACCGGAATTTCGTCACCGCCCTGGCGCGGGGGCTGGATATCCTCCGCTGTTTCGGCCCGTCCGATGAATACCTTGGCAACGCGGAGCTGGCCAAGCGCACGAATATCCCTCGTCCTACGGTATCGCGCATGACAGCCACATTGACCCAGCTCGGTTACCTGCGCTATGTGCCGCAACTGGAGAAATACCGTCTTGGCCCAGGTGTACTGGATCTGGGCTACCGTTATCTGGCCAGCGAAGGGGTACGGGAACTGGCGCGTCCCTTTATGCAGGAACTGGCCGATGCCACCGATTGCATGGTGGCTATCGGCGCCCCGGATGGCGCCCAGGTAACCTACATTCAGGTCTGTCAGGGCAATGGCCCGCTGGTGCTGCGCCTGAACATCGGCTCCCGTGTGCCGATGGCCACCTCGGCGCTGGGGCGGGCTTTTCTGGCGGCGACTCCGGAATCCGAGCGCGAGCAATATTACGAACAGATCCGCCGGCAGGACCCGGCGGCCTGGCCGGAACTGGAGCGCAGCCTGCAGTCCGCCTATGAGGAGTATCAGCAGTACGGTTTCTGTATTTCTGACGGCGAGTGGAATCGGGATGTGAGCGGTGTTGCCGTGCCGCTGATTCTGGATGGCGGTGCCCAGGTGGTGCCTTTCAACTGCGGTGGTTCGTCACTGCGTCTCAGCCGTCGTACCCTGATTGAAAACCTGGGGCCCAGACTCAAGGATGTGGTAGCCCAGGTAGAACAGATGGTGCAAGGGCGGGCCTGATCCCGCTTCTGCCGAGGACAATACATGCCAGCAGTACCGCCGTCCGTGTTTTCCATGGAAGACGCCAATGCGCGTTTCAATAACGGGTTTCCTGCCCTGATCGGGCTGCATTTCCTGGAGTGGGAAGAAGGCAGGGCGGTACTGGGTCTTCAGGTACGCCAGGAGCACTTGAATCTCGGCAACGTGATTCATGGTGGTGTGCTCGCCACGTTGATGGATGTGGCCGGTGCCTGTGCGGGCACCTACTGTCCCTACCCTGAGAGAGTCCGCAAGGCGGTTACCCTGTCCATGACCACCACCTTTACCGGCCAGGCTGGTGAGGGCTTGATCCGTGCTATCGGCACACGTCGTGCTGGGGGTTCCAGAATCTATAACAGCACCATGGAAGTGTTTGATGAGCAGGGGCAGCTACTGGCAATCGGGGAGGGCACGTTCCGGTTGCGGTCGAGTAGTGCGGGGCCGGATGGTGAGCCGGTCTGATGCGAGCAACACTCGTTGTATAAGGAACGACAGAGCGCTTCTCTGGATTTCTACGAAGCCGCTGTAGGAGCACCTCTTGAGGTGCGAACCTCGCGGAGCGAGGAAATCGTCCGCAGGGCGATCAGGAGCGCCAGGTGTCGCCAGAGTGATCTGCTGCCACCTGCATAGCCTGCGTCCTCGCCCAGGCTCGGATTCGTCCCTCAAGAGGAAAATATTCGCTGCGCTCACCCTTCGGGCCGCACTGAACTACGTGCCGTTACTCCGCTACGCTCCGTTCCTGCAGTGGCTTTGTAGATGTCACGGTGCTATGCGTGGTTGCTAGAAGCTCGTAGCTAGCCACTAGTCGCTTATTTTGATTCTTCGCCTCAATGCTCCGCCGGCTGCAGGCTGATTCGCAGCATCCCCTGACGATCATCGAATAACTGTACATCTACATTGTTGCGATGCTCGCTGGGTAGTACCGCCAGTGGCACAGGCAGCGATAGCTGGCTGGGGCCGGGCAGGATGGCCTTGATGTTCCCGGCAACGATGTTGGTCAGTTCGGTGAGTGCGTCGATCACATCTTCTCCGGTCACCGCGTCATCTTCCTTCCTGAACATCTGGCCGGCGATCCGCTGGCCCAGGCTTTCGCAGGTGCTGACGGTCACACTACCTTTCCACTTTCCCGAAATCGAAATCTCTGCGCCATTGTGAATCATCGGGGGCGGGCCGCTCTGGGCACGCACCGGAATTTTCAGGAAATCACTGAGCACATTGGCGCCGATACGGGCAATTTTCTGTGACAGTATGGCGGGTTGTGACGACATATCCATGTGAGCACCTTCAAGCGGGTTGGTAAAAAGGGCGATGACTTCCGGGAATGGCCGGGACAAAGCCAGCGGATTTTTCCAGGCTTTCGGTGGAGCCAAGCAGCAGGTAACCGTCATTGGCGGTATGTTTGCGCACTCGGCCCAGTACCCGCTGGCGGTCCTCCATGGAAAAGTACAACAGCACATTGCGCAGCAGTACGATGTCGAACACGGGCAGGTTGTCCGGCCATTCCCGGACCAGGTTGATTTTCTGAAAGCTGATTCGCTCGCGAATTGCCGGTTTGACCTGCCAGTCCAGGCCCTGCTGTTCGAAATAGAGCGCCATGTTGCGGGCGGGCAACCCCCGGTTCATCTCGTTCAGGCCGTAACAGCCCTGTTGCGCTTTGTTCAGTGCGGACTGGGAGAAATCGCTGGCGACCAGGGTGACCTCCCAGTCTTTCAATTGCGGGAAGTGTTGGTCCAGCAGCATGGCCACGCTATAGGCTTCCTGACCAGTGCTGCAGGCAGCGCTCCAGATGCGCAAGGTTTTGTCGCGCCGTCGCTTTTCAAGCAGGGAAGGGACCATGGTGTCCAGAAAGCTCTGGCTGAGAATCGGGTCGCGGAAAAAATAGGTTTCGTTGATTGCCATGGCTTCCACCAGCTCCGTCCGCAGTGCATCGTCAGCGACAGTGGAGGCTTTTTCGATCAGCGCATTGATGTCGCCATGGGTGTGTTGTTTGGCTAGGTTCTGCAACCGGGCCTCGGCCAGATACACTTTATCCGGCGGCAAGCTGAGCGCGATCTGGTCACAGAGGAGGTTGCACAGGGTTAAGTAGCTGTGTTCGTTGATACAGCTCATCCGTGTACCTCGGGATTCATGGCGGCTCGCTGTCGTGCACGAAACGTGGGTCGGCCCCGGTTAACCCGTCGCATAATCTCCGCAGCCATGTCTTGCAACGGAAGCTCCGCGCAGGCGAGGCCGGCTCGTGATACGACCCCAGGCATGCCCCATACCGCGCTGGTGGGTTGGTCCTGTACCAGTATTTGTGCGCCGGCCTTGGCCAGTTGGCGACAGCCTTCCAGGCCATCCTGGCCCATACCGGTCAACACCACGGCCAGCACATTGGGACCATAGGCTTTGGCTGCACTGGCAAACAGAATATCCACGGCGGGTCGGCAGAAGTTCACCGGCTCGCTGCGCTGGGGAGCGACCAGGGTGTGGTCACCAACCTTATCCACGGTCATGTGATAGTCACCGGCGGCCAGCCAGACCTGACCCGGTTCGGCACGTTGGCTACTGTCGCATTCAGCCACGCATAACGATGCGTTCTGGTCCAGGCGTGTGGCCAGGGCGCGGGTAAACACCGCCGGCATGTGCTGCACCACCAGAATTGGAACCGGGAAATCACCGGGCAGGGCCGGGATCAGTTGACCCAAGGCTCGTGGCCCGCCCATGGAGGCGCCAATTACCACCAGATCCACCCGCGATGGAATGCGGTGATGCTGGAGCTGTGATGCTACGGGACGGGGGCGAGGTGTCGGTGTTACTGATGGTTTGCTGTCCCGTCGCAACAGGGTTTTGATTTTTCCCAGCAGGCTGTTCTTGATGTAGTCACGGGCTTCTGCGGCAGTGCCCACCATGGCGGGTTTGGGCACATAGTCGCTGGCGCCCAGCGACAGGGCCTCGATGGTTACCATGGCGCCGCGCTCGGTAATGGAGCTGAACACCAGCACCGGCAGTTCCGGGCGGCTTACCTTCAGCTCCTTGAGCATTTCCAGTCCGCCCATACCGGGCATTTCCACATCCAGGATTAGCAGATCCGCTTCTACCCGCTGCAGACGATCGAGGCCCTGTCGTCCATCGGAAGCTGTGCCCACCACAACGATGTCAGGATCTTCTTCCAGAATCTGGGTGAGGATATGCCGCACTGCGGCAGTATCATCCACTAGAAAGACACGAATGTTACTCATGCTCTCTCTGCTCTCTGCAGCCCCATCATTTCCAGCTTGCAGGCAAGGGCCTCAGAGGAAAACGGTTTCATCAGGTATTCATCGGCGCCGGCGGTCAGGGCTTCCACCATCTGGCCCACTTCCGCTTCACTGGTAACCACCAGTAATTTCATATCGCTATAGCAATGCTTCTGTCGCACCGCGCGGATAAATTCCAGGCCATTCATGACCGGCATGTTCCAGTCCACCAGGGCCAGAGTGGGGATGGTGTCATCCCCCTCCAAGAGGGTGATGGCCTGCTGGCCATCACCGGCTTCGGTAGTTTCATAACCCAACTGCTGAAGCAGGTCGCCCAGGATCAGGCGCATGGCCCGGGAGTCATCAATGACCAGTGCTTGTGTGGTAGCCATGATTTTGGTCCCTCATTATTTCTGGTTGTCCGCGCGTCCGGTGCGCTCTGCATCCACCACCAGGGTCTGCAGGTCTGCGGCCAGTTTGGCCAGATCGGTGGCTGCCTGACGCATGCTGTCCACACCGGCATTGGTGCTTTTCGCCGCTTCGGCAACGCCACCGATATTACCGGCTACTTCGTTGGTGCCCTTGGCGGCGTCGGCGACACGACGGCCCATTTCGTTAGTGGTAATGGTCTGTTCTTCCACCGCGGAGGCAATGGAGCCCTGAACCTGGCTGATATGGTGAATTACCTCACTGATACGGGCGATGCCTTCGATGGCGCCTTTCACATCCACCTGGATGGCCTCGATCTTCTGGCCGATGTCCTCGGTGGCGCGGCCGGTTTCTTTGGCCAGTTCCTTCACTTCATTGGCGACCACGGCAAAGCCTCGACCGGCATCCCCGGCGCGGGCAGCTTCAATGGTGGCATTGAGTGCCAGCAGGTTGGTTTGCTGGGCAATGCCGGTAATCACCTTGATCACTTTGCCAATCTCCGCGCTGCTGGTGCCCAGGCTGCTGATGGTGGTGTTGGTACCTTCGGCAATGCTCACAGCCTCGTCGGCCACGCGGGCGGCGTCGGTAGCGTTCTTGGCAATTTCCTTGATGCTGGCACCCATTTCCTCGATACCGCTGGATACTGCCTGCACGTTTTCATTGATGTCTTCGGCGGTGCGGACTGCGGAATTTGCCTGGCTACTGGTAACGCCGGCGTTGGAGCCCATCTGGTCACTGGTGGCAATCATTTCCTCGGAGGAGGTGGCCAGCACTTCCACGGTGCCGCGAATACGCTCTTCCAGAAGCACTTTCTCGGTGATGATTTCCCAGGTGAGCATGGGGCCCACATAGTTACCTTCCGCGTCGTAGATCGCGTTTACCAGCAGGTCGGCTTTCTCGTCACCAATATTGATACGTGCGCGATAAGGCAGGTTGGTGGGATCGGACAGAATGCGGCGCTGGTGTTCTGGCTGTTTGTGGAAAACATCAATGTTGGCGCCCAGTAGTTCGCTTGCCTTGATGGGCAGGTAGGATTCCAGCTTTTCCATAGTGGCCGTGGCGGCCGGATTCAGATAGATGATTTTCAGATCCCGGTCACAGAGGAAAACATTGGTGGGCATCTGGTCCACCATGTTCATCACACGCCGGAATTCGTTCTCCTGGCGCAGCTCTGTGGTCACGTCTTCCCAGCAAACGGTGTAGCCGATGATTTTTTCTTCCTAGCTAATCACCGCATTGATGCGGGTGCGCAGGGTCACGCCACCGAAGTTGAAGTCGGCAGAGTGGGGCATGGCCTTGGGGTCACGGAGAATGGTTTCCACCCGTTTCGGGTCGCGGTGAAAGCGGTGAATATGGCCGTTGAGGATATCCTCGATCTTGACCCCGAAGGTCTTGAAGATTGGTTGTGCAATGGTCGACAGGGTTTCTGCAGCACGTGGGTTGATGTAGACGATGTTGAGATTGGTATCAGCGACAAACACGTTGGCTTGCAAGCTGGCCATGGTGCTTTTTACGCCTTCCAGGCTGTCTGTGACGGACTTGCTGGTGTCCACATCGCGAAGGGCGTTGTCGTTATGGGTCGGCTGGCTGCTGCCGTTGGTTGTGTCTGTGGCGTTTTCGTTCACGATGTCCCCCTTCAATGGCGCAACGGTATTCATGATGGTATCGACGTGGTCAGACTCCACACCCAGAGACTCCAATGTCTCTTTCAGGTGAACGGCTACCCGGTCGAAGTTTCTGGCGGTGATATGCAGGTTCTTGTGGGCATCGGCCATGGACGGACCTTGATAAATCTTCGGCCCGCCCAGGGCCTGGGTGAAGAACTGCACTTGGGATTCTTCCAGGCCTTTGCGTTGTTTGTGGCGGAAGTAAGGGGCCAGAGCCTGGTCTTCCAGCACCCGGTTGTAAAACTCGGTTACCACGGCTCGGACAGCGGCTTCGCCACCTACCTGGCTATAGAGAGAGTTGTCGTTTGCGTGATCCAGATTATCTGTCATTGCTGTCTATCCCCGTGTTGTCCTTGTTATTGCAATACTGAGTGTGACGCGCGACTGGCTGAGCGGCTGCACAGTTCGTCCGCCAGCAGGGTGTCCAGGTCCAGTAACAGATAAAGCGTGCCCTGGACCGGGAAAACGCCGCGCATGAATTTTCGTGGTGCCCCCTTGAGTGTTTCCGGTGGTGGTTCGATCTCTTCTGGCTGCACGCTGACAATGTCACCAATGCGGTCCACCATCAGCCCCACCTGTTCGCCACCGTGATTGATGACGATGTTGATGGTGTCTTCTTCGTCGCTTTCGCCGGGTAACCGCAGCACCTTGCGCAGGGCGATGGCCGGCACGATACGTCCGCGGATATTCATCAGCCCGAGTACTCCGGGAGGTGCCAGCGGAATATCGGTAATCTGGTGGTTGGCGAGCACTTCCTGAACATTGTCGACCACCACGCCGTAGTGCTTTCCCGCAACGGAAAACGTGCAGATCAGTTGTTTAGTTTCCATTGCTGTCCTCACTTCTTTGCTTGCCATGGAAGCGGCTGAACAAGGCTTCACAATCGATAAAGTCCGTCACATGGCCTTGCAGGATGCCAGCGCCAAGGATGCCTTCGGTCTGGGCGCTTTGTTGTATGGCAGCTTCGTCGTCACTGACGATATCGATGATGTCGTTGACCACCAGGCCCACTTCGCCGAAGTCGGTGGGTTGCACCACAATGCGGATAATCTCTTGGTCAGCCGGAGTGCTACGGTTGGCGTCGCCAAGACGAATCAGCGGCAGAATGCCACCCCGATACTGAATCACTTCCCGGCCGGCGGAGTATTCGATCAGATCGGTACTGATTTCCTCCAGGCGTGACACTCTCGACAGGGCGATGGCGGAGCGGCCAGTGCTGCCATCCGGGCGTACCAGCAGGTAGCTCTCGGCGGCGCGAATGGGTTGGGTTTCTGCGTCTAGCGGGTTTTCCAGCTGGCGCAGTTTGCGCTCGTGGCGGGTAACACCCGCAAAGTCGGCCGTGGACTTAACATCCAGAATCAACGCTACCCGGCCATCGCCCATGATGGTGGCGCCGGCAAAACAGGGGTTGTCCTTGAGGAGTCTACCCAGGGGTTTGACCACGATTTCTTCCGTATCGCGAACGTCATCCACCAGCAGCCCGAATTCCTGCTGGTCGGCGGTGAGCACCAGAATGAACTGATCTTTATGGGTTTCCTTGTCGCCCATCTGCATCAGAGAGCGCATGTCGACCAGTGGCAGCAATCTGCCCCGAAGCCGATAGACCAGGGCATCGTGGACTGTCTCGATATCCTTTTCGAGACGGTCGGCCTCCACGTAGACCACTTCCATCAGGTTGACCTGGGGAATGGCGAAACGCTGATGCAGGCAACGCACGATCAAAGCAGGGACAATGGCGAGGGTGAGCGGGATTTTCAGTTTCAGTGTGGTGCCACGGCCGGGGATGCTCTTGATATCAATGGAGCCGCCGATGCGCTCCACATTGGTTCGCACCACATCCAGGCCCACGCCGCGGCCTGACAGATCGCTGACAGTGTCCGCAGTGGAGAACCCGGGTTCGAATATATAGCGGATCTTTTCCTGTTCGGTGAGCTGTTCCGCCTGCTCTGGCCGTACCAGCCCGGCTTCCATGGCACGCCGGATAATTTTGTCACTGTCCAGCCCCGCGCCATCGTCGCTGACTTCCACGGTGACGTTGCCGCTTTCGTGATAGGCACTCATGGTCAGGGTGCCGGTTTCCGGTTTGCCTCTGGCGCGGCGATGTTCCGGCGTCTCGATGCCATGATCGACCGCGTTGCGAACCAGGTGAATGAGCGGGTCGCGAATGGCTTCGAGCAGACTGCGATCCAGTTCTGTGTCCCCGCCCCTGAGTACCGGAGTTACCCGTTTGCCGGTTTTTCTTTCCAGATCCAGAAGCAGGCGAGGGTAGGTGGACCAGGCATTTCGAATGGGCTGCATGCGGGTCTGCATCAGCCCTTCCTGCAGCTCACTGGTGACCATGTTGAGACGCTGGGACAAGTTGACCAGTTGAGCGTCGTTCTGGCTGGCGGTGTGCTGCAGTAGCTGGTTGCGGGTGAGCACCAGTTCGCCTACCACATTCATCAACTTGTCCAGCAGCACCACATCCACGCGTACGGTGGTGTCGCTCTTTCCTGTCTGCTGTGGGGTGGTGTTTTCCTGCTCTGTTTTTTCCGGTGAGGAGCCGTCGCTCACCGGCATGACATCTTGCTCGCTGGTTGTCGCCGGTTCTGCTGGCTCAGGCTTTGTCGGTTCAGGGGTTTCCTGTGCGATTTGAGGTGAGCTGGTGGCAGCGTCATTTTGCGTACGGGAGGGGATCAATGCATGTAACCGGTCAATCAAGGCCTGTGGTGCCGGCTCACCGTCTTTACCATCATTGTGGATACGCTTGAGGAAAACACGGATTTCATCCACCCCGTCAAGCAGCGCGGTGGCATGTGGCAGGTCCATGTGCTGATCTCCGTCGCGCATGGCGCCGAGGATATCTTCCAGGGCATGGCTCAGGGTTTCCAGCTGTGTGAAGCCGAAAAATCCGCAGGTGCCCTTGATGGTATGGATTGCCCGGAAGGCGCTGGCAATACGTTCACTGTCCTGCGGTGAGCGTTCCAGCGCCACAATGTCCTGTTCCAGTTGCCCCAGATTTTCATCACTTTCGATCAGAAAACTTTGCAGTGCCTTGTCGTTTTCCTGCATTGGGCCTTCTCCCCTTGAACCTGTCATGCATTGTTATTGGTATCGACGTTGCTGTTCAGCCGGCGGCGAGTTTGCGCAATGAAGCCAGTCGTAAGATGGAACGCAGATCAGCGTCATGCGGGGGTTTGACAAGATAGTTGTCGCACCCGGCCTGACGACCGGCCAGATGAGCTTCTGCGGAGGTCTTGCTGGAGAGCATTGCAATGCGAGCCGGGCTGCCTTTCTGGCGCAGAGCGCTGCAGGCCTCGAGGCCCCCCATGACTGGCATTTCCACATCAAGGAAGATCAGATCAAAGGGACGTTTTTCGGCGCATGCCAGTGCCTGGCTGCCATCGGCAGCCTGGACAATGTCCAGTTCATAGCTGCCGGTTGCCAGTTCGTGCAATTTGGCGGTGATAAGGCTTCGTATGGCGGTGCTGTCGTCCACCACCAGGATGTTGAGTCTGTCCATGACCCTTCCCTGTGTCGCTGCTACTTCCATTACGTTCCCCGGATCTCGGTTGAGATCTGTGAAGCAGCGTATGCCGCTTCCCCCATTAGAGAAGGCGCAACTATTTTTATATGTGCAGATAAGGAAAACGAAAGAGGTTGAGGACGAACGGTGTTGTTTTGTCGATGTTCGCCAATTACCCGATCAGTGTCTTTTTTTCCAAATCTGCTTCACAAAAATTGTCATGCCTATGTTGGTGCTATAAGTACCATGGTTCGATTCACGCAAGCTTCACGCAGGGGACAGACGAAAATTGAGGAGCGACGAACGGGCGTCGGTAAGGGGATGTGGAAGGGGGGAGAAATGCCAGGCACACGGAAAAGGTGTGCCTGGCAGTTATGAAGAGGGGTCAATGGGCCGTTTTTTCTTTTGGCTTGCCATTCAGCGGAACGCCGGCGAGCTTGCGTACCACCACATAGAATAGCGGAATAAAGAAAATCGCCAGCACCGTCGCGGTGAGCATGCCCCCGAATACCCCCGTACCGATGGCGTTACGGGCGCCGGCGCCGGCGCCAGTGCTGATCATCAGCGGGGTAACCCCGAGCATGAAGGCCAGTGAGGTCATCAGGATGGGGCGTAGCCTCATGCGTACCGCTTCCAGGGTGGCCTTGACCAGGTGCTCGCCTTTCTGCTCCAACTCCAGGGCAAATTCTGCAATCAGAATGGCGTTCTTTGCTGAAAGCCCGATGGTGGTGAGCAGGCCGACCTGGAAGAACACATCGTTCTCCAACCCGCGGAAGGTGGCAGCCAGTACGGCACCGATCACGCCGAGCGGTACCACCAGCATTACCGCGAAGGGAATGGACCAGCTCTCGTAGAGCGCTGCCAGGCAAAGGAATACCACCAGCAGGGAAATCGCATACAGGGCCGGTGCCTGATCTCCGGACTGGCGTTCCTGATAGGACAGGCCGGTCCATTCGGAGCCGAACCCGGCTGGCAACTTGGCGGTAAGTTCCTCCATGGCATCCATGGCGTCGCCGGTACTGTAGCCTGGTGCCGCGTTGCCCTGGATGTTCACCGAGGAAACGCCGTTGTAACGCTCCAGTTTGGGTGAGCCGTAGGTCCAGTGGCCGGTGGCAAAGGCGGAGAATGGCACCATTTCGCCCTGGTTGTTGCGCACATACCAGTCATCAATGTTTTCCGGCAGCATGCGATAGGGGGCGTCAGCCTGTACATACACCCGTTTTACCCGGCCCCGGTCGACAAAGTTGTTCACATAGCTCGAGCCCCAGGCAATCTGCAGGGTGCTGTTGATATCGCTGATGCTGAGCCCCAGCGCCTTGGCTTTCTGTTGGTCAATATCCAGTTGATATTGTGGGCTGTCTTCCAGTCCGTTGGGACGTACCCCGGCCAGGCGAGGGTCCTGGCTGGCCATGCCCAGTAACTGGTTACGGGCCTGTATCAGTGCCTCGTGACCGCGACCGGCCTGGTCCAGCAGCTGAAAATCGAAGCCACTGGCGTTACCCAGTTCAGGGATCGAAGGCGGGTTGAGGGCAAAGATCATGGCTTCACGAATGCTGGCAAAGAAGCCCATGGAGCGGCCCACTACCTGGTTGACGCCATCCGTTTCCAGGTTCCGTTCGGACCAGTCCTTCAGGTTGATGAACGCCAGCCCGGCATTCTGGCCCTGGCCGGTAAAACTGAAACCAGCCACGGTGAACAGGCCATCAACGGCGGAGGTCTCCTCGTTGAGATAGTAATTCTCCATCTTCTTCAGCACGTCCACGGTCTGCTCCTGGGTGGAGCCGGCCGGCAGTGTGACCAGGGTAAACATCATGCCCTGATCCTCTTCCGGCAAGAAGCTGGAAGGCAGGCGCATGAAGGAAAAGCCCAGCACACCGACAATCACCACATAGATCAACAGATAGCGGCCACGATGGCCCAGGATTTTTTCCACCCGACCCTGGTAGGCCAGGCTGCTGCGATCAAAGGTGCGGTTAAACCAGCCGAAGAAACCCTTGTTGGTCTGGTGCTCTGCATCCTTGGCCTTGAGCATGGTGGCACACAACGCCGGGGTGAGGATCAGGGCAACCAGCACGGACAGCACCATGGCGGACACAATGGTGATCGAGAACTGCCGGTAAATCGCCCCGGTGGAGCCGGGGAAGAATGCCATGGGGATAAATACCGCTGACAGTACCAGGGCAATACCCACCAGGGCACCGGTGATCTGGCCCATGGATTTACGGGTGGCTTCCTTGGGGGGCAGGCCTTCTTCGTGCATAACCCGTTCCACGTTCTCCACCACCACGATGGCATCGTCCACCAGCAGACCAATAGCCAGCACCATGCCGAACATGGTCAGGGTGTTAATGGAGAAGCCGAAGGCGGCCAGCACACCGAAGGTGCCGAGCAGGACCACCGGCACCGCGATGGTGGGAATCAGGGTGGCGCGGAAGTTTTGCAGGAACAGGTACATCACCAGGAACACCAGCACGATGGCTTCGAACAGGGTATGTACCACTTCCTCGATGGAGATCTCCACGAACGGAGTGGTGTCGTAGGGATAATCCATTTCCATCTTGTCGGGGAAGAAAGGCTTCAATTCTTCCAGGCGGGCGCGCACCGCATCAGCGGTGTCCAGCGCGTTGGCGCCGGAGGCCAGGCTGATGGCCAGGCCGGCGGCAGGCTGGCCGTTATAGCGTCCCACCACGTCATAGTTCTGGGCTGCCAGTTCCACCCGCGCCACATCCCGCAGGAACACCTGGGAGCCATCCGGATTTACCTTGAGCAGGATGTTCTGAAACTGCTCGGTATCTTCCAATCGAGTCTGGGCGATGATGTTGGCATTGAGCTGCTGGCCTTCCACCGCCGGGGCGCCACCGAGCTGACCACTGGCGACCTGGTTGTTCTGTACCTGAATCGTCTGGGTGATGTCCTGAGGCGTCAGATCGTACTTGTTGAGCTTGTTGGGATCGAGCCAGATGCGCATGGCGTAGGGGGAGCCGAACAGCTGGATCTTGCCGACACCGGGTACCCGGCTGATCGGATCCTGCACATTGGAGGCCACATAGTCCGCCAGGTCGGCCCGGCTGAGGCTGCCGTCCTCGGAGGAAAATGACACCACCATCAGAAACGAATCCGAGGATTTGCTGACCTGCAGACCCTGCTGCTGTACTTCCTGGGGCAGTAGTGGGGTAGCCAGTTGCAACTTGTTCTGCACCTGCACCTGGGCGATATCCGCGTCGGTACCCGGGGCGAACGTCAGCGTGATCTGGGCGTTGCCAAAGGAGTCGCTGCTGGAGCCGATGTAGAGCAGGTTATCGATGCCCGTCATCTGCTGCTCAATCACCTGGGTGACCGAATCTTCCACGGTCTTTGCCGAGGCGCCGGGATAGTTACCGGCAATGGTCACCGCTGGCGGGGCCACTGCCGGGTACTGTTCCACCGGCAGGGTATAAATAGCCAGGGCACCGGCCATCATCATGATGATGGCAATAACCCAGGCAAAAATCGGGCGGTCAATAAAGAATCTGGCCATGGTATTCCCGTTTCTCGTTACGTCGCGTTATTGCGCTGAGCGTTGATCCCCGCCTTGAGTGGCGGGGGCCTGGGAGGCTTGAGCCTGCTGTTGGGTATCCACGGGGCTAACCGGAATGCCGGGCTGGATTTTTTGCAGCCCATCCACGATCAACCGGTCTCCGTGTTCCAGGCCGCTGGCGATCAGCCACTGACTACCCACGGCCCGTTCGGTGACCACGTTCACCTTCTTCACCATATTGTTCTCGTCGATGAGCATGGCGCTGGCCTGGCCGGTGGGGTCACGGGTAATGCCTTTCTGGGGAACCAGAATGGCATCTTCGCGCTGGCCCTCGGGCAAGCGACCGCGGACAAACATGCCCGGTAGCAGATCACCATCCGGGTTGGGGAAGAGGGCGCGCAGGGTCACCGAGCCGGTGCTTTCGTCCACTGCGTATTCGGAGAATTGCAGGGCGCCGGCCTTGCTGTACTCGCTGCCGTCTTCCAGGATCAGGGTAATGCGTGCTTCATCATCGCTGACCTGCTGCAATTCGCCGGCTTCCATGGCCTGGCGCAGACGACGCAGCTCAATGCTGGACTGGGTCAGGTCCACGTAAATGGGGTCCAGCTGGCGGATGGTGGCCAGGGCGTTGGCCTGGTTGGCGGTGACCAGGGCGCCGGCCGTGACGGTGGAGCGCCCGATGCGGCCGCTGATCGGCGCCTCAATGGTGGCGTAGTCCAGGTTGATCTGCGCGCTTTTCAGGTTGGCGCGGGCGGCGGCCACCGCGGCCTTGTTCTCGTCCAGGGCCGCTTTGGCTTCGTCATATTCCTGTTGGCTCACGGAGCGGCGTTCCAGCAGGGTCTTGAAGCGATCCACGCGCAGGGTGTTGGAGTTCAGGGTGGCCTGGGCCCGGGCCAGCTCCGCCCGTGCAGAGTCCACGGCAGCCTGGTAGGTCCGGGAGTCGATCTTGTAGAGAGGTTGCCCGGCTTCCACCTTCTGGCCTTCTTCGAACAGGCGCTGTTCGATCACGCCGCTTACCTGCGGGCGCACTTCGGCAATCTGGTGAGCGGTGGTGCGCCCGGGCAGCTCCCGGCTGAGGGTGGTGGATTGAGCCTTTACCGTAATGAAGCCAACCTGCGGCGCCTGTTGCTGCTGTTGCTGTCCGGCCTGGTCGCCGTCACTGCAACCGCCGAGCTGCAGGGCAAGGGCGCCTGCCAGGAAGGAGAGAATCAAACCGCTGCGCATAATCACCTCTAGTTTTAATACACGCCGTCAGGCACCGGCTCGGTGAGCGGGCGCTGCTTGCAGGAAATATGAATCAGGTTCAGTATATACATTCAGTGATGTATGTATAGACCCGAACGCGGAATCCATTTGATTTTTTCACGCCCATAAGAGTCTCCCATGGTCAGGCGAACGAAGGCAGAAGCGCTGCAAACCCGGGCTCAGATCCTGGATGCCGCCGAGCAGGTTTTTCACCGTAAAGGGGTACTGTCCGCCTCTTTAAAAGATATTGCCAGCGAGGCCGGGGTGACGCGAGGGGCGATCTACTGGCACTTCAAAAACAAGCATGATGTGTTCATGGCCATGGTGGATCGCAGTCGCTTGCCATTCGACAGTCTGGCGGAGCGGGCAGAGGATGTCAGCGAGCCGGATCCACTGGGGCGCCTGCGCGAGTTTATGGTCTTTCTGTTACAGCAAGCGGTCTGTGATCCCGGCCAGCGACGGCTTTTCGAGATCATGTTCCAGAAATGCGAGTTCAGCGGTGAGAATGCCGATTTGCTGGATCGCCAGCGTGAAGCCTGTCGGGACTCCTCCGCGCGGTTGGCGCGGACCTTTGCCAACGCCATTGCCCGCGGCCAGCTCCCGGAAAGTCTGGATACGGGAAAGGCCGTTAGCTGGTTACACAGCCAGCTCACCGGCGTGATCATGTACTGGCTACTCGATCCAGAGGTGCTGGACCTGGAGCGGGCAGCCACGGATTTTGTCGATACCTGCCTGTTCGCCCTGCAGCATGCTCCCTCCCTGCGTCAGCGTCCCGGAGATTGATACCGGCGCCTGAACATCCCATTGAAATACCGGTCCGCATTTCCGACAACTGGTCTGTGCAGACCACATACCCGGTGGTATGTTTTTGGTCCCTCCCCGAAAAACCCCTTTTCCAGCCTTTGTCAGATTTCGTTTCAAAAAACGAAACGTCATTCCAAAATAGTATTGACGGCCTTCCCGAGCCATGTCAGATTGACTGGCGAGTCAACATCTTGTTTCCGCTGAAGGGCGGTGGGACCGCCGATTCCCTTCAGCATTCGCTACAGCAGCAACACAAATAAAAGGCGCTTATAAAAGCGCCGCGGGAGAGCACAACATGTTTGATCGGCACTATGCGGTCTGGCCGGAGAATATGCCGCGCCACCTCAGCCTGCCGCAGACCAGCCTCTATACCAATCTGGAGGTTTCGGCCCTGCGTTATCCCCACCGGGATGCAATCAACTATTACGACAGCCCCATCACGTTCGCGGAGCTCAAGCAGCAGGTGGATGCCCTGGCGGGTTACCTGCAATCGCTGGGCGTGGAGAAGGGTGACCGGGTGCTGCTGTTCATGCAGAACGCCCCCCAGTTCATCATCAGTTACTACGCCATCCTCCGTGCCAATGCCATTGTGGTGCCGGTGAACCCCATGAACCGGGCCGCCGAACTGGAGCATTACCTGGAGGATACCGATGCCGCCGTGGCCATCTGTGGCCAGGAATTGTTGCCGGCGGTGGCCCCGGTGGTGGGCATGGTGAACCTGCGCCATGTGATCGTGGCGGCCTACAGCGATTACCTCACCCGTGACACGGACCTGCCGCTGCCCGCCGAGGTGGAAGCGCCGGCGGTGGCGCTGAACCATCCCGCGCACATTGCCTGGAAAGACGCCATTGGTGCCGGTGAATCCCCCGGCGAACTGTTGGTCGGCCCGGACGATCTGGCGGTGTTTCCCTATAGCTCCGGGACCACCGGAGCGCCAAAGGGGTGCATGCACACCCATGGTTCGGTGATGGCCACCTGTGTCCAGGGGGCGATCTGGAGTCATGGCACCACCGAGTCGGTGACCCTGGCCACGCTGCCGTACTTTCATGTAACCGGCATGCAGGGCTCCATGAATACGCCGATCTATGGCGGCTCATTGATCGTCTTGATGACCCGCTGGGATCGTCGCGTGGCGGCCACGCTGATTGAGCGTTACAAAGTCAGCCGCTGGGTGAATATCGTCACCATGGCCATCGACCTGCTCTCCGATCCGGACGTGGAGAAATACGACCTGTCTTCCCT
This sequence comes from Alcanivorax sp., assembly GCF_014762765.1. GTDB lineage: Bacteria > Pseudomonadota > Gammaproteobacteria > Pseudomonadales > Alcanivoracaceae > Alcanivorax. The sequence goes on from NZ_JABURH010000113.1 coordinate 37,285, forward strand.
GGAGAATATCGGTGGCGGCGGGGCGGCCATGCCCGCGGCAGTCTCCGACAAACTCTTCCAGATCACCGGACTGCGTTACATGGAAGGCTATGGCCTGTCCGAAACCATTGCCGGCACCCACATCAATCCCACCGATAACCCCAAGTCCCAGTGTCTGGGGATTCCGGTATTCGATATCGATTCACGCATTGTGGCAGTGGAAGACGACGGCCAGACCGGCAGGGAACTGGGGCCGGGTGAAGTGGGGGAAATCCTCATCCATGGCCCACAGGTGTTCCAGGGCTACTGGAAGCGTCCCCAGGAAACGCAAAAGGTGTTTGTCGAGCTGGATGGCAAGCGTTTCTTCCGCACCGGTGATCTGGGTTACCACGACGAAGAGGGCTATTTCTTCATCGTCGATCGGGTCAAACGGATGATCAATGCGTCCGGCTTCAAGGTCTGGCCCGCCGAGGTGGAAAGCCTCATGTACCGCCACCCGGCCATCCAGGAAAGCTGCGTGATTTCCACTCCCCACCCCCGTCGCGGTGAAACCGTGAAAGCCTGTGTGGTTCTGCGCAACGAGATGAAAGGCACGCTCACCGAGCAGGCCATCATCGACTGGTGCAAGGAAGAAATGGCCGCCTACAAGGTGCCAGAGGTGGTGGAGTTTCGCGATGAGCTGCCCCGTTCGCCCACTGGCAAGGTGATGTGGCGAGCCCTGCAGGAGCAGGAATGGGCCAGTGAGCAGAAACAGCAGGCTTGCTAGCACCCCGTCAGCACCACAATAAAACCTACGCGGCAGCGCTACGTCGCAGGGGCTGACATAACAAAGGAAAAACGGGAAACGCCAATGCCACTGAGCGGCGGTTCCCCCATACAGGAGGCTTTGCCTTGGACTTATTCATGCAGCAAGTGCTTAACGGCCTGACGCTGGGCAGCATCTACGGGCTGGTGGCCCTGGGGCTGACCCTGGTGTACGGCATTTTGCACGTACCGAACTTTGCCCACGGGGCGCTCTATATGGTGGGCGCCTATGTGTCCTACGTGATCATGGTCGATGTTGGCGCCAACTATTGGCTGGCCATGCTTGGCGCCGCCGGTGCTGTGGCGTTGCTGGCGGTGTTGTGCGAGCGACTGGTGTTCAACCCCTTGCGTGATGCGCCGCCAATCCACGACAAGATTGCCGCCATCGGCATCATGCTGTTTCTGGAAGCGCTGGTGCAGATGCACTGGGGCGCGGAATTCCGCCGCATGCCCACGCCTTATACCGGTATCGTCGAATTTGCCGGCCTGACCATGCCGGCCCAGCGGGTGCTGATTATTGTCGGTGCGTTCACGCTGATGGCGGTTCTGCACCTGTTCCTGAAGAAGACTATGACCGGCTCCACCATTGTGGCCATGGCCCAGAACCGGGAAGGGGCCTTCCTGGTAGGGATCGATGCCAACCGGGTGGCGATGATGACCTTTGCCATCTCCGGGGTGCTGGCGGCGGTGGGGGCCACCCTGTTCGCGCCGATTAACCTGGTGTATCCGGCCATGGGGCATCTGCTGATCATGAAAGCCTTTGTGATCATCATCCTCGGCGGCATGGGTTCCATTCCCGGTGCCATTGTCGGCGGCTTGATCATCGGTTTTGCGGAAGCCTTTGGTGGCTTCTACATCTCCACCGACTACAAGGACATCATCGCCTTCGCCTTGCTGGTGGTGATTCTCTCCATCAAGCCCATCGGTCTGTTCACCAAGGGGGTGCGCTAATGAACGCCCTGCACAAGATTTCCGATTTTTTCATGACGCCGGCGATGAAGATCGTGATGATCGTCGCGGCACTGCTGTTCCCCTTCGTGGCGAGCAATGAATACCAGATCTACGTGATGGCACTGGCGTTTGTCTGGGCCATTGCGGTCTACGGCATGAATATCATCACCGGGCTTTGTGGCCAGTTGAATCTGGCCCATGGCGGCTTCTTTGCCATCGGCGCCTATACCCTGGCGATTCTCACCGTGGATCATGGCTGGGCGTTCTGGTGGGCCTTCGTGGCAGCGGGTATTGCCGGTGCCTTGTTGGGTTTCCTGGCCGGGGTGGTGTCGTTGCGCCTGAAAGAGCACTACTTCGCCATCTTTACCCTCTGTGTGGGCTTCATCATTTATCTGTTGATCGATAAATGGGAGGAGCTGACCCACGGTGCCCTGGGCATTATCAATATTCCGGCGCCGAGCGGATTCGGCCTGGTGGATTTCACCGAAACCACGCCGTTCTATTACCTGGCTCTGGTGTTCATGGTGCTGTCCATCTGGCTGGCGGCGCGGATTGCCAACTCCCTGCTGGGCCGCAGTTTCCGGGCCATTCGTATCAGTGACGAGCTGGCCGCGTCCCTGGGTATCAACCTGATGCGCAACAAGGTACTGGCATTCGTGCTGTCCACCACCTACGCCAGTGTGGCCGGTGCGCTGTATGCCGGCATGGTGCGCTTTATCGGCCCGGCAGAAGCCGACGTAGTGCATACCTTCGACATGATTACCTTCCTGCTGGTGGGTGGCATCGGCACCCTGATGGGGCCGCTGTTCGGCACCCTGGCGATTACCTGGCTGACCCAGTCCCTGCAGTTCCTGGAAGAGTACCGGATGATCGTGTTCGGCCCGCTGCTGGTGGTGCTGGTGATCTTTTTCCCACGCGGTGTGGTGGGCACCTTCCTGACCTGGCGTGGTCGCCGTCTGGCCGCAGCTCATGAAACCGCCCAAAAGGAATCTGCCAGCGAAAAAAAGTCGCAGACGAAAAAGGCGGTAACACCTCGCAATCAGGAGGCCGGTAACCATGCTTAAGATCAATAACCTGACCAAACGGTTCGGTGGTCTGGCGGCGGTGAACAACGTCAGCATCGAATTCGACGCCAACAAGATCAACGCCATCATCGGCCCCAACGGTGCGGGGAAAAGTACTTTCTTCAATCTGGTGGCCGGCGCCATGGCGCCCACGGAAGGCTCCATCGAATACCAGGGTATGGATATCACCGGTATGGCTTGTGACCGCATTGCCCGGCTGGGTATCGCGCGGACCTTCCAGACCACCTCACTGTTCGATGAATCTACTGTGCTGGACAACCTGATCGTGGGCCACCGTCTTCGCACCCAGTCGCGCCTGTGGGACGTGATCATCAACTCAAAGCGTCTGCGTGATGAAGAGAAAAAATGTCGTTCCCGGGCCCAGGAAGTGCTGGATTTCGTCGGCCTGTCCCATATCGGTCATCGCATTACCGCGGACATCAGCCAGGAAGAAAAAAAGCGTGTGGCCTTTGCGCTGGCCCTGGCTACCGATCCGGAGCTGGTGCTGCTGGATGAGCCCGCCGGCGGCATCAACCCGGAGGAGACCGAGAACCTGGCAGCACTGATCCGCAAGATGGTGGAGCACGGCGTCACCGTCTGCCTGATTGAGCACAAGATGGACATGATCATGAGCCTGGCGGACAAGATCATGGTGCTGGACCACGGTGAAAAAATTGCCGAAGGCACCCCGGAACAGATCCGCAACAATCCGGTGGTAATCGAAGCCTATCTGGGGAGTGATGACGATGCTGCAGCTTAACGATGTGGAAGCCCGCTACGGCAGCTTCAAGGCCCTGGAAAAAGTCTCCATGACCGTGGGCGAGGGTGAACTGGTGGTATTGCTGGGCGCCAATGGCGCCGGCAAGAGCACCCTGTTCAATACCATCAGCGGCTTGCTCAAACCTACTGCCGGCAGGATCTCCCTGAATGGCAAGGATGTCACCGGCCTGAAGCCCTCTGGCCTGGTACAGAGTGGCGTGGTGCAGTGTCCGGAGGGACGCAAGCTGTTCCCGGAAATGTCGGTGCTGAAAAACCTGATGCTGGGTGCCTATGTGCATCGCCGGGACAAGGTCGCCATGAAGAAGACGCTGGACCAGGTGCTGGCGTTGTTCCCGATCCTGGATGAGAAGAAGGATCATCCCGCCGGATCCCTCAGTGGCGGCCAGCAACAGATGGTGGCCATTGGTCGCGCCATGATGGGGCGGCCGAAACTGCTGCTGCTGGACGAGCCTTCTCTGGGGCTGGCCCCGCTGGTCGTGAAGCAGATGTTTGAAACCATCAAGGGCATCAACGAACAGGGCACCACCGTGTTGCTGGCGGAGCAGAATGCCTTCGCCGCACTGAAAATTGCTCACCGCGCCTACGTGATCGAAAACGGTCGCCTGGTGATGGAGGGTGATAAAGACGCGATGCTGGGTAATGAAGAAATTCGCAAGGCCTACATCGGGGCCTGAGGCGATCACCCGCAACGTGTGCGCTACACAACAAGATTGAAATAATAACGGGAGAGTTTCATGAGCAACGGAAAAAATACACTGGTTAAGCGCTTCTGCCGTCTGGCCTGCGCCAGTGCCATCGCACTGGCTGCCAGCGGCGCACAGGCGGCCGAAACCGTGACCATCGGTTTCACCGGGCCACTGAGTGGCGGTGCCGCCTTGTACGGGCAGAACACCCTGGAAGGCCTGCAAATGGCTGCCCGGGAAATCAACGACAAGGGTGGTTTCAAGGTGGGTGATGACACCTACGAGATCAACCTGGTATCCCTGGATGACAAGTACGCCCCCAGTCAGGCGGCGGTGAACGGCAAGCGCCTGGTGCAGCAGTACAATGCACCGGTGATCTTTACGCCGCACTCCGGTGGCACCTTTGCGTTGCAGGCGTTCAATGAACGGGATGATTTCCTGGTGATGTCCTATACCTCGGTGCCCACCGTGACCGAGAAGGGCAATGAACTGACCGTGCGTATCCCGCCCACCTTTACCGGCTACATGAAGCCGTTCACCAAGATCGCCATGGAACAGAATGGCAAGAAAGTGGCCATCGCCAATGCCACCCATGACTACGCCAAGTACTGGACCAAGGCATTCGTACCCACCTGGGAAGCCATGGGCGGTACCGTGGTGGCGGATAACCCCATGGACTACAACAAGTCGGCGGACTTCTATACCGGCGTCAGCAAGGTGCTGGCAGAGAAGCCGGACGTGCTGTTCATTGGCGGGGCCTCCGAGCCCACGGCGTTGGTGGCCAAGCAGGCCCGCCAGCTGGGCTTCAAAGGGGGCTTCGTGATCATGGACCAGGCCAAGATGGGCGAAATGTCCAAGATCATTGGCGGTTACAAGATGCTGGAAGGCTCCGTGGGTGTGGTCCCGCTGACCATGTACGAAGAGCAGGGCGCCAAGGATTTTGTCGCCAAGTACCACACGCAGAATGACGGCAAGGATCCCACCACCGAAGTGGCCTACAACTATTTCGCCATGCATACCGTGGTTCAGGCCATGAAGGAAGCCGGTACCGTGGAGGACGCCAAGGCAATCCGGGCGGCCATGGGCGATGCGCTGAAAAGCCTGGCGGAGGAGCATAACCCCTACGGCGTGACCGAAATCGATGCCAAGGGTGGCATGATGGCCGATCCCAACATCGCTACCGTCAAGAAAGGTGGCACCGTTGAGCTGCAGCGTATTTCCGAGGTGCTGGGCGAGTAACCTGGCGAGGAGGGGAAGCAGGGCGCCTGGCGCCCTGTTTTTTCGTCTTCTTCAGATAATGAAATATTATTCCAAAATAATTGAAAGCGGTCCGCCTTTGCTTATACTGGGGGCAGTTAACAGTTATGTGCGTCGCCATTAGGCATCGCAGATCAGTGTTATCAAGCGGCAATGAAATACCTGTGCAATAGCAGTGCGCCCTCTGCCGTCGGAGCGTAGCGCAGTGGAGCATCGACCGCAGGTCGGCCCGAAGGGTGAGCGGAGCGAATAACGTCGCTGGCGGCGCGATAACAGTTTCATTGCCGGGTAAATAATACGTCGAGATTTCATCTTCCTGACCCGGCGTCAGACCGGGCAGGTGCTGCCTGGCTCTACCGGAGCATGGCAGTTCAACGAGGAGAGTACTATGAGTCATCCGGTCAGCCTCAGTCGCGATAGCGATATTGGCGTAATCCGAATCAACTATCCCCCCGTCAATGCGCTGGGCCATGGGGTCCGGGAAGGACTGCAGAACTGTCTACGCGAGGCCCTGGCGGACGATGGCATCAAGGCGGTGGTGGTGATCGGCGAGGGCAAGACCTTCCCGGCCGGCGCCGATATCCGTGAATTCGGCAAGCCGCCCCAGCAGCCGGTACTGCCCGCGGTGATTGATGAATACGAAGCCAGCGACAAGCCGGTGATCGCTGCCATCCATGGCACCGCCCTGGGTGGCGGGCTGGAAGTGGCGCTGGGCTGCGATTATCGCGTGGCCCTGGACAGCGCCCGCCTGGGCCTGCCGGAAGTGAAGCTGGGCCTGCTGCCCGGTGCCGGTGGCACCCAGCGCCTGCCGCGTCTGGTGGGGGCACAGAAAGCCCTGGAAATGATCGTGGGCGGCAACCCCATCAAGGCAGCCGAGGCCCGGGAGCTGGGTCTGGTGGACGAGGTGGTCAGTGGCGATCTGCTGGATGGCGCACTGGCCTTTGCCCGCAAGCTGGTGGCCGATGGCGCGCCGCTGCGAAAACTCTCCGAACTGGACGTGCCCGGGGACACCAGTGCCGAGCTGTTCGAGCATTTCGAGCAATCCATTGCCAGAAAACAGCGCGGCTTCAAGGCGCCGTTTTCCTGTATCAAGGCGGTCAAGGCAGCGGTGGAGTTGCCCTACGACAAGGGCGTGGAGCGGGAACGGGAGCTGTTCTTCAAGCTGCTGGTTTCCAGCGAATCCGCGGCCCAGCGTCATGTGTTCTTTGCCGAACGGGAAGTGGCCAAGGTGCCAGGGCTCGACAAGGATACCCCCAAGCGCGAGATCAAGCTGGCGGCGGTGATCGGCGCGGGCACCATGGGCGGCGGTATCGCCATGAATTTCGCCAATGCGGGCATTCCGGTGAAGATTCTCGAGGTGAAAGAAGAGGCCCTGGAAAAGGGCATCGCCATCATCCGCAAGAACTACGAAAACACCGCGAAGAAAGGCCGCATTACCCAACAGCAGGTGGAGCAGCGCATGGCGCTGATTCAGCCCACCCTCAGCTACGACGATCTGAGCGATGTGGACCTGGTGATCGAAGCGGTGTTCGAGAACATGGACGTAAAAAAGGCCGTGTTCAGTGAGCTGGATCGGGTCTGCAAACCCGGCGCCATTCTCGCCACCAACACCTCCACCCTGGACGTGAATCGCATTGCCAGCTTCACCCGCCGTCCCGAAGACGTGATGGGCATGCACTTCTTCAGCCCCGCCAACGTGATGAAGCTGCTGGAAAACGTGCGTGGCGAAAAAACCTCCGATGAAGTGATCGCCACTGTCATGGACCTGAGCCGTCGCATCGGCAAGGTCGGTGTGCTGGTGGGCGTGTGCCATGGTTTCGTCGGCAACCGCATGCTGCACAAGCGCCAGGCGGAAGCCATCGAGCTGGTCAACGAAGGGGCCAGCCCGGAGCAGGTGGACAAGGTACTGTTCGATCTGGGCTTCCCCATGGGGCCGTTTGCCATGTCTGATCTGGCCGGTATGGATGTGGGCTATCGCATCCGCGAGGAACTGCGCAAGGAAGACCCGGATAACGCGCCGCCGCGCAACTGGACTGACGAACTGGTGGAAGCCGGTCGTCTCGGGCAGAAGACCCAGGCTGGCGTTTTTGACTATAAAGACGGCGACCGCACCCCTGTTCCTTCACCGGCTGTTGAGAGCATTATTGCTACATATCGTAGTGATAACGGGATTAACCCCCGTGAAATCAGCGACCAGGAAATCCTGGAGCGCTGCATGTACGTGATGGTCAACGAGGGGGCGAAGATCCTGGAAGAGGGCATCGCCGCCCGCCCGCTGGATGTGGATGTGATCTGGATCTACGGCTACGGCTTCCCGGTGTACCGCGGCGGTGTGCTGTTCTGGGCGGACCAGGTGGGTGTGAAAACCATCCACGACAAGATCAACGAGATCTATCAGCAAACCGGCTCGGATGCCTGGAAGCCGGCCAAACTGCTCAGCGACCTGGCAGAGCAGGGCAAAGGCTTTTACCGCTGAGAAACGAATGTTGTAACCCGTCGTTGGAGCCTTGCTTGCAAGGCGAAGATTGCAGAAAAAATTCGCCTTGCGAGCAAGGCTCCAACAGTGGTTGCGAAGCAAAGAACAACCTTTCAAGAGGTTCAAAGATGGATATCAACTACACCCCGGAAGAACTGGCGTTTCGCGATGAAGTGCGCGCCTTTCTGGATGAAAAGCTGCCCAAGGACATTGCCAGCAAGGTCAAGAACAACCAGCACCTGGGCAAGGAAGACACCATCCGCTGGCAGAAAATCCTTAACGAAAAGGGCTGGATGGCCATGCATTGGCCCACAGAGCACGGCGGCACTGGCTGGTCTCCCATCCAGAAGCACATCTTCGAGGAAGAGTGCGCCGAGTATGGCGCCCCTACCGTGCTGCCTTTCGGCGTGAACATGGTGGCGCCGGTGCTCATCAAGTTCGGCACCGACGAGCAGAAACAGAAATACCTGCCGCCCATCCTCAGCAGTGATGTGTGGTGGTGTCAGGGCTACTCGGAGCCGGGTGCCGGTTCTGATCTGGCCGGCCTGAAAACCAAGGCGGTTCGCGAAGGCGACCACTATGTGGTTAATGGCCAGAAAACCTGGACTACCCTGGGGCAGCACGCCGACTGGATCTTCTGTCTGGTACGTACCGATCCGAATGCCAAGAAACAGGAAGGGATTTCCTTCCTGCTGATCGATATGGAGACCCCGGGCATCACCGTACGTCCGCTGATTACCCTGGACGGCGAGCACGAAGTGAACGAAGTGTTCTTCGACGACGTAAAAGTGCCGGTGGAAAACCTGGTCGGTGAAGAGAACAAGGGCTGGACCTGCGCCAAGTACCTGCTGACTTTTGAGCGTACCGGTATTGCCGGTGTGGGCCAGTCCAAGGCGGCGCTCAAGCACTTGAAAGAGGTGGCTCGCAAGGTACAGCAGAACGGCAAACCGTTGATTGAAGACCCGCTGTTCCGCAACCGTCTGGCGGATGTGGAAATGGAGCTGATGGCACTGGAAATGACCAACCTGCGTACCGTGGCCGCAGCCCAGGCGGGCGGTGTCCCCGGCGCAGAAAGTTCTTTCCTGAAAATCATGGGCACCGAACTGCGTCAGGAAATTACCGACCTGTTCCGTCGTGCGGCGGGTCCCTACGCCCAGCCGTTCCTGCCGGAAACCTTTGACGCAGATTACGACGGTGAAATGGTGGGCCCCGACTTTGCCAACAGTGTTTCCACCAAGTACTTCAACATGCGCAAGCTGTCGATCTTCGGCGGCTCCAATGAAATTCAGAAGAACATCATCGCCAAGATGATTCTGGGACTGTAAGGAGACGACCATGGACTTCAAACTGAGCGACGAACAACGCATGCTCGAGGAAACCGTGGGCCGTCTGGTTCGCGATGGTTACCCCTTCGACGTACGCGAAAAAGCCCGCACCAGCGAGCTGGGCTTCTCCAAAGAAATGTGGCAGCAGTTCGCCGAACTGGGCCTGCTGGGCGTACCGTTTTCCGAAGATTTCGGCGGCTTCAATGGTGGCGGTCCGGAACTGATGGTGGTGGCGGAAGGTTTTGGCCGCGGCCTGGTGCTGGAACCCTATCTTGCCACCGTGGTGCTCAGTGGCACCCTGATCAATGCCCTGGGTAGCGACAGCCAGAAAGAGGCATTGATCAGCGCCATCGTTGGCGGTGAATTGCGCCTGGCCCTGGCCGCCTATGAACCGGAAGGTCGTTATGACCATACCCATGTGGCGACAACGGCGGAAAAGAGCGGCGATGGCTATGTGATCAGCGGTAGCAAGGCGGTGGTCCTGCACGGGGATAGCGCCGACAAGCTGGTCGTGATTGCCCGTACCGCTGGTAATGCCAATGACCGCAATGGCCTGTCCGCCTTTGTGGTGGATGCTGCCGCCGAGGGCGTGAGCCGTCGCGGTTATGAAACCATTGATGGTCTGCATGCGGCGGAAATTAGCCTCAACAAGGCGCCGGCGGAGCTGCTGGGTGAAGAAGGCAATGCCATTGACGCCCTGGAGAAATCCCTGGCGCTGGGTATCGTTGCCCTCTGTGCGGAAGCCACCGGCGCCATGGAAGTGGCCTGTGACCACACCTTGAACTACATCAAGGAACGTCAGCAGTTCGGCGTGCCCATCGGCAAGTTCCAGGCCCTGCAACATCGCATGGTGGAAATGCGCATGGAGCTGGAAAAAGCCCGTTCCATGACCATTCTGGCGGCCTGCTCCCTGGAGTTGTCGGCACCGGTGTGTGCCAAGCGCCTGGCGGCGGCCAAGGCGATCATCGGCAAGTCCGGTCGCAAGGTGGCGGAAGAAGCCATCCAGCTGCATGGCGGCATGGGCATGATGGAAGAAACCGCCGTGTCTCATTACGCCAAGCGTATCGTGATGATTGACCACCAGCTTGGTGATCTGGGCTATCACATGCAGCAGCTGGAAAACCTGCTGGATGTGGACGAAGACGCCGCGTAACGCAACACACCAAGGCGGCTTCGGCCGCCTTTTTTGATGATAAAAAATATTTCTTAGCCGTAGGAGCGTCGCTTGCGGCGCGATAAAGGCCAGTTGCAAGTATCAAGTTTCAAGCTGCAACGCGAATAAAGCTCAATGGCAATTCGAGGCATCAGTCCCGCGCTCAACCTGCCATCGCGGGCAAGGCCTTTGAGATTGGTGGTACATTGATCGCGCCTTGCAACTTGTCACTTGAAACTTGCTCCTGCTTTCCATCGCGCCGCAAGCGACGTTCCTACAGGTAGGTTTGAAATCCGGGAGAGCACCATGACGATCAATCGCCAGATT
>NZ_JABURH010000189.1:0-44593 GCF_014762765.1 Alcanivorax sp.
ACGCTGGCGCTGAGCATGGCATCGTCATAGGGGGTGGGCGGCAACTGCACAGCCCACTGCTCTTCGACACAGTCGTCTACCATGGCATTGTTGTTACGATCATCATCCAGATCGTCAATCAGGCCCTGCTGAGCTACCACTTCCGCTGCCATGGCGTATTGATAGCGCTTGTCCCACTGCAGCAGGTTGTCCGCCCGGGTCAGAAAACGGTCCTGGCGGAAAACAATTTCCAGTGTAATGGTGGTGAGGATCGCGAATAGCATCAACACGATAATCAAAGCCACACCCTGCTGCTTTCCTTTCGCCGTCAGGACCATGGATTCACCACCGTGCGGTAGAAACGATGAATGATGTCGCCATCTTCCAGCTCAATTTCCACCTCAATACTTTTCGGCAACCTCTGCTGCCAGACAGGTACTGCTGCCAGCGCTACATCCGGCCAGAGTTCCAACCACTGCCACTCGCCCTGCGGGGTACGATCCAGATAGCGCACAGTAAAGCGGGCCACCTTGTCGATAAGTACGTCTTGCTGATACTCGGTGGCCACATTGGTATCCAGTACCGGCCAGTAACGGCGATAGAGCTTGCCATCTTCCAGGGCATAGATCACCCGCTGCATTTCGCTTCGCTGGCGCAAGCCGAAGGGATTGGACCAGCCAAGGCGGGAAAATTCCACGTAGTTGTCACGGCCAACAATGGCAGGCTGCGGGTCCCCATAGGGATCCCTGACCGGGCGGCTGATCAGTTGCTCGAAATCCAGGGTCAGGTAGGTAATGGCGCGCTGGTTGCGCTCCATGATGCCGGCGTTGGTGTTGAGTTGCTCGCGACCCTGCAGGGCACTACCGAGGAAACTGGCCACCCACACATAGATAAAGGCGAAAATGGCGATGGTGACAACCATCTCCAGCAGAGTGAATCCCTTGATCGTAGTGCGCCCTGACATTATGAGGCAGGCTTGCCGATCAGACTTGCCAGGCGGTAGGCCATACCACCCTTGTCATCGCCCTGCAGTAGCGGCCCGACCTCAATATCTACACGCCGGGTATCAGGATAAGGGCCTTCGCTAACGGTGGTTTCAATCCACCAGTCACGCCCATCGCGTGAAACTTCGCTGTCGGAGGTGCCAGTGGATGGCCATTGCTGATATACCTGCATCTCCACCAGCTTGTCAGACGCCACCAGGAACCCCAGATGGGTCTCGTTGATGTTGGTATAGGCCCGGGCAGTAGCCCCCATGCTCTGGCCAAGGGTAACCATGACCAGCGCCAGGATGGACACGGCGACCAGCACCTCCACCAGGGTAAAGCCCCTCTGCACTCTGCTCACGGCTCGTTCTCCTCGTCATTCTCTGCATCCGGATCACTGAACTGGCCCAGGGCAGACACACGCAAACGTTGTTCGGCCTCAACATCGTCATAGGCGCGAAGCGTCAGGGTCAGCGGCGAGACCTCGCCACTGGGAAAGAAAAACACCTGGGGAAAAACCTCATCATCCTGATCAGATTCATCCCCTTCCTCTCCGTCGAGCAACCCTTCACCGGTCCCGGCCATGACATCGTCCTGAACCAGGGTTTCGGCCACATCGCTCAGTCTGGCCTGATCTTCGCCCAGATCATCCAGTTCCCAAACAAGTTCCAGTGAAGGCGGCAGCCGATGGGCCTTCAGCGCCGTGTCATCCACCGGCAGAAAGTCACCTTCGATTCTGTCGTAGGCCAGAGGGGTCCAGCCAGTAGTTTGCAGGCGCAGCGCCAGCAATTGACCGGAGAACAGGCTGCGCTCATTGAGCAGTGCCAGAGTATCTTCCAGGCGGGCCGCTTCCTCTTCGAGCTGCCGGTCATCACTGGTCCAGTTTCCCTGGGATACCAGCACCGCCGTTAGTAGCCCCATCAACATCACCACTACCATGATTTCCAGCAGCGTGAATCCGGCCTGATCGACGGGGCGTATGCGCATACTACTGAATGTCGCGCCAGTTGATGTCCGCATCGGAGCCTTCACCACCCTCAACGCCGTCGGCGCCAAGGGAAAGCAGATCGAAGGGGCCTTCAACGCCGGGGCTTATATAGACGTAGTCATTATTCCAGGCGTCTTCGGGCACGCTGGAAAGATAACCGCCATCAGGCCATTTTCGGGCAGACGCGGGGCGCTCAACCAATGCATTGAGACCTTCTTCACTGGTGGGATAACTGCCGTTATTAAACTTGTAGAGGTCCAGCTGCTGGACAATCTTGCCCATGTTGGCCTTCGTCAGGTCTACTTTGGCCCCTTCACCCTGCCCGATCACATTGGGGACGATGACCGCGGCCAACAGACCGATAATGGCCACAACCACCATAATTTCCAGCAGGGTAAACCCCGACATGGCGCCTTTCGTTTTCATTCCTTCACCTATCCGGCTAGTAAATTGTTCATCTGCATGATGGGCAACATGACCGACAGCACGATAAGCACCACCACACCGGCCATGAACAGCAGCATGATGGGGCCCAGAAGCCCCACCATAGTATTGACCGTACTACTCAGTTCCCGTTCCTGGTAATCCGCTGCCCGGGTGAGCATATGATCCAGTTCACCACTGGCTTCACCACTGGCAATCATCTGCACCAGCATGGGCGGAAAGTAACCGCTGGCATCCAGTGCCCGACTCAGGCTACCGCCCTCGCGGACCTTGGCGGCGGCATTCTTGACCGCGTTCCTTACCTCAAGATTACCCACCACTTGCGCGGCGATAAACAGTGCATCAACAAGTGGAACACCAGACCGGCCAAGAATGCCCAGTGTACTGGCCAGGCGGGCGCTGTCAGCAGCCCGCAGCATGGTGCCAATCATGGGCGTGGTAACCAGTTTTCGGTGTACCCGCAGGCGAAACCCGGGGTCACGCATGGCGCGCATGAAGGCCACCACCGCCACAATAACAAGCAACATCAGCAGCCAGCCCCAGTCGCGGGCGAAGTCACTGAGTGCCATGACAATGCGGGTCAGCATAGGCAGTGCCTGGTCGCGGCCTTCGAAGACCGCCACCAGTTTGGGCACTACAAAGGTCATCATCAACATGATGACGATGGTAGCAAACACCATTATGAACGCCGGGTAGATCATGGCCTGAGCCACCGAACGACCGGTGTCATGTCGGGTTTCCAGATAATCGGCCAGTTGTTCCAGAACCTGCTCAAGGTGCCCGCTTTGCTCCCCCGCAGACACCGTTGCCCGGTACATCTCCGGGAAGGCACGAGGAAAGGACTCAAAGCTGTGAGCCAGGCTGAAACCCTCGCGTACCTTGGCGCGCACCGCCAGAATAATCCGTTCGATACGATCATTGGAGGCCTGCTTGGCCACTGCAGACAGTGCCTGTTCTACGGGCAGGCCAGATTTTAGGAGGGTAGCAAGCTGGCGAGTCAGCAGCGCCTGTTCTGCACCGTTGAGCTTACCGGACGCGGAAAAGCGTCCCAGACCCGCGGAGCTGCTGCTGTCCTGGGCTTCATTGACTTCAATGGGTACCCAGCCCTTGTCACGGAGCTGTTGACGCACCTGGCGAGCACTATCTGCTTCCAGAGTGCCTTTTTTAATTTTTCCCCTGTGATCCAGGGATCGATATTCGAATGCAGGCATGGATCAGGGGTCCGGTCAGTCCTCGCGGGTCACACGCAGCACTTCTTCCACACTGGTGTGTCCAGCCAGTACTTTACGCCAGCCATCCTCACGGATGCCACTGGTAAGGGTACGGGCGTGTCGGTTCAATTCCAGCTCACCGGCCCGATCGTGAATCAGCTGACGCATGGTCTCATCAACCAGCACCAGCTCGTAGATACCGGTTCGCCCCCGGTAGCCTTGCTGATTACAGGCATCGCAGCCCTTGGGGTGATAAAGCGTGCAGGATTCGTCTTCCGGCAACCCCATCATTTTCAGCTCGCTGGCGCTGGGCTGGTAGGGCGTTTTGCAATCATCACACAGGACCCGCACCAGCCTTTGCGCCAGTGCGCCAAGCAATGAGCTGGAAAGCAGAAATGGCTCGATGCCCATGTCTTGCAGGCGGGTAACCGCGCCAACGGCGGTATTGGTATGCAGAGTGGACAGCACCAGATGACCGGTCAGTGATGCCTGTACGGCAATTTCTGCAGTTTCCAGATCCCGGATCTCACCTACCATTACCACATCTGGATCCTGACGAAGAATCGCGCGCAACCCACGGGCAAAGGTCATGTCCACCTTGGTATTGACCTGAGTTTGACCGATACCTTCAAGCTGGTATTCGATGGGATCTTCCACGGTCAAGATATTGCGGGTGCTATCGTTGAGATCCGCCAGTGAGGCATACAGGGTGGTGGTTTTACCGGAACCTGTGGGCCCGGTAACCAGGATAATGCCGTGGGGCTTATGAATAAGCTCACGCATCTGCTGGTCACACACGTCCCCCATGCCCAGATGGGACAACTGGAGGCGCCCTGCCTGCTTGTCCAGCAGACGCAACACCACCCGCTCTCCATTACTGGATGGCATGGTCGATACCCGCACATCCACATCACGACCGCCGATTCTCAGGGAAATACGCCCATCCTGGGGAATCCGTTTTTCGGCGATATCCAGCCGTGCCATTACCTTGATCCGTGAAACCAACAACGGTGCCAGTTCCCGTTTTGGAGTAAGGATTTCACGAAGCACCCCATCCACCCGAAGACGAACAACCAGGCGGCGCTCGAACGTTTCAATGTGTATATCAGAAGCGTCCTCGCGGATCGCCTCCTGCAACAAAGCATTGATCAGTCGGATGATTGGTGCATCGTCTTCCTGCTCAAGCAGGTCCGAGGTTTCCGGTAGAGAATCTGCCAAACTGGCCAGATCCAGTCCTTCAAGGTCATCGGCTGCTTCCGCAGCGGCCCCGCGCTGCTGCTCGTAAGCAATGGCCATGGCAGAAGCAAACGCCGCATCATCCATGGGCACCAACGCTGGCAACCTGCCAATATGACGCTGTACCTCACTGAGGGCAGAAAGCGGCACGTCCTTTCGATAGCATAATTCACGACGACCGCCTTTCTCACGCAGCAGCACACCATAGCGCCTGGCAAAGCCATAAGGCAGCAATGACGGGGGAAGGTCCTGATTTTCCTGCGTCTCGATGTGCTCGCTCATTTCAGTATTTGTCCATCAAATTCTCGATCACATTCGCTGTGATCTCTGTCAGCTCCATGAACTGGAAACCCACCTGGTATTCCCCTGGCGCATCCAGAATTTCCGACCACACCACCCGGGCATCAAAGCTGATGGTATTAACCCCGGCAATCTGGTCCGGAAGCACCATGCCCATCTGTAAAACCTCGCCTTGGGGAAGCTCCCTGCGGGTAAACAATTTGAACCCGTCAAGACTGATATTCATCAGCCGCCCCACGTTACCACCAGTGCTGCGATCAAACACCACCATTTCCCTAAACAGTTTCTTGCGGGGGTGGCGACGATGGTCCTTGCGGCTGTCTCTTACATCATTTTCATCGTCAGCCTTGCGCAGCACAATAACAACACCGGTAAAATTACCGGCATCATCGGTAATCGCGTTGCCCCTTACTGACAAGGCTACCAGCCCATCTTCGTCCTGTGTGTAGAGACTGTGTTCGTTTTTCCAGCCTTCACCCTGCTGGCAGGCCTGCCGTAGCGGTGAATCCTTCCACTCCCAGCGACGCCTGCCAGTATCATCGTTGAAGATCAGCGCAGCGATATCCTTACCGACCAGCTCATCACGAGGACTGCGCAGCAAAGCACAGGCCGCTTCATTGCAGAAAGACACCTTACCTCGGGCATCGGCACCGATGAGAGCCTCGCCCAATGCATGCAACAGACGCTCATTCTCGTCTTTCAGCCGTTTCATCTGGATCACGGCCTGCTGCAGTTTCTTGCGCTGACGATCCAGCTCAAGAAAGACGTTAACCTTGGCTTCGAGTATCTTCTGATCAATGGGCTTGAACAGATAGTCCACGGCGCCACATTCGTAACCCTTGAAAACGTATTTCTGCTCTTTCGAAATGGCGGTAACGAAAATGATGGGAATATGGTGAGTCTTCTTGTTCTTGCGCATCAGCTCGGCGACTTCAAAGCCGTCCATTTCCGGCATCTGCACATCCAGCAGCACCAGCGCAAAATCGTATTTGAGCGCCAATGAGAGGGCTTCATTGCCCGATTGCGCCATGACGAGATTACGCCCTTCCCCATCGAGAATTGCTTCGAGGGCAATAAGATTTTCCCTGTGGTCATCCACAACCAAAATGTTTTGCTTCATAGGTCTACTACCCTGCAACCTGTTCTGCCAGAAAGGGCCCGATTGCTTCGAGATCGAGCACTCTGGAAACTGCACCTGTTTTTATTGCCGCTTCGGGCATTGCCGGTGCTTCTGCGCTTACCGGTGACTGAGCGATGGTAAATCCGCCACGACGGCGAATATAGTCAATCCCTTTTGCTCCATCTTCATTGGCGCCAGTAAGAATAACCGCTGCCAGCTGTTTTCCGTATACCGCCCCTGCCGAAAGAAACAACTCGTCTACCGATGGCCGGGAAAACAGCACGGGCCTTCCGGCAGAAAATGCCAGTGTCTCATCCTCTTCCACCAGCATGTGATAACCCGGAGGTGCCACATATACACAGCCAGGTTGAATTTCTTCTTTGTCTTCCGGCGCTATCACCGGCAACTGACAGTACCGAGCCAGCAACCAGGGCAGACGATTTTCTGCGCTGGCATGTTGATGCTGAACCAGCAGAATTGCGGCCGGAAAGCCCACAGGCAATGCTGACAGGATGCGTGTATACGCATTAAGGCCTCCCCAGGAGGCTCCCATGACAATCGCCTTTACCGGCCCGATCCTGTCCATCACGATGAGTTACCACTACCCTCCCCGCGCTGGGTCTTACCGGCCTCATAGGCAGCTCGATGGGCCTGTGCTTCACGCAGCTTTTGCTGCAACTCACGCCGCTGTTTGTCCAGGCTCAGGAAGAAATCCACTTTGCTCTTTAGAATCAATGGATCGAGGGGCTTGAAAAGATAATCTACAGCGCCGGCCTGATAGCCTTTGAATACATATTTCTTTTCCTTGCTGATGGCGGTAACAAAAATAATGGGGATGGTTTGCGTGTCCTTGCGCTGACGCATCAATTCCGCGACTTCAAAGCCATCCATACCCGGCATCTGCACATCCAGCAGCACCAGGGAAATATCTTCCTTAAGCAGAATCTTCAATGCTTCCTGGCCGGAATGCGCCTTGATAAGGGTGCGCCCCTCGCCTTCCAGGACTGCCTCTAGCGACACCAGGTTGGCGGGTTGGTCATCCACGAGTAGCAGTTTCTGCTCTATCATCGGTTGTCTCTAGTCATGCGTGGTGAAGTAATTGCCGTTTGCGGAAAATCCGCAGCGGTTTGTTAATCACATCAAAAGTTTCTTCCTGACCACTAAAACGCAGGCTCTCCTTGGTGCCCAGGCAGAGATAGCCGCCCATGTCCAGGCTATCACTGAACAGCCGGATTACCCTGGCCTGCAGGGCACGGTCAAAGTAGATCAGCACATTGCGGCACAGGATAACGTGCATTTCACCAAAAACCTGATCCGTAGCCAGGTCATGGTCGGCAAAAACGATATTGCGCTTGAGGCGCTGCTCCATGATCACACTGTCATAGCGTGCGGTGAAGTAGTCTGACAGGGAGTGTCGACCTCCTGCCCGGCGATAATTGTCACCATACTGCTTTACCGCCTCAATGGAATAAATGCCCTTTTTGGCCGAGGCCAGTACATTCTTGTCGATATCGGTGGCATAGATCATGGCGCGATCGTAGAGACCCTCTTCCTCCAGAAGTATGGCCATGGAGTAAATTTCCTCGCCAGTTGAGCAACCGGCATGCCATATCTTGATGAAGGGGAAGGTCTTCAATACCGGTACCACCTCGTCACGGAAGGCACGATAGAACTCAGGATCCCGGTACATCTCGGTCACATTGACGGTCAGATCATTGAGCAAGGTTACGAAAAACGGCCGGTCCCGCAGCACCTTATCTGTCATTTCCATAATAGAAGCAAAACCAGACATGGTCATTCGGTGCATGACCCGACGACGAATGGAGGCCTTACTGTAGGAGCGAAAATCATACCCATACATCTGGTAGATCGCCTCCAGCAATAGCCGGATCTCAATGTCCTCGACACTGATCTCGTCATCGTCGATGGGGTAAGGCTCAGCCATTCATCGATCCTCAAGCGCCTATTTATGAAGCCAGACCCGCAAAAGCGAGGTGAGTTTCGCCATATCAATCGGTTTTGAGCAGTAATCATTGGCGCCCGCCTGGATACACTTGGCGCGGTCATCTTTCATGGCCTTGGCCGTAAGTGCCAGGATGGGTAACTTCTGGAAACGGGCCTGTTCGCGGATATGCGTCATGGCTTCGTAGCCATCCATTTCCGGCATCATGATGTCCATCAGCACGATATCCATCTCCGGATGCTCCTCAAGAACGTCCAGCGCCTCGCGGCCATTATTGGCGATGGTGATATCAAAGCCCAGCTCTTCCAGTTGGGCTGACAGCGCGTAGATATTGCGCATGTCATCGTCCACCAACAACAGCTGTTTGCCTTCGAAGATATCATCGCGATGCTCAATCGCATCGGTGCTGGGACGACGGTTGGCTGGCAACGTGGATTCCAGCCAGTGCAGGAACAGAGACGCCTCGTTCAGCAGGCGTTCATGGGAGCGCTCCGTCTTGAGGATGATGCGGTCAGCGTATTTACGCAGTTTTGCTTCCTCTTCCCGCGTCATGTCCTTGCCGGTATAGATTACCACCGGAACGCTGTCGTAACTCTCACTGGCATGGAGGGTTTCCAGCAGCTCGAAGCCACTCATGTCGGGCAGAGTCAGATCCAGAATCATGCAATCGAATACTGTTTCACGGAGAGCCTTCAGAGCTTCCTCGCCGCTGGTCGCTGCTGTAATTTCCACCCCTTTCTGGTCAAACAGCTCACGGATGCTTTCGTGCTGGATCTCGCTGTCTTCCACTACCAACAACCGGCGCACATTGGTCTCGATAGCCCCTTCGATCTTGGCAAAAGCTGAGAGAATGTCGTCCTGCTTGGCCGGCTTGGTGAGGAAGTCGATGGCCCCCAGCTCCAGGGCTTTCTTGCGCTCATCCCGGCCAGACAGGAAGTGTACCGGGATGTCCTTGGTGCGGGGGTCGGCCTTGAGCTTCTCCATTACTTGCCAACCGTCGATACCGGGGAGCCCGATATCCAGAATTATCGCACTCGGTCGGTAATGGCTGGCGTATTCCAGCCCAGCCTCACCGTCAGAGCAGATATGTCCTTCAAGGCCATAATCAGCGGCCAGATCAAGCAGAACCGTGGCAAATTCGCTATCGTCTTCAACGATCAGAACAGTTTTTTCCCGTACCACAAAATCATCGCGACCGGCTTCTGTCTGGGTCAGCGCGGCAGTATGCGCTTCTGCATTACTGCCAATATCCGCTGCACTGGGTGCCTCTCCAGCAGGGGCATCCATGGATTCTGCAGTTCCTTCCGGCAAATAAAGCATGAAAGTGGATCCAGCGCCTTCACCGTCACTGTAAAGGCTGATTTCGCCGCCAAGCAGACGTGCCAACTCACGGGAAATTGTCAGTCCCAGGCCGGTACCGCCATATTTGCGGCTGGTAGTGCCATCAGCCTGCTGGAAAGCTTCGAAAATAAGCTTCTGCTTTTCGGCCGGGATCCCTGCCCCCGTGTCGGTAACGGCGAACTTGATAGTCTTGTCTCGCAACAGGTGACGGGACGGCAGGGTTTCGTCTTCCTCTGGGCGTGCAATGGTCAGGGTCACCGAGCCTTGCTCGGTGAACTTCAGAGCATTGGACAGCAGATTCTTGATAATCTGCTCAAGGCGCTGGCGATCGGTGTAGAAATAATCCGGCAGGTTTTCACCAAGATTGACATGGAAATCCAGATTTCGGCTTTCTGCCACATGCGCAAAGTTGCGCCGGAAATGCTCACCGATTTCCTGGGCAGACAGATCATCAATGATGACATCCATCTTGCCTTCCTCGATCTTGGAAATATCGAGAATATCGTTGATCAGGCTGAGCAGATCAGAGCCCGCGGAATGGATAACCTGTGCATGCTCCACCTGCTTGTCATCAAGATTGCCTTTCTTGTTCTGGCCCAGGGCATTGGAGAGGATCAGGATGGAGTTGAGCGGTGTGCGCAACTCATGACTCATGGTCGAGAGAAACTCGGATTTGTACTTGGAGGACATTTCCAGCTCACGGATCTTGTCTTCCAGTTCATGGCGCAATAATTCGAGCTCATCATTCTTCTGCGCCATCTCGCTCTTCTGTTCGGTGAGCAAACGGGCCTGAGCTTCCAGCTCCTCATTGGTGACGCGCAATTCTTCCTGCTGGGCCTGGAGGCTTTCTTCCGAGGCACGCAGGGCCTGGGTCTGGGATTCCAGTTCTTCGTTGATCGCCTTGAGCTCTTCCTGCTGCTGCTGTAGACGCGATTCAGAGGCGGAAAGCTCCATGGCCTGTTCTTCCAGGTCCTCGTTGACCTGGGCCATTTCCTCTTTCTGCCGCTCCAGGGCCACCGCCTGTTCCTGGGTTTGTTCAAGCATCTGTGCCAGACGCATGCGACTTTGCACGCTATGAACAGATACCGCTATCACTGACACGCACTGCTCCAGGAATGTCAGGTCTTCATCACTGAATTCACGGAAAGCGCCGATTTCGAGAACGCCCTTGATTTCATCATCATGGACAACCGGCATCACCATCACATTGCGGGCCTGACCGGTGCCGGTACCCGACGAGATACTGATGTAATCCTCTGGCACCTGCTCAAGCAGAATACTTTTACGCTCCAGAGCACACTGGCCAACCAGGGATTCGCCCAGCTTGAACGTATTCGCCAGATGCTTGCGACGCTGCATGGCATAAGAGCTGCTCAGAGTGAGCTGCTCTGTAGCCGGGTCGAAGCTGTAAAATGCTCCCACCTGAGCTTCCAGAACCGGCACCAGGAAGCTGAGCATATTGTTGCCGAGTTGCTCGAAACTCATCTCACCACGCATGCGGTTATTTAGCTCGGCAAGATGATTCTTGATAGTTTCCTGGCGGCGATCCTCGGTATGACGCTTTATCAGTGAATCACGCATCTTGCGAATGGCATGCAGAAGGTGACCGGTTTCATCACGGCCGCCCTTCTCGATCTTGGTATCCCATTTTCCATTGGCAATATTGTCCGCCGCGTTAACTGCCCCCTCCAGCGGCAAGGTAATAGCGCGGGTGACTCGCAAAGCGATCAGAGCAAGCAGGGTAAAGGCTACCAGCCCCAGAAAAAGGCCTATTTTCTGGGTACTGAGATTATCCGAACGGCTTGAATTCAGCGTTTCACGGAACGCTTCATAACGCTGTTTTTCAAACACTTTCTGGTGCGTTTCGTAGGCATCCTGGAGGCCACGAACATGGCTGATGCGCTGATAAAGATCGTCCGAGGCTGCATTGTTGTTGATCAGGCCTCGGGCCAGGGTGGTGGCCTCACTGATATACGCACTGAAACTGCGACGCAAGTTCTCCACACCGTCTGACAGGCTCGGGTCGGTGCGGCGAATATCCGCCAGCCGTTGCTCAAATTCGGCGGCACGACTCTGTGCTTCCTGCAGAAGGTCCGGGTCGGCCTGGGTGATCGCCGCAATGAAGGATTCACTAATGGCGATGAAATCCACATTATTAGCGTTAACAAGCTCAAGAACCGGAAAATCCTGCTTCTCGATACGCTTGAGGTGATCAATATTGGTTTCGGCAATGTAGAAGCTGTAGGCCGCATAGACGACAAACAACACAATGCCCAGCCCGGCTACAGACAAAATCTTCAGCCGCACAGACAGGTTCTGGAACCAGTTCATTCAGATAGCCCTCTCGCCTTTCCGGCTTTTTGTTCTCGGTGCCCCCCGAAAGGGCCAGGCCTGAAACCGTGACTTCATGGTGGGTTCAGGCTAAGACTAAAGTGTGAGGCTACCAGAAAGCCTGGCAATACGGCAATAAAGTGCCTGAAGTTGCGTAACCAGATGCTTGATTTGACTGAAATTTTTTCCGACTAGCGGTGATGGCCTAAGGCCATGGAGGGAGACAACAGGAAACTTGGGAGAAGTGCTGACGGGAAAAGCTGGTGCCCGGGGCGGGACTTGAACCCGCACGACCAAAGGTCAACGGATTTTAAGTCCGTTGCGTCTACCAATTTCGCCACCCGGGCGGTGACCGTGCGGGTCAATAATTGGAGGCGCGGGTCGGAATCGAACCGGCGTACACGGAGTTGCAGTCCGCTGCATAACCACTCTGCCACCGCGCCGGGAAAAGTCCGTGGAGATCGAGGACTTTCATGCTCTCAGGTGGGCTGTGAGAGACTTGGGTTTTGATTTCCAACCGGCGAAACCGGAGAGAAATTGGAGCGGGAAACGAGATTCGAACTCGCGACCCCAACCTTGGCAAGGTTGTGCTCTACCAGCTGAGCTATTCCCGCTTTTTTTGCCGCGAAGCATGCTTCGTTGCGGGGAGAATTCTACCCATCACCCCCTCACTGTCAACCCGAGCCTGATGGTTTTTTCTGATTTTTCAGCACTTTGACTAAAAAACCTTCGATTCTACCCTGACCTGGACTTACAGCCCCCCGATGAAGACGACTCAGTCTCCGCTTTTCAGTAACTCCGGGGCGGCGGCACGCAGATAAGAGCCCATGGACCACAGCGTCAACGCCGTAGCCAGATAGAGCAGCCCGTAGCTGAGCCACAGCCAGGGGGTCATGACGATATCTCCCAGCGCATCAAAACCGGGCTTCTGCGCCAGCAACAAGGTGATCGCCGTCATCTGGGTTACCGTCTTTATCTTGCCAAGCTGACTCACCGCCACCCTGCCCCGCTGACCCAGTTCCGCCATCCATTCACGCAGAGCGGACACCGCAATTTCACGGGACACAATCACCATGGCTGGCACTGCCAACCAGGCCGTTGCATGAACCTGCACCAGCATGACCAAAGCCACGCCGACGATCAGCTTATCTGCCACCGGGTCCAGAAAGGCTCCCAGGGGGCTGGTCTGATTCAGGCGACGAGCCAGGTACCCATCGAGCCAGTCCGTGACGCCAGCGGCCAGAAACAGCGCCGCCGCGCACATATCGCTCCACTTGAAGGGCAAGTAGAACACCAGAACCAGAACGGGAATTGCCAACACACGAATCATGGTAAGGATATTGGGCAAATTCAGGATCGGGCTCGTTTTCTGCATAGGTACTACCGCCAAAATAAGGGCCTGTTGATACCCCGCTGCTCCGCCACGATGCCTGAAAAGCCTCGAAAAGACACGGATGCAGGGCATGGCCAGCATAAACATCTGCCATAATGGGCTAAGCAGACTCTAACAGGCCGAAAGAGCCAGTATAACGGAAAGCCCGGTGTGACTCATTGCCCATTTTGCGACCACTGCCGCGTCAGTCCGAGTCACCGGGTTTTCGGCACCACCCTCACCATCCCCTAGTCATGAAACCAGTCATAAAGGGTTTGTGCCATCTGGGCGTTGATCCCCGGCACCCTGGCCAGCTCGCCAGCCGAGGCATTGCGTAACTGCTTGAGGCCACCAAAATGGGTCAGAAGCGCTTTACGGCGCTTCGGCCCGATACCGGGGATTTCGTCCAGGGAGGACTGCTTTCGAGTCTTGCCCCGCCTCGCCCGGTGACCGGTGAGTGCGAAACGGTGAGCCTCATCGCGGACCTGCTGCAACAGGTGCAGAGCAGAATGCGAAGGCCCCGGCACCAGCTCCTGACCGTCAGGCAGATACAACACTTCAAAGCCGGGCCGTCTGCTGGGGCCCTTGCCGATGCCCATTACCCGAACACGGCCCTGCAATGCCAGCTCTTGCATCACATCCCAGGCGCGCTGCATCTGGCCCTTGCCGCCATCAATCAACAGAAGATCCGGCAGCCTGGCCTGCTCCTTGAGCACTCGTTGATAGCGACGCCGCACGGCCTCTTCCAGTGCCTCGTAATCATCACCAGCATGGGCCGGCGCCACATTGAAATGGCGATAATCGGTTTTCCTGGCGCCCTGTTGGTCAAATACCACACAGGACGCCACTGCCTTTTCCCCCTGGGTATGACTGATATCGAAGCACTCAATGCGGCGGACGGGTTGATCCGCCCCAAGCAGAGCCTCCAGGGCCAGGAAGCGCTGCTCCATGTGCTCGCGAGCCGCCAGCTCCGCCGCCAGGGATTGCTGGGCATTGGTCTGTGCCATGTCGATCCAGGCAGCTCGCTCCCCTCGGACTCGCCATGCCAAACGCACCTTCTTGCCCCAATGGCGGCTCAACGCTTGCTGCAATGCCTCGGCACTCACCGGCTCCAGGCCCAGCAGAATTTCCTGGGGCAACACCGGATCTTCCCGGTCACCCAAATAATATTGGGCCAGGAACGCCTCCAAAATTTCGTTTTGATCCTCTTCGCCCCGAGTATCCGGCCGGAAAGTGCGATGGCCGAGAATCCTGCCACCGCGAATCATCAACACTTCCACCACTGCCAGACCATGGCGGCTATCAATGGCCACCACATCCAGATTGCCCTGCCCTGTTTCCGCGTACTGTTTTTGCTGAACAGATTGGATCGCCGCGAGTTGATCGCGAATGATGGCTGCCCGCTCGAAATCCAGGGCCTGAGCAGCAGCATCCATTTCTGCACTGAGCTGCTCTACTACCTCTCTGCTGCGCCCATCCAGGAAATCCATGGCAAGCTTCACCTGATGCGCATAGGCCTCCTCACTGACCAGCCCCACACAGGGAGCAGTACAACGATTGATTTGATGCTGCAGGCAGGGTCGTGTCCGATTGCGAAAATAGCTGTCGCTGCAGTTGCGCACCTGGAACACCTTTTCCACCAGTGAAAGCGCTTCGCGCACGGCACCTCCGCTGGGGTAAGGGCCAAAGTAGTGGCTGCCGCTACGGCGACTACCGCGGTGAAAGGTAATGCGCGGGAACCGGTCCGAGGTAGTAATACGGATATAGGGATAGGACTTGTCGTCGCGAAGCAGAATATTATAGGGCGGCCGCAGCTCCTTGATCAGCGATTGCTCCAGCAGCAGAGCCTCCGCTTCACTGCCGGTGACCGTGGTCTGGACACTGGCAATACGTGCCACCAGGGCACGGGTCTTGGGGCTGGTAATGTTTTTCTGGAAATAGCTGCTCAGTCGGGCCTGTAAATTACGCGCCTTGCCCACATAGAGGACATCACCCTCTTCATTGAGCATGCGGTAGACGCCCGGCTTGCGGGCGCAATGATCCAGAAAATGTTGGGAGTCAAACTCTGACAAGGGAAACGTCTCGACCAGTTACTGCTGCGAAAGTGTAACAGCTTCGCACGGCCTGTTGCCTGTTTCCCGTGACACCTTAAATTGCGATCAGGGAACCGTGTTCTCCACCGCGTCCAGCATCCCATGGCGAACCGCCAGCAATGCCATTTCCACATCGCTGGTCACGCCCAGCTTGTCGAAGATACGGTAACGGTAGGTATTAACGGTTTTTGGCGACAGGCACAGTTTGTCAGCCACATCCTGCACCTTGTGGCAGTTGACGATCATCATCATGATCTGCAACTCGCGCTCAGAGAGCATATCCAGCAAGGAGGCATCGTCACCGGTGTACGGCTTGAGAGCCATGGCCTGGGCAATTTCCGGGCTGATATAGCGCTGCCCGGTGGTGACAATCTTGATGGCCCGGACCATTTCTTCCAGGTCAGCGCCCTTGGTCATGTAGCCGGCGGCACCGGCCTTCATCAAACGGGAGGGAAACGGCTCTTCCTCGCACATGGTCACGGCAATCACACGGATGCCCTCATCCACACGCAATAGTTTACGGGTTGCTTCAAGGCCGCCGATGCCAGGCATCTTGATATCCATCAGCACCACATCCGGCACCGTATCCTTGGCCATCTGTACAGCCTGCTCACCGGAACTGGCTTCGCCAACCACCCGCAAGCCGTCCACTTCATCCAGCATTCTGGCAATGCCGGTTCTGACCAGATCATGGTCGTCCACTACCAATACTTTGATCATTACTGCTTCCCCCGGGTAATTCCTTTACCCACTTCTTTTTCAGTAAGGCCCGAAGGGTAGCGTCTGTGCACCCGCATGCATAGGGCCTTGTTAACAAACGATGACATATCTCACGCCACCTCGAAATTTTTATTGAATGCCTGCTCAGTATCCGCTCTGCACGGTGATTTCCCGAATCATTCTACAGCCATGCAAACACATGAAGCGTTATTCATTAGCCATTGGTCGCGTTGACGCCCGCATCAAAAGCACTAACCATATGCCCTGTATACGTCCCAATCGGGCTCCAACAGCGACAATGACAAAAGGCACCCCATGAGCGCAATCGTTCTGCTTCTGCTCGGCCTGGGTGGCATGGCCGCCGGATATTTATTGTACTCCCGCTTTATCGCTACACGCATCTACAAGCTGGACCCCAATTTCCGTACCCCCGCCCATGAATATGAGGATGGCGTGGACTTTGTGCCCACCAATCGCTTTGTGCTGTGGGGGCATCATTTCACCTCCGTGGCTGGCGCCGCGCCCATTGTCGGCCCGGCGATCGCGGTGATCTGGGGCTGGCTGCCCGCCTTTCTGTGGGTGGTGCTGGGCACCGTTTTCTTTGCCGGTGTCCACGACAGTGGCGCCCTCTGGGCCAGTGTGCGCAACCGGGCAAAGTCCGTTGGCTCCCTGACCGGTGAAGTCGTCGGACGTCGTGCCCGCACGGTGTTCATGATCGTCATCTTCCTGGTGTTGCTGATGGTCAACGCGGTTTTCGGGGTGGTCATCGCCAAGCTTTTGATCAACAACCCGGGGGCCGTGGTACCGGTATGGGGCGCCATCGCTGTGGCGCTGGTGATCGGACAGTTGATCTACCGCCGGGTTATTGGCCTCGGGGTGGTTTCCGTGGTGGGTGTCATTGCCCTGTACAGCCTGATCTACATCGGTCCGCAGGTGCCCGTGGAATTGCCGCAGCAGGTCATGGGCCTGTCCGCCAATGCGAGCTGGATTCTGCTGCTGTTCGCCTATGCGGCCATCGCCTCCCTATTACCCGTGTGGGTCCTGCTGCAGCCCCGTGATTACATCAATGGCCTGCAACTGTTCGTGGGTCTTATCCTGCTCTATGGTGCTGTACTGATTGGCAACCCGCAGGTGGTCGCCCCCATGATTAACAACGATGTACCCGCCGGCACACCATCATTGTTGCCTCTGCTGTTCGTCACCATCGCCTGTGGTGCCATTTCCGGCTTCCATGGCCTGGTGGCCTCCGGCACCAGTTCCAAACAGCTGGACAAGGAACCGGATGCCCGCTTTGTCGGCTATTTCGGGGCCGTAGGTGAAGGCGCTCTCGCTCTGGCGGCCATCATCGCTGCTACCGCAGGCTTCGCCACTCTGGCTGACTGGCAGGCCGTTTACACCGCTTTTGGGGATGGCAGCCTCACCGCCTTCGTCAACGGTGGCGCCAACATTCTTGCCGGCGGTACCGGTATGGATGTGGGCGTGGCTGCCACCCTGCTGACCGTCATGGCCGCGCTGTTTGCCGGCACCACCATGGACACAGGCTTACGTCTGCAGCGCTACATCTTCCAGGAATGGGGAGAAATTTATCAGCAGAAATGGCTGACCCGGCCGCTGCCCGCCACCCTGCTGGCGGTTGCCAGCTGCCTGCTGCTGGCCTTCGGGGCCGGCGGCGCAGATGGCTCCGGAGGCCTGCTGATCTGGCCCTTGTTCGGCACCACCAACCAGTTGCTTGCCGGCCTGACTCTGCTGGTGATCACCATCATGCTGGTCAAACGGGGGCGCCCCGCCATTTACACTCTGGCGCCACTGGTGTTTCTACTGGTAATGACCCTGTACGCCCTGCTGATCCAGCTAAAGAGCTTCTATGACAAGTCCGACTGGTTTTTGCTGGGGCTGGATCTGGTGGTCCTGGTGGCGGCCCTGCTGGTCACACTGGAGTGCGCCGCCGCCCTGAAACGGGCCTTCAACGCCCCACCGGAGAGAATCTGATGCCCGGCAAGACCCGGCTGTTTTTCCGCCGCCTGGGCGAGCTGGGGACCCAGTACTACAACGCCCCCTACCGTGCGGCCATTGCCCGCGCCAAACGAGACGAGGAAGACCTGTTCATGCTGCTGGTGTTTGCGGAAATGATGGGGGTACCCAACCCGGCGGCCTGGAGTACCCTGGAGCTGCAGCCATTACTGATGGACCGTTTTCACGAATGGCATACCCGCATGGGCATGGAACGCTCACCGCTCGACCATTTCCGCTGCTGCTGATGCCTTCACTGAATCTGGATAAACTGCTGGCGGAAAAATCCCTGCTGATGGTCGGCGGCAAGGGCGGCGTGGGAAAGACCACCACCGCCTCCGCCCTGGCCCTGCGCGCCGCCGACCAGGGACGCCGGGTGCTGCTGGTGTCCACCGACCCGGCTCACAGCCTGGCAGATGCCTTCGCCCGCCCCATCGGCAACCACCCTACCCGCTTGGCCCCCAACCTGGTGGCCCTGGAGATGGACCCGGACCAGGAAGTGGATGCCTACCTGGACCGGGTCAGCGCCCAGATGCGCCGTTTTGCCGGCCCGGATCAGGTTCGCGAACTGGAAAAACAGCTACGCCTGAGCAGCCAGTCTCCCGGTGCCCAGGAAGCCGCCCTGCTGGAGCGAATCGCCCGCATCATTGATGAAGACAGCCGCGACTATGACCTGTTGATTTTCGACACTGCCCCCACCGGCCATACGCTACGACTGCTAAGCCTGCCGGAAGTGATGGCCGCCTGGACCGATGGCCTGCTTCGCCACAACCAAAAGGCCCGCAAGCTGGGAAAGGTGCTCGACCACCTGACCCCTGGCAAAGATCTGGACAGCCCGATGCAGGACCCTACACAACACGCCACTGCCGACCTGGACCCACGCAGCCGGGAAGTAGCAGAGACACTGATGGCCAGGCAACGCCTGTTCCACCGCACCCGACGGCAGCTCAGCAACCCGGACCAAACTGCCTTCCTGTTTGTGCTGACCCCTGAACGCTTGCCCATACTGGAAACTGCCCGGGCGGTTGCCACTTTGCGCGACAGCCATATCCCTATAGCTGGCGCCATCGTTAACCGGGTACTGCCGGATGCCGCAGACAGCGCCTTCTTCGCCGCCAGGCTGGCGCGTCAGCAACGACACATGGTCGAACTGGATGAGGCGCTAAAAGGGCTACCCAGAATCCAGTTACCGTTACTGGAAGACGATATTCAGGAGCTGGAAGGGCTACAGGATTTTGCCGCCTTGCTGGGGGCTGAGCCGCTGTAGAAACGTAGCGCAGCGGAGTAGCGCACCAGGTCACGTGCGACCTGAGGGGTGAGTGAAGCAAAGAACCTTCACTTGCAGGCGAACCCTCCCCAGGAGATTCAGGAAAGCCGTTTCAGCCGCAAGCCGCCTCCTATAGCGGCTTGGTCGGTAGGTCTCGTGGTGTCAACACAACCCGCTCGCCATAAAAAAGCCCACGCTCTTTCGAGCGCGGGCTTTTTGTTTGGCGGAGGGGGTGGGATTTGAACCCACGGACGGTCTCCCGTCGCCGGTTTTCAAGACCGGTGCATTCGGCCACTCTGCCACCCCTCCGGACAGGCCAGCAATAATACATGAGCAATAAGGTCAGTCAATCGCGCTACGCAAATACGCCCTGCAACTGGTTGAAACTTAATCAGTTGGGGAATGAACAGGCTTTGCTTTCGCATAACGGGAGAAAATACGTTGCTTGGCAGCCTCGTAGGCACCCTGTGACAAACAGCCGGAATCTGCCAGTCGTCGGTGCTCCGCCACCTCGGCGGCCAGCCGGGCTTTACCTTTGGGCAACAAAGTCCAGGCTTTCCGTCCACGTATGCCAATGGCCTTGAGCACTTTTTCCACACGCTCGCGGTCACGCCGCTGGCGGTATAATGCAAATATTGGAACCCCGCCATGGCGGGTGACAAACTGAAAGCTCGCACTGGAACAACGCAAACTGTTAAGCCCGGACAACAACGCCAACAGAACTCCTGTGAGCACTCCGGGCAACCAGGCTGTATAAACAGACAGGCCAGTTACCAACAGGGATAACGCCATGACCGTCATCGACCGCCAGGCAACTGTTCGCTGAAGTACCGGCTCCGGCTTCACGAACGCCAGATTGATTACCCTGGTGCAGTCACTTCGCCCCTTTTTCTCTCGCCACTCCAGATAACGACCATTAAAAAGCGTGATCTGACGCCCGGGACGCCACCAGCCTGGCGCCTGCAGGAAAACCATTTCCGGTTTCCAGTCCGACTCGGCAGGCACCGCCAGCAATGTTTGATGGATATCAGCACCGGTACTGACGGCGTGAATCTGTATCGACTCGCCTTTCGGAGCCAGACTGAGTGTTGCCATTGTTTCCCCCGTGGTGGCTATCGCAAGCCACTCGTTATTCATTACGAGGGTATGACAATATTTGCCTCGCGCCCGCGATTTGCTTCACAAAAGCGCCCACAGGGCCGAAAGCTCGACGAGCCGCAAAAAATAAGGCTTTTTCCCATGTTTCTTCGCTTGATTTTGGCGTTACCGCCCTTATTATCACAGGAACAATTCGCAAGGATGAGTGCAAACACATGAATAACCAGACCAACCCCTATTCCGTCTCCTCGCACGGCGCTGCCGTCACCGGGGAACGTGCGGCCCAGGTACTCAAGAACACCTATATGCTGCTGGGGCTGTCACTGATCGTGGCTACCGGCGCATCCTGGTTTGCCATGGCCAGCAACATTGGCTTTGTGAACGTCTGGCTGACCCTCGGCGTCTACTTTGGTCTTCTTTTCGCCACCAACATGCTTCGCAACAGCGCCTGGGGCATCCTGGCAGTGTTCGGCCTGACCGGCTGGCTGGGCTTTACCACCGGCCCGATCATCAACATGTACGCGCAAATGCAGGGTGGCATGGAAATCGTGACCCTCGCCCTGGGCGGCACCGCAGGTATCTTCGTGGCCATGTCTGCCATTGCTCTGGTAACCAAGAAGGACTTCAGCTTCCTGACTAATTTCATCATGGTCGGTATTCTGGTGGCTTTCGTCGCGGCAATCGCGAATATCTTCTTCGCTATCCCGGCACTGGCTCTGGCCATTTCCGCCGCTTTTGTACTGCTGTCTTCAATGCTGATCATGTGGCAGACCAGCGCCATCATCCACGGCGGCGAGACCAACTACATCATGGCCACGGTGACCCTGTTCGTGTCCCTGTATAACCTCTTCATGTCCCTGCTGCACTTGCTTACCGCCCTCAGCGGCGACGATTGATGCAGTTTGCCCTTCTGGTCAATGCGGCAGCGGATTCCTCTGCCGCATTGACCGCTCTCCACGCAGCCAGGGCCCTGACCGCCCATCCAGATCACCAGCTCTATCGCCTCTTTTTCTACCGGGATGCCGTGCACTTGGCACAACGTCATGCCTGGAGCGCTGACGGCAACCAGGCCAATGCAGCCCAGCAATGGCAGCAATGGCTCGGGGACAACCCGGTGGATGCTGTGGTCTGCGTTGGTGCCGCCCAGCGCCGGGGCGTAGTGCCAGACACCTTGGCCGATGGCTTCACCCTGGCTGGGCTGGGCCAGTGGGCGGATGCCCTGATCAACAGCGACCGGGTGCTACAGTTTGGCTAATCAGATTCTCTATATCGCCAGTGGCAGTGCTCCGCTGTCCAGCCAGTTCCAGGAAACCCTGGATATGCTGCTTACCGGGGCAGCGTTCGGGCAGCCGACCACCCTGTGGCTGACAACCGCCTGCCTGGACCAGCTGCAATTGATGCCCAGCGACATCCTGGCTCAGTTGCCGGATTTCGGCGTACGCTGTGTGACAAACGCCCCAGCACCGGCCGCCCAGATCCCGCTGGAAACGCTGGATGACCAGAAGCTGCTGGCCCTGCGCGACGATTGCAGCCAGGTTCTGGTGTTCTGAGAGGCGCGCAATGATTCATCTGATAGGTTTTTCCCCCGATAGCCCCCAGCGCCAGTCATTCGACGCCCTGTACCAGGAAGGCGATATCTGCGTCTTCACTGATGCCGGGTTGCTGGTTGCTTCACGGTTATCGCTGAAAGGCGACGGCTACCTGCTGCAACACCCTGCGCTGGCTTTGCCGACCGGCGTGCTGCCCGTTATCGATCATGCCCAGCTGCTGGAGCTGGTCGCCGAACACGGTCCCTGTACCAGCTGGTATTGATATAACGCCCACACGCAGCAACATGCCCCATACAAGCGCGAAATGGCGGGCATCTACGAGGTTGACCATGACTGAACATGCTTTTGCTCCCTTTGTACGCACGCTTGGCCGCGGTAAAAGGGCACGGCGCAGCCTCACCCGGGAGGAAGCCCACGACGCCATGCAGGCAATTCTCGATGGCCAGGTGGAAGACATTCAGCTTGGCGCTTTCCTGATGTTGCTACGGGTGAAGGAAGAAACCCCGGAAGAGCTGGCCGGTTTTCTGGATGCCTGCCGCCCGGTTTGCTACCAGGCGCTGGAAAGCTTGCCCGACGTGCACCTGGACTGGCCCAGCTATGCGGGCAAGAAGAAACACCACCCCTGGTACCTGCTGGCAGCGCTGTTGCTGGCCAACCAGGGCATCCGCACCCTGCTCCACGGTGGCCCCGCCCATACCCCCAACCGGGTCTACAGCGATCAGCTTCTGCCACAACTTGGCCTGCCAGTGGCCAGCTCCCCACAGGAGGCCGCCGTCCATCTGGATCAGCATGGCCTGGCGTATCTGCCGCTGGAGACTTTCTGCGCGCCACTGTCGCGCCTGCTCACCCTGCGCTACTTCCTTGGTCTCCGCTCCCCCATCAACACTCTGGCACGCAGTCTCAATCCAGCCAGAGCTCCTCTGTCCATGCAGAGCGTCTTCCACCCCGCCTACATCGAGCTGCACCAGGGTGCCGCGGACCTGGCCGGCGATCAGGACCTGCTGCTATTCAAGGGTGAAGGCGGCGAACTGGAAATCCGCCCGGATGCGCGCACCCAGATCACCGGCATCCGCCACGGTGAACATCTGGAAGGCGCAGCCGTCCTGGACAACGTCATGCCACGGCAAAGCCCCCCTGGTGAGCCGGATGCACAAACGTTGCTGGCGGTATGGCGTGGCGAGCAGAGCGATGACTATGGCGAAAATGCAGTGATCCAGACCGTAGCGGTAGCGCTATGGGGACTGGACCGGGCGGCTTCGCTGGAAGAAGCACAGGAGCTGGCACGCGAGTTGTGGCAGAACAGGGAAAGGCAATTAATAGTTAATAGTTAATAGTTAATAGTTACGCGGTCAAGCGTATTGGGTTTTCAGACAAAGAAGCCGCGACCACAGCCATGGTCGCGGCTTCTTGCTTTCAAAACAGACGGGCCATCTCGCGTCGTTATTAATTATTCATTATTAATTATTAATTGCCTTTCCCGAACCATTCAAACTGCGAATGCAGACTCACCACACTGCCAACAATGATCAACGTTGGCGCATGGATCTCCCGCCCTTCGATCTGGTCCGCCAGGCTGTCCAGGGTCCCGGTGATCACTTCCTGAAGATTGGTGGTGCCCCTGGACACCAGGGCTATCGGCGTTTCACCGGAACGGCCGTGTTCCATGAGCTTTGTGCAGATCTGCCGCAGGCCCACCAACCCCATGTAGAACACCACCGTTTCCGTTTCACTGACCAGATGTTGCCAGTCCAGATCCACCGTGCCGTCTTTGCGGTGGCCGGTGACGAAGCGCACGGACTGGGCATGGTCCCGGTGGGTCAGCGGTATGCCGGCGTAGGCCGCACAACCACTGGCGGCGGTGATACCCGGCACCACCTGAAAGTCGATGCCCTCGGCCACGATCAGGTCGATTTCCTCTCCGCCGCGACCGAAGATGAAGGGGTCCCCGCCTTTCAACCGACAGACCTTCTTGCCCTGTTTGGCGTAGTGAACCAGCAGTTCGTTGATGTTGTCCTGTGGCAAGGCGTGCTTGTCACGGGCCTTGCCCACGTAGACCAGCTCCGCATCCCGCCGGGCCAGATCCACGATGCCCTGTCCTACCAGACGGTCATAGAGGACCACATCGGCTTTCTGCAACAGGCGCAGGGCGCGGAAGGTCAGCAGGTCAGGGTCGCCGGGACCGGCCCCCACCAGGTAGACCTCGCCACGGCTCAAGCGGGCTGCATCGGCCTGCTCGATGGCTTCGCTGAGCATGGCTTCGGCTTCGCTGTCCTTGCCAGCCATGACCTTCTCGACCAGCGGCCCTTCCAGGGCCTGCTCCCAGAACAGACGGCGGGCGCCCACGTTGTTGAGCTTGTCCTTGAGGGGCTGGCGAAACCTGGCCATCAGGTCGGCCAGACGGCCCCAGCGAGCCGGCAACATGGACTCAAGCTGACTGCGCAGTTTGCGCGCCAGTACCGGCGAGGCGCCAGAGGAACTAATACTGATTAGTACCGGCGAACGATCCACGATGGCCGGGAAAATGAAGTCACCCAGAGACGGGTTGTCCACCACATTGACCGGCAGCCCCCGAGCCTGGGCCTGCTGCGCCACTGCAGCATTCACCGCCGGGTCATTGGTGGCGCAGACAACCAGTGTCTGTCCGGTCAAATCGCTACTTTCAAAAACCCGCTCATGGATGACACCCTGACTTTGCACCGCAATGTCGCGCAGTTCTGCGCACACTTCGGGAGCAACAACACTCACCTTTGCACCTGATCGGTGCAGTAGACGCCCTTTGCGCAGGGCCACTTCTCCGCCCCCCACAAGCAGGGCCGATTTGCCCTGCAGTCGCCAGCTGATTGGTAGGAATTCCATCAATGCTCCCGGTTTCAATGAGCAGGAGCGTGCTACTGCAGCCGCTCCAGGCCTCTCATGTAAGGGCGCAATGCTTCCGGCACAGTCACGGAACCATCATCATTCTGATAGTTCTCCAGGATAGCCACCAGTGTACGCCCTACTGCCAGACCTGACCCATTCAAAGTGTGTACCAGTTCGGGCTTGCCGGTTTCCGGGTTACGCCAGCGGGCCTGCATGCGGCGGGCCTGATAGTCACGGAAATTGGAACAGGAGGAGATTTCCCGGTAGCGCTGCTGGCTGGGCAGCCATACCTCAATGTCATAGGTCTTGGAGGAAGAAAAGCCCAGATCGCCGCCACACAGGATCACTACCCGATAGGGTAAATCCAGCTTCTGCAGAATCGCCTCCGCATGGCCGGTCAGGGCTTCCAGGGCCGCATCCGACTCTTCCGGGCGCACCAGCTGCACCAGCTCCACCTTCTCGAACTGGTGCTGGCGGATCATGCCGCGGGTGTCCTTGCCATGGCTGCCGGCTTCGGAGCGGAAACAGGGGGTATGACAGGTATAACGTCGTGGCAGCGCCTCGGCGTCAATGATCTCGTCCGCCGCCAGATTGGTCACCGGCACCTCAGCGGTGGGAATCAGATACAGCTCGCGCTCACCTTCCATCTTGAACAGGTCATCCGCGAACTTGGGCAGCTGACCGGTGCCGCGCAGGGCTTCCGGACCCACCAGGTAAGGCACATAGACTTCTTCATAGCCGTGTTCGCTGCTATGAATATCGAGCATAAAATCGATCAGCGCACGATGCAGACGGGCCAAGCCACCAGTCATCACCGCAAAGCGGCTGCCGGAGAGTTTGGCGGCACGCTCGAAATCGAGACCGCCCTGCCCCAGCGCCTCGCCTACATCCACGTGGTCCTTGGGCTCGAAGGTAAAGGTCTTCGGTGTGCCCCACTGACGCACTTCCACGTTGTCGTCTTCGTCATTGCCGGCAGGCACGGCGTCCTGAGGCACATTGGGAATGCCCATCAGGAAATCACGGATTTCTTCCTGAATTGCCTTGGCGTTGGCCACCTCCTGATCCAGTTCCTGGTCAATGGTCTTCAGGGATTCGGCCACCTGGGCCTTGGCCTGCTCCACATCCATGCCGGACTGGATCAGCTGGCCCACCTGCTTGGACGCTTTCTTGCGCTCGGCCTGCAGATCCTGTGATCGCACGTCGGCCTGTTTGCGGCGAGCATCCAGGGCGGCAAAGGCATCCAGATCCAGGTCAAAACCACGCTTGGCCAGTGCTGCCTTGATGGCTTCACCGTCCTGACGCAGGGCACGAATATCCAGCATGTTTGTTTCACTCCAGGCAAAAAACGCCCGACGCCAGATGCCTGACGCAAGACGCTGATAAGATTCTTTCCCGTAGGAGCCATGCTTGCATGGCGAACCTGCTCGCGAGAGTGCCCTGACGGGCGGTTCGCCATGGGAGCATGGCTCCTACGGTGTATTGTTTCGGCGGTCGTTATTCAAACACCAACCGTCCCAGCAGCAACCCCAGCCCACCGAGACAAAAACAGACCATCACCGAGGCCAGGGCATAGCCAGCCGCCATGCCGTAGGCTTTCACTTCCACCAATCGAACCAGTTCGAAGGAAAAGGTGGAAAACGTGGTCAACGCGCCGAGCATGCCGGTCATCAGCGCCAGCCGCCAGAGCTCACCCACCGGCAGGCTGGCCAGAGCCACCGCCAGAAAGCCGAACAAAAAACTGCCCACCAGATTCACCCCGAAGGTGGCCCAGGGCCAGGTCGGCATGGTTGGCACACCGATCCACAGCGTAGTGGCAAAACGCAGGCTGGCCCCAAGAGCTCCGCCGCCGGCAACAGCCAGCCAGGGCGCCAGGGTTGCCATATTCATGACTCGTCCCCGTAGCGTTGCCAGTCACTTTGCTGGTTCAGTTCGCGCAGACGCGCCAGCTTTTCCGCCACCTTGATCTCCAGCCCCCGGTTCACCGGTTCGTACAAGCGGGTCCCGCTGAGGCTGGCCGGAAAGTAGTTCTCGCCAGCCACAAAGGCATCCGGAAAATCGTGGGCGTAATGGTACTCGGCCCCGAAGCCTTCGTCTTTCATCAACTGGGTGGGCGCGTTACGCAAATGCAGCGGCACCTCGTCGGTGGGGTGCTCACGCACCAGCGCCCTGGCCTGGTTGTAGGCCTTGTAGACCGCGTTGCTCTTCGGCGCCACGGCCAAATAGGCAATGGCCTGGGCAATGGCCAGCTCCCCTTCCGGGCTGCCCAGCCGCTCCTGCACATCCCAGGCCTGAAGGCAAAGCGTCAGCGCTCTGGGGTCAGCATTGGCCACTTCTTCACTGGCCATGCGCACCACGCGGCGGGCAATGTACAGGGGGTCACAGCCACCGTCCAGCATGCGCGCAAACCAGTACAGCGCCGCATCCGGGTCGGACCCACGCACGGATTTGTGCAGGGCGCTGATCTGGTCGTAGAACAGGTCGCCGCCCTTGTCGAAGCGTCGTACCGCATCGCGCAGGACTTCACGCATCAGCTCCGCATCAATCACCGGCGCCTCGCCGTCAGCCAGATCCGCCGCCACTTCCAGCATGTTGAGCAGACGCCGGGCATCACCATCGGCGTAGTTGAGCAGCAACTCGCGAGCCTCATCGTCCAGACGCATGCCTTTCAGACTCGGTTCCGCCAGAGCACGATCCAGCAGGCCACGCAGGTCGTCCGCAGTCAGTGAGCGAAGCCGGTAGACCCGGGCCCGGGACAGCAAGGCGTTATTGAGCTCGAAGGAAGGATTTTCGGTGGTAGCGCCGATAAAGGTGATGGTGCCCTCTTCCACATGGGGCAGGAAAGCGTCCTGCTGGGCCTTGTTGAAGCGGTGCACCTCGTCCACGAACAACACTGTACGGCGGCCCTGCCCCAGGCGAACCTGGGCCTGCTCCACCGCGGCACGGATATCCTTCACACCCGACAGCACTGCGGAAAGCGTTATAAAGGCAGCGTCCACCGCCTGGGCCAGAATCAGCGCCAGAGTGGTCTTGCCGGTACCCGGCGGCCCCCACAGAATCATGGAGTGCAACTGTCCGCGCTCCAGGGCCTGGCGAAAAGGCTTACCCTCGCCCACCAGATGCTGCTGCCCCACGTACTCGTCCAGCGAGGTGGGACGCAGGCGTGCCGCAAGGGGCTGTGCCTGCTGGGCAGCATCGGTGGCGAACAGGTCGTTCATTGCTGTTGCTGAATCACATCCGTGCCTTCCGGCGGCACGAAGTTGAACAACGAGGCATCAATGCCGGTGTTGATCATCAAGTCGCGAAAATCGATCACGGTTTGCTGACCCAGGGCATCCTGCAGACGCATGGAACGGGGCTTGTCGCCCTCGAAAGTCACATCCAGCTGGTCGAACAAGGGATCGCTGCCTTTCGGCTTGAGACGGTAGGTGACGCTTTCTCCCTCCCGGCTGCGCTCGGAAATGGCGAAGGCCTCGGCCACGTCAGCAGGTTTGCCGCCAAACAGCAGCGCAGGGGTCTGGCCAAGGTCCTGACTCAGGGGGCGCACCACCACTTGTTCCAGATCCTTGTCATAGACCCAGACGGTATTGCCATCGGACACCGCCAGTTGCTCGAAGGGCATTGCCGTGGACCAGTAGAAGCGGTTGCCCCGGGCCACCTGAAACTCCCCTTCCGCTTCCTGCATGTGGGTACCACCTTGGTCCAGCACCATCTGTTCAAACTGGCCCTTCATGGATTCCAGCTTCTGCAGCTTGGACAGCAGCTCATCGGTGGGGGCCGCCCACAACAGGGACGGCATAATCAGTA
The DNA here is from genome assembly GCF_014762765.1 of Alcanivorax sp. Taxonomy (GTDB): domain Bacteria; phylum Pseudomonadota; class Gammaproteobacteria; order Pseudomonadales; family Alcanivoracaceae; genus Alcanivorax. The sequence goes on from NZ_JABURH010000189.1 coordinate 28,673, forward strand.
AACCCGTTAACAGCTTGCGCATTGAAACTCCTTGTTATACCGGCGGCGGCGCCAGCACTTCGCGCTGGCCGTTGTGCCCCGCCTCGCTGACAACCCCGGCCATCTCCATGGCTTCCACCAGACGGGCGGCACGGTTGTAGCCGATTTTCAGTTTCCGCTGCACAGAAGAGATGGAGGCCCGGCGCGACTGGGTCACATAGGCCACCGCCTCATCGTAAAGCGGGTCGTTTTCGTCATCGCCCCCCCCACCGGCACTTTCCATACCGGGCATGGGCGCATTGAGATCACTGCCTCCATCCAGAATTTCGTCCAGATAGTTGGGCTCACCGCGTTTGCGCCAATCGTCACAGACCCGGTGTACCTCTTCATCTGAGACAAAGGCGCCGTGAACACGTTCCGGAACACTTTTGCCGCCGGGCAAATAAAGCATGTCACCGTGGCCGAGCAGTTGCTCCGCCCCACCCTGGTCCAGCACCGTGCGGGAATCGATCTTGGAGGACACCTGGAAACCGATCCGCGACGGCACGTTGGCCTTGATCAGGCCGGTGATCACGTCCACGGATGGCCGCTGGGTGGCAAGAATCAGGTGGATACCGGCGGCACGGGCCTTCTGGGCAATACGCGCGATCAGCTCTTCCACCTTCTTGCCGACGATCATCATCATGTCGGCAAATTCATCGATCACGATGACGATGTAGGGCAGATGCTCCGCCAGTGGCGCCTCTTCCTCCAGATTCATGGGGTCGTCCGGCTTCCACATGGGGTCCTTGAGCGGCTGGCCCGCCTTCTTGGCGTCCGCCACCTTGCGGTTATAGCCGGAGAGGTTACGCACCCCCATGGATGCCATCAGCCGGTAACGCCGCTCCATTTCGCCCACGCCCCAGCGCAGGGCGCCGGCGGCTTCCTTCATGTCCGTGACTACCGGGGTCAGCAGATGGGGAATGCCGTCGTAGACCGCCAATTCCAGCATCTTGGGATCAATCAGGATCAGTCGTACGTCTTCCGGGTTCGACTTGAACAGCATGGACAACAGCATAGCGTTCACGCCCACTGACTTACCGGAGCCGGTGGTACCCGCCACCAGCAGGTGGGGCATCTTGGCCAGGTCGGCCATCACCGGGTTGCCGGCAATGTCCTTGCCCAGCGCCATGGTCAACGGCGACGGGGACTGGTCGAACATCTGCGTGCCAACCACTTCGGTAAAGCGGATCATTTCCCGCTGCTCGTTGGGAATCTCGATGCCCACGGTGGTCTTGCCGGGAATCACTTCCACCACCCGCACGCTGATCACCGCCAGGGAACGGGCCAGATCCTTCGCCAGGTTGGTGATCCGCGACACCTTGATGCCCGGCGCCGGCTGGATTTCGAAGCGGGTGATCACCGGGCCGGGCTGCACCGCCACCACTTCCGCTTCGATATTGAAGTCCTTGAGCTTGATTTCCAGCAGGCGAGACATGCCTTCCAGCGCTTCCTCGGAAAAGCCGCCTTTGGACTCCTCAACCTGATCCAGCAGCACCAGCGGTGGCAGCTCACCGTTTACCTCGGTAGTGAACAACTTCTGCTGTTTCTCCTTGTGCACCCGTGCACTCTTCTCAACGGGCTTGGCCGGTTTGGCGATCTTGGGTGGTGTGCGGGTTTCCGCTTTTTTCTTGGCCTCGCTGATCACCTTGGCGCGTTTCTCATGGGCCTGTTTCTTCTGCTGGGCTTCTTCACGCTTCTTGCGTCGCGCCTGCCACCAGGCGGGAATTTTCTCGAAGGCGCCCAACACCATGGCGCCGAGCCCTTCTGCCAGGGCAATCCAGGACAGATCGGTAAAGATGGTGACCCCAATCAGGAACAGAGCCACCATGATCAGGCTACCGCCCAGAGGGTTGAACCCGTCCAGCGCTGCGGCGCCCACCTCGTGGCCGAGAATGCCTCCGGCACCTTCCGGCAGCGCCTCCCCCACGGTGAAGTGCATGTAGGACAGTGCGGTTCCCGCCAGCATAGTCAGCATGAAACCAACCAGACGCAGACTGAACAATGGCCAGCTGCCCGGCAGCCCAGCATGACGTTCACGCAGCACCTTGGTGGCCCAGAAGCCTACCAGCACAGGAAACAGGTACGCCATGTAACCAAACAGGCCCAGTAAAAGATCAGCGCTGAACGCACCAGCCCGGCCGGCAGCATTGCGCACCGCGTCCACATTGCCCACATAGGACCAACCCGGATCCCGGCTGTCGAAACTGATCAGCGCCAGCAGCAGATACAGGGACAGGGCGATCAGGGCGATCACCATGCCCTCTACCAAACCGCGCTTGAGATGGCGGGAAAACCCGGACTGTCCTTGCCCGGCAACCGTTTTACTCACGCCTTACCCCTTGAATTCATAAAGTTAAGCTTAAGAAAATGCCGATAACGAATTGAAATTATTGCGATTGTAGTCAATCCCGCGGGGAGCAGCCAGTTTTGTCGCCACGGCATTGGCGGGCCGGCGGGAATTATCGCACAAATCCTGCTGACTGCCTGCCCGACCCGGGTGCGGTTGGGCAAATCTATAGGACCTATAGGCTTCACGTCACCCCGGTTTTACGGTAGTTTTCACACGCCTTGAATGTGCAGCGCCGCACCCCCATTAGCTGGGTGACAACCTGCCCTTACCTATCAACTGGAGTTCTCAATGAGCGACGTGCAGCACCATCGCCTGATTATCCTCGGTTCCGGCCCCGCGGGTTACACCGCCGCCGTTTACGCCGCCCGTGCCAACCTGAAGCCGGTGGTGATTACCGGGATTCAGCCAGGTGGGCAGCTGACCACCACCACCGAGGTGGATAACTGGCCTGGTGACGTGGAAGGCTTGCAGGGACCGGACCTGATGGTGCGTATGCAGCAGCACGCCGAGCGTTTCGAAACGGAAATGGTGTACGACCACATCAATGAGGTGGATGTCCGTAATCGCCCCTTTACCCTCAAGGGGGACAGCGGCACCTACACCTGTGACGCCCTGATCATCGCCACCGGCGCCTCCGCCATGTATCTGGGTCTTGAATCCGAAGAAGCCTTTATGGGCCGAGGCGTGTCCGCCTGTGCCACTTGTGATGGCTTTTTCTACAAGAACCAGCGCGTAGCCGTTATCGGTGGTGGCAACACTGCTGTCGAGGAAGCGCTATATCTGTCGCATATCGCTGAACACGTGACCCTGGTACATCGCCGCGACAGCCTGCGCGCTGAGAAAATCCTCCAGGACAAGTTGCTCGCCAAGGACAACATCAGCGTCGAGTGGGACCACACCCTGGAAGAAGTGCTGGGCGACGACAGCGGCGTGACCGGGATGCGTATCAAGTCCACCAAGGGTGAAGGCAGCAAGGATATTGAACTGCAGGGCGTGTTCATTGCCATCGGGCACAAGCCGAACACGGATATCTTCGAAGGTCAGCTGGACATGAATGACGGCTACATCAAGATCCGTAGCGGTATCGAAGGCAATGCCACTGCGACCACCGTTGAGGGCGTATTTGCGGCCGGTGATGTGGCGGACCACGTCTACCGTCAGGCGGTTACCTCCGCCGGTGCCGGCTGCATGGCCGCTCTGGATGCTGAGAAGTATCTGGACAACCTGAACCACTAAAGCATGGTGCCGTGGCTGGAACCGGGAACCCCGTTCCCGGATACCCGCACCGCCCTGACCGACCCGGACGGTTTGCTGGCCGCCGGGGCCGATCTAAGCCCGGAGACACTGCTCCGGGCTTATTCGTTGGGTATCTTTCCCTGGTACGATGCGGACTACCAGCCAATCCTGTGGTGGTCCCCTGCCCCACGCTGTGTAATTCACCCGCGACGCATACACATCAGCCGCAGCCTGGCTCGGCATCTGCGTCGAAGCGACTTTACCGTCACACTGGATCGTGCTTTCGAATCGGTGATGCGCCTGTGCGCCGCCCCCCGGGCTGATGGTCTGGGCACCTGGATCAGCGAGGAAATGATCAACGCCTATGTGCACCTGCACAGGCTTGGTTATGCCCACAGCCTGGAGGTCTGGCAGGACGGGCAGATTGCCGGTGGTATCTACGGCATCAAGCTGGGCGGAGTCTTCTTCGGAGAATCCATGGTCTCGCCTCGACCGAACGGCTCCAAGGTTGCCTTTGCCGCCCTGCGAGCCCTGGCTCCAACCCTGGGTATCGAACTGATTGATGCCCAAGTGGAAAACCCGCACCTGCACAGCCTGGGCGCCGAATTGATCGACCGGCCCGCCTTCGAGGGGCTACTGAAACAGCTGGTTCCTGACGCTCCCAAGGCCGAGCAATGGCCTGATACCGAATGGGACCGATCTCTGCCGCTCGACAACACACCGCAGGAGCCTGCCTGCAGGCGATAGCGGATAGCAATCCCCTTCCTGATCGCCAGCAAGGCTGGCTCCTGCACCCAAACAGAGTCACCCTGAATTCGGCAGGCGTATGGTTTCCACCGTTATATTCGCTACACTGAAGGCATGACCGATCTGTCAACGCTGCGGTTCTTCCGCACCCCGGCCCACAGCTGCAGCTACCTGGAAGACCGCCAGGCATCTACCCTGTTTGTGGACCCACAGGCCAAACTCTCACCGGAGCTCTATAGCGAACTGAGCTTGCTGGGGTTTCGTCGTAGCGGCGATTATCTCTACCGCCCGCACTGCGACGGCTGCAACGCTTGTATACCCGCGCGGGTACGCGTTACGGATTTCCGCGCCCGACGTCGCCATAGACGCATTGAAAAGGCCAATCAGGATCTCACTGTTCACCGCGAGCCAGCTCGCTACACCCGTGAGTTCTACACCCTCTATGCAGCCTATATTGACCAACGTCACGGTGACGGTGACATGTACCCCCCTTCGGAGGAGCAGTTCACCAACTTCCTGACCTGCGACTGGGCAGATACTCACTTCTACTGCTTTCGCCAGGAGGGCAAGCTGGTGGCGGTGGCGGTGACCGATCAACTGGAGGATGGCCTTTCTGCCGTCTACACTTTTTTCGATCCGACACTGCCTGAACGCAGCCTGGGCGTGATGGCCCTGCTCTGGCAGATTCGTCATTGCCAACGTCTGGAACTGCCCTATCTTTACCTGGGCTACTGGATTCATCAGTGCCAGAAGATGGAGTACAAGAGCCAATATCAACCTCTGGAAATCCTGCGCAGTGGTGCCTGGAAGGAATTCAACAAGGACTAGACAGTCCATAGAGGCACTCTATAGCGTGCCGGATAACCCCCTTTTCCCCTGTATCCCAACTTCTTTTGCAGCCCGGCGTCTTTTCCGGCACAATTGCGCCCGCTAATAGCCGGTAACCCAAGGTATTCGTTGGATGGCGAAAGAAGAGCAGATTGAACTAGAAGGTGTCATCGTTGAAACCCTGCCGAACACGATGTTTCGTGTGAAGCTGGACAACGGTCATGTTATTACCGCCCATATCTCCGGGAAGATGCGTAAATTCTATATCCGCATTCTCACCGGCGACCGCGTCAAGGTGGAGATGTCCCCCTATGACCTGAGCAAGGGCCGTATTACGTTCCGCATGAAATAAGCCGAAAAGCAGTTATTAATTAATAGTTAATAGCTAAAAAAATACCCCCGTCTCATTCGAGCCGGGGGTATTTTTGTTTGCACTTTTCGTTATTAACTACTCATTATCAATGATTCACTGCTTTTTATGCTGGCTCCGGTTCCGCTGCCTTCACGGTGAGCGACAACTGACCATCCTTCTCGGTCACATCGACCTGGCCACCGTTCTCGGAAAGTTCACCGAACAGCAATTTTTCCGCTAGCGGCTTCTTGAGCTGCTCCTGGATCAGGCGCGCCATGGGTCGGGCGCCCATATCCTTGTCGTAGCCCTTGTCTGCCAGCCAGGTGCGGGCGGCCTTGTCCACGTTGAGCACCACTCCCTTCTCGTCCAGCTGCGCCTGCAGCTCCACCAGGAACTTGTCCACCACACCGAGGATGACCTCTGTGGACAGTGGCTTGAACTGGATAATGCCATCCAGGCGGTTGCGGAACTCGGGGGTGAAGACCTTTTTCAGCATCTCCATCCCATCGGTGCTGTTATCCTGCTCCGTGAAACCGATGGTGCGCTTGTTCAGCACTTCCACACCTGCGTTGGTGGTCATGATCACAATCACGTTGCGGAAATCAGCCTTACGACCGTTATTGTCGGTCAGCGTGGCATTATCCATGACCTGCAACAGGATATTGAACACCTCCGGGTGAGCCTTTTCGATTTCGTCCAGAAGCAGCACACAGTGAGGCGTCTTGGTCACGGCCTCGGTCAGCAGACCGCCCTGGTCATAACCCACATAGCCGGGAGGTGCGCCGATCAAGCGGCTGACGGTATGACGCTCCATGTACTCCGACATGTCAAAGCGCACCAGTTCCACGCCAAGAGCCCGGGCCAGCTGCCGGCTGACCTCGGTCTTGCCCACCCCGGTGGGGCCGGCAAACATGAAGCTGCCAATGGGCTTGTGCTCGCCCTTGAGGCCCGCACGGGACAGCTTGATGGCCGCAGAGATGGTGTCGATGGCCTCTTCCTGGCCGAACACTGTCATCTTCAGGTCCCGCTCCAGGTTGCGCAGCAGCTCCTTGTCAGACGAAGACACCTGCTTGGGCGGAATGCGGGCGATCTTGGCCACCATGTCTTCCACATCGGATTCGTCAATGGTGTGCTTGCGCTGGTCTTCCGGGCGCAGGCGCTGCCAGGCACCCACTTCATCGATCACATCGATGGCCTTGTCCGGCAGGTAGCGGTCATTGATATAGCGGGCACTCAGCTCCGCCGCCGCTTTCAGGGCGGCATCGCTGTAGCTCACGTCGTGGTGCTTCTCGAAACGGCTCTTCAGCCCCTTGAGAATGCCCACGGTATCTTCCACGGAGGGCTCTACCACGTCGATTTTCTGGAACCGGCGAGACAGGGCACGGTCCTTCTCGAACACACCCCGGTATTCCTGGAAAGTGGTCGAGCCCATGCACTTCAACTCACCGCTGGCCAGCATGGGCTTGAGCAGATTGGAGGCATCCATGACACCACCGGACGCAGCGCCCGCTCCGATGATGGTGTGGATCTCATCGATAAAGAGGATCGAGTTGGGGTCTTTCTTCAGCTCGGCCAGTACCGCTTTCAGGCGCTTCTCGAAATCGCCCCGGTACTTGGTGCCGGCCAGCAAGGCGCCAAGATCCAACGAGTAGACGGTGGCATCCAGCAGCGGCTCAGGCACCTTCTCTTCCACGATCATGCGTGCCAGACCTTCAGCAATGGCGGTCTTGCCGACACCGGGCTCACCCACCAGTAGCGGATTGTTCTTGCGGCGACGACAGAGTATCTGGGCCGCCCGCTCTATTTCGAAAGCACGCCCCACCAGCGGATCAATGCGGTCCGCACGGGCCAGCTCATTCAGGTTGCTGGCATAGTTTTCCAGGGCGCTGGCCGGCGCACTCTCCCCGGCATTTTCCATGTCCTGTTCCGCCTCCATGGACGGTTCCGCATCCTGCACCTGCGATATGCCGTGGGCGATAAAATTCACCACGTCCAGGCGATGGATATCCTGGCAGTTGAGGAAATAGACTGCCTGGCTTTCCTGTTCGTTGAAGATGGCCACCAGCACGTTGGCGCCGGTCACCTCTTTCTTGCCGGAGGATTGCACGCTGAAGACGGCGCGCTGGAGCACACGCTGGAACCCCAGGGTTGGCTGGGTATCACGATCCGGATCACTTTCCGGCAACAGGGGGGTGGAGTCCTCGATAAACTGGCTTAACGCATCGCGCAGTTCCTCCAGATCCGCGCTACAGGCACGCAAGACCTCGACGGCCGCCTCGTTATCCAGCAGCGCCAGCAGCAAATGCTCAACGGTCATGAATTCATGCCGGTGGCTACGTGCGTGGCGGAACGCTTCGTTGAGCGTCATTTCCAGTTCTTTGCTGAGCATAAGGCTACCTCACTGCAGTACCCGGACATTCAGTTGGAGAGCCTGAATCAGGCCTTCTCCACCTGACACATCAGCGGATGCTGATTTTCACGGGCATATTCCACCACCTGAGTGGCTTTCGTTTCGGCGATATCCTGGGGATACACCCCGCACACCGCCTTTCCTTCGGTATGGACCGTGAGCATCACACGGGTTGCCTGCTCGCGGCCCAGATTGAAGAAGTCTTCCAGTATCTCTACCACAAAATCCATGGGGGTGTAGTCATCATTGAGCATCAACACCTTGTACATGGAGGGGGGCTTCAACTTCGGCCTGGCCTCCTCTACCGCCAGATCCCCATGACGATCCGGGTCGGAGGGAGTATCTGCAGGCCCGTTACGGAGATCATCTTTTCCGTGAGCCATCACCAAGTGCCCTTGTTGTTGCCAGTTCATAATGCCTCAAAACCGTTGTAACCCTGCTGGCGTCAGCAGGCAATGAAGAAATGATGGGCGGTAACGGATTTTTCAATCCCTGCCCGTGAATATTTCACGGGCTTGACACCCTGCGACGCATGTTTAAAAGTTGCACGATAACTCCGGTTACCAGTTTACCGTAGCAGTCGGCCCGGGGATAACAACAAACAATGACAGCCATTGGATAGGCAAGAGGGAAGGACCATGGCAACGGGACGAGTAAAGTGGTTTAACAATGCCAAGGGGTACGGGTTTGTCAGGCCGGATGAAGGGGGGGAGGATCTGTTTGTCCACTACTCCTACATCCAGATGGAGGGCTACAAGAGCCTGAAGGCAGGGCAACCCGTGGAATACGAGGTGCAGCCGGCCAACAAGGGCTTTCACGCCGTCAATTTGCGTGCTGACGGGGAGTACACCGCCGAAGCCGATAACGAAGAAGGCGCCGCTGCAAGCCAGTCGACGCCTTCCTGATAGTGCAAATGAGCGGGTGTCTGATAGGTCAGATACCCATATGCTCAATCACCGCATCTCCGAATTCGGAGCACTTCAGCAAGGTAGCGTCCGGCATCAGCCGTTCGAAATCATAAGTCACGGTCTTGGCGGCAATGGCGCCTTCCACACCATTGATGATCAGGTCGGCAGCATCGTTCCAGCCCATGTGACGCAGCATCATTTCAGCTGACAGAATCAGGGAGCCCGGGTTCACCTTGTCCTGGCCGGCGTACTTTGGAGCGGTACCGTGGGTCGCCTCGAACAGGGACACGGACCCACCAATATTGGCGCCCGGCGCGATGCCGATACCGCCCACTTCTGCTGCCAGCGCATCGGAAATGTAGTCACCATTCAGGTTCAGGGTGGCAATCACGCTGTAGTCGGCTGGACGCATGAGGATCTGCTGGAGGAACGCATCCGCGATCACGTCCTTGATGATGATTTGCTTGCCTGTACGCGGGTTCTTCATGGTCATCCAGGGACCACCATCGAGCAATTCAGCGCCGAAACGCTCGCCGGCCAGCTGATACCCCCAGTCCTTAAAGGCCCCCTCGGTGTACTTCATGATGTTGCCTTTATGCACCAGGGTGACGGAATCCTTGTCATTGTCGATGGCGTACTGAATGGCCTTGCGTACCAGACGCTGGGTCCCCTCGCGGGACACCGGCTTGATGCCGATGCCACAGCCTTCCGGGAAGCGGATCTGGGTAACGCCCATCTCCTCGCGCAGGAAACGGATCAGTTTGGTGGCTTCCGGGCTGTCCGCAGCCCATTCGATGCCAGCGTAAATATCTTCGGAGTTCTCACGGAAGATGATCATGTCGGTGAGTTCAGGGTGGACCACCGGGCTGGGTACCCCTTCGAAATAGCGAACCGGTCTCATACAGGTATAGAGGTCGAGTTCCTGACGCAGGGCCACGTTCAGAGAGCGGATGCCACCACCTACCGGGGTGGTCAGCGGACCCTTGATGCCCACGGTAAATTCTCGCAATGCTTCCAGGGTCTCTTCCGGCAGCCAGACATCAGGCCCGTAAACCACCGTAGCTTTTTCCCCGGCGTAGACTTCCATCCAGGTGATAGCGCGCTTGGTACCGTAGGCTTTTTCGATTGCTGCACTAACGACTTTCATCATCACTGGTGTGATATCGACACCAATGCCGTCCCCTTCGATATAAGGAATTATCGGGTGATTGGGGACATTCAGGGACAGGTCCGCATTAACCGTGATTTTGTCACCGTCTGCGGGAACCGTGATCTTTTGGTATCCCATCTACACTACTCCCTCTGAATAAAAGCGAATCAGGTATTTACTGGCGAGTATATCACCGACCTACAGGCTGCGGACATCTTGGCCAGGCCGGGTTTTTCCCTGCTATTTCCCACTGCAGCCCCCTTGCTGTAGGGACGGTCCATCGGCAGAAGCCAGCTTCCCTTCGCGCTCATGGCAAAACATAGATGCCGGACTCCCGACAGAGCGGATAAGCACTGAGAGCACCGGTTTCCTGGAGTTCTGGCCGGGAGAACAGACCAGGATTTCCACAAAAAAGCCGGCTTGCGCCGGCCCTTTATTTGCAACAGAAGCTTACAGCTTATCGAGAATATTATTGAATGTGGCGCTTGGCCGCATCGCGGCAGATACCTTGCCGAAATCAGGGTTATAATAACCACCGATATCAACGGGCGAACCCTGCACTGCTACCATTTCCTTGACGATGGCATCTTCGTTTTCGGTAAGGGCAGATGCGATGGCTGTGAATTTGCTCTTCAACTCGGCATCATCATCCTGTTCAGCAAGCGCCTGAGCCCAGTACATGGCCACATAGAAATGACTGACCCGGTTATCGGGCTCACCCACCTTGCGTGACGGCGATTTATTCTGCTCGAGATACTGCTCATTGGCTTTATCCAGGGCGGCGGCAATAACCTTGGCCTTCTCGTTGCCATATTTTTCACCCAGCTCTTCGATGGAGACCGACAGAGCGAGAAATTCGCCCAGCGAATCCCAACGCAGGTGATTCTCTTCAGTGAACTGCTGCACATGCTTCGGTGCGGAACCGCCAGCACCGGTTTCATAAAGCCCACCGCCTGCCATCAGAGGCACAATGGAAAGCATCTTGGCGCTAGTGCCGAGCTCCAGAATCGGGAACAGGTCAGTCAGGTAATCGCGCAACACATTCCCCGTTACCGAGATTGTGTCTTTACCCCGAATCATGCGCTCCATGGTATAACGAATCGCCTGGACCGGAGACATGATGCGGATATCAAGCCCCTCGGTATCATGGTCTTTAAGGTATTTTCTAACCTTAACAATGAGCTGGGCGTCATGGGCTCGCTCTTTGTCCAGCCAGAAAATCGCCGGGGTACCGCTTTGGCGGGCACGGCTGACAGCCAGCTTCACCCAATCGCGAATGGGCAGGTCTTTCGCCTGGCACATGCGCCAGATATCACCTTGCTCCACATCATGGGTCAGCAATACTTCACCATCTTCACGGACGATGCGCATGGTTCCGTCAGCTTCTACTTCAAAGGTCTTGTCATGCGAGCCATATTCTTCGGCTTTCTGGGCCATAAGGCCCACATTTGGCACAGAGCCACAGGTGACCGGATCGAAGGCACCGTGGGTTTTGCAGAAGTTGATGACTTCCTGATAGATGGTCGCATAGGTGCTTTCAGGGATGACGGCTTTGGTGTCTTTCAGCTTCCCGTCAGCACCATACATCTTGCCGCCCTGCCGAATCATCGCGGGCATGGAGGCATCGACAATAACGTCTGATGGCACATGCAGATTTGAGATGCCGCGGTCTGAATCAACCATGGCCAGCTCGGGGCGATGCAGGTAACAGGCACGTATGGTGGATTCGATTTCCAGACGCTGGGAAATCGGCAACTCTTCAATCTTCTGATAAATGTGACTCAAGCCATTATTCGGATTGGCGCCGATCTCCTCGAGCGTGTCGCCATGCTTGTCGAATAGCTCTTTGTAGAAACGACGTACCGCGTAGCCGAACACAATGGGGTGTGAGACCTTCATCATGGTGGCTTTTACATGCAAGGAGAACAGGATGCCGGTTTCTTTGGCATCATCGATTTGCTTGTCAAAAAAATCACAGAGCGCTTTTTTGCTCATGTACATGGCGTCAATCACTTCGCCATCAAGAAGCGGCAATTCCGGCTTCATGACCGTGATCTTGCCGTTGGTATCCTCAAATTCGATGCGGACCTTGCATGCCTTCTCAATCGTGAGGGAGGTCTCATGGGAAAAGAAGTCTCCCCCCCGCATGTGAGCAACATGGGTCCGGGATGCCTGGCTCCAATACCCCATGCTGTGGGGGTTCTTGCGAGCATAATTTTTCACCGCAATAGGCGCACGACGATCCGAGTTACCTTCCCGAAGCACAGGGTTTACCGCAGAACCGAGAATTTTGGTGTAGCGAGCCTGGATCTCTTCTTCTTCCGGGTTATGAGGATCATCCGGGTATTCAGGCACAGGAAAACCATGCTCATTCAGTTCAGCGATAGCTTCCCTGAGCTGAGGTATGGAGGCACTGATATTGGGAAGTTTGATAATGTTGGCGTCTGGATCCTGGGTCAACTCCCCGAGCGCGGAGAGGGTGTCACTCACCTTCTGCTCGTCTGAAAGATATTCAGGAAACGTCGCGAGAATACGTGTAGCCAGTGATATATCGCTGCTTTCAACTTGAATTCCAGCGATCGAAGTAAATTTCTCAATGATAGGTAAAAAGGAATAGGTCGCCAGCGCTGGCGCCTCATCGGTAATGGTGTAGATAATTTTAGGGGTGGTCATAAAATTACAGGTCCCAATTGTATTGGCAGTGCTTCTCGCCCGATATGAGCCGGCTTTTGACCGTCAGATCAGCGAGCCTAAAAGGAGTGCTCCCTCCAGATAACCGTATTCTGCATGAGCTGGCGAGTATAGCACCGACCGTTTAGCCTTGTTAGTTCAACCGGCACCACTGCCTCAACGACAGCCATCGAAACCCATACCCATGGCACAACTGATATTGCTCAATAAACCCTTTCATACGCTGTCCCAGTTCAGCGACGACAAGGGTCGTCAAACACTGCGCGAGTTCGTACCGGTACCTGGGGTCTACCCGGCCGGACGGCTTGACTGGGATTCTGAAGGCCTGCTGTTGCTCACTGATGACGGCGCCTTGCAGGCACGCATCAGTGACCCGCGTTTCCATCTCCCCAAGACCTATCTGGTGCAAGTGGAAGGCAAGCCCGGGGAACACGAACTGCAAAAACTGCGCCAGGGAATCACTCTCAAGGATGGGCCCTGCCGGCCTGCCCAGGTGGAAGCCGTCAAGGCGCCTGATCTATGGCCGCGCCATCCCCCGGTCAGGACCCGTAAAACGGTAACGGATAGCTGGCTGAAACTCACCATAGACGAAGGTCGAAACCGGCAGGTACGCCGCATGACTGCCGCCATTGGCCACCCCACCCTGCGCCTCGTTCGCTGGCAGATCGGCGACTGGGACTTGACTGGCCTGGCTCCCGGAGAATGGCGCTCTATGGCAGTTCATGCCCCGAAAGCGCCTGCAGCCAGGCAGCGGCGGCCTCGGCGTCCCGCCGGCGGGCCTCGACCCAAAACCAGTGGCCGTCGATAAGCTCTTTCTTCCAGAATGGTGCGCGGGTTTTCAACAGGTCCATGATGAAGGCGCAGGCCTCGAACGCCGCCTGCCGATGCCCCGCACTGACCGCCACCTGAACGATGTCGTCACCGGGGGCCATGGTGCCAACCCGGTGCACCACCCAGGCACCATTAAGGTGCCATTTCTGCCCCGCCTGCTCGACGATGGTGCCAAGAACGGACTCCGTCATCCCTGGGTAATGCTCCAGATGGAGCGCCTCCACACTTCCCTGCTCATCGCGGACCTGCCCGCAAAACTGTACCTGAGCGCCACTCAGGCCAGCATCACGAAGCCAATCAGAGGGTTCAGCAGCTACCAATGGCCCGTTGCGAATTTCAATACGGGTTTTCATCCGCCTGTCACCGGGGGGAACAGCGCCACAACATCACCCTGAGAAATGCTGGATTCTTCCGAGCCCAACACCTCATTGACTGCCACCATACGGCGTGGCGTCGCCGCCAGGGCATCCGCCAAGTCGGGATCCCTCTCTAGCCAGGCCACCAGTTTTGCCACCGTATCTACCGAATCCGGCGGGGACACTTCCAGCCTGTCGCTACCTACACGCTCACGCAGAGCGGCGAAAAAACGTACCTCTATCATCATTGATCTTCCGTTTCCGGATCCTGTCGCTGGTAGTGGCCACTACGCCCCCCACTCTTCTCAAGCAGGCAGACCTCTTCAATCACCATGCCACGATCCACCGCCTTGCACATGTCGTAAAGCGTCAGCGCAGCCACCGAAGCCGCCGTCAGCGCCTCCATTTCCACTCCGGTGACACCTTTGAGCTTGCAAGTGGCCAGAATTTCCAGGCTATCCTCGGCCGTTTCCTCAATGGCCACCGTCACCTTACTGAGCAGCAAGGGGTGGCACATGGGAATCAGATCCCAGGTTTTCTTGGCCGCCTGAATGCCGGCAATACGCGCCGTGGCCAGCACATCCCCCTTGGGGTGTCGCTGGTCACGGATCATAGCCAAGGTTTGCGGCTTCATACGGATACGCGCCCGGGCCGTTGCCTCTCGCTGCGTTTCCGCCTTGTCGGTCACGTCCACCATCTGGGCGCGTCCCTGGTCATCCAGGTGAGTAAACCGGTCCCCGGGCATTGATCACTCCTGTTGTCTGTGGCGCTGCTGCGCTACCATTCCCGCCTTTATTATCATTGTGCTCCATTTGGACGGGGCCGGTATCGGTAGGGTTGCTATGAACAGCTTTGAGCCGCACATTACTGTGGCCTGTGTGGTGGAACAAGACGGGCGCTTCCTCTTTGTTCGGGAAATGAGCAAGGGCCAGGAAGTGCTGAACCAGCCCGCCGGGCATGTGGAATTCGGTGAAAACCTGATGCAGGCGGCCTACCGGGAAACCCTGGAAGAAACCGCCTGGCAGGTGGAGATCACGGATTTGCTGGGCTGGTATATCTTCCAGCCCTTCCGCGGCGCCGGGGTCTATTACCGCACCTGTTTTGTGGCCAGGCCGGTGAGCCATGACCCGGGCCAGAAACTGGATACCGGTATTCTCGGCGCCGAATGGCTGACACCGGACGAACTACGCAGCCGCCGCCCCCAACACCGTAGCGCCCTGGTGGAAAAATGCCTGGATGACTACCTGTCAGGCCGGCGCCTGCCATTGGACACCATCTATCAGCACCCCTGGCCGCTGCAGCGCGGCTGAGATGAAGGCAGTACCATGAGCCAAGTTTCTGCAAAAGCCCCACAAAATACCCGTGTGATCGTCGGCATGTCCGGCGGCGTTGATTCCTCGGTGGCCGCTGCACGGCTGCTGGATGCAGGCTATCGCGTCGAAGGCTTGTTCATGAAGAACTGGGACGAAGATGACGGCACCGAGTACTGCACCGCCCGGGAAGACCTGATGGATGCCATGCAGGTGGCCGGGGTGCTGGGCATCGAGCTGCATACCGCCAATTTCGCAACGGAATACTGGGACCGGGTGTTCGAGCACTTCCTGGCCGAATACCGGGCCGGACGCACCCCCAACCCGGATATCCTCTGCAACAAGGAAATCAAGTTCCAGGCGTTTCTGGACCATGCCATCACCTTGGGCGCGGACTACATTGCTACCGGCCACTATTCGCAGGTGAGCCACGATGGTAAGGGGCGTTTATTGCGCGCTGTGGATACCAACAAGGACCAGACCTACTTCCTCCACGCCGTGGATCACCGCAAATTCGAGCGCACCCTGTTCCCGCTGGGTGACCTGGAAAAGCCGCAAGTCCGTCGCATCGCCGAAGAAAAGGGCTTCGCCAACCACAAGAAGAAGGATTCCACCGGGATCTGTTTCATTGGTGAGCGACGCTTCAAGGATTTTCTCGAACAGTACCTGCCCGCCCAGCCCGGCAAGATCGAGGATGACCATGGCAATGTGATCGGCGACCACGACGGGCT
>NZ_JABURH010000189.1:44898-46880 GCF_014762765.1 Alcanivorax sp.
TGCACCGTTAGCGATGCCGGCAATGGCCGTGTCCACGTGCTGTTTGACGAGCCCCAGCGTGCCGTCACGCCGGGCCAGTCCGTGGTGTTCTACGATGGCCCCGTATGCCTGGGTGGTGCAGTGATTGAGGAGACCGCATGAGCGAACGCTTCAGCCCGCAGCAGCAGCAAATTCTGGCCCTGGCCGCGGTCTTTCAGGCCGCCCAGCTGGCCGATGACATTGCCCTGCGCGGCGACTGCGACCCGCGCGCCTTTGAAGCCCTGATCCATGGCGTCATGGCCCTGGACGCGGACAGCTTTGACGCCATCTACCCGCAGCCAGCCCTGCTCCGCGATGGCGTCAGCCTCCTTAACCGCAGCCTCAACCGGGACTCAGCCGGCGGCAACCTGCGCCCGCTCAATTACGGCCTGGCCTTGTTGCACCTGGCTGCCAAGCTGCGCAAGAGCGATGACACCGTGAATATCCTGCGCCACCGTCTCAAGGCACTGGATGGCCAACAGGCCCATTTCAGCAGTGTCCGTGATGATGCCTTCTGCCACCGACTAGCCGGCATCTATGTGGACACTCTGGGCACCTTCCGCTTTCGTATCCAGGTAAAGGGCGAACCGGCCCACCTGCAGGACGAAAACAAGGCCGCCCGGGTGCGTGCCCTGTTCCTGGCGGGCGTGCGCGCTGCCTTCCTCTGGCACCAGCTCGGCGGCCGCCGCTGGCATTTACTGTTCCAGAGAAAGCAGCTTTTGAGTGCCATAGAGTCTATAGATATCAATAACTTGTGAATCAATATTAAAGTAGACTGCAAGATCGGCGCTTGCGCATCGAACCGCGCGCCAGCGCCGGAATCGCCCGAAGGCCGATCCAGTGAATCAAAGCCCTGCACATCTCCAGGAACGCTTGCCCCAACCCTCTCGCGCTGTCGCCTCGCTTCGCGAGGTTCGCCCCTCAAGCGGGGCTCCTACGGGTGGCATCCGCTAACCCGGCAAACAACAACGCAGCCTTTACAGTTTTACGGTATCATTGCGCCGCTTTTACCCTCACGGAAACGATTCGGGAGCCATTTACATGTCCAGCCTCACCTCTCTGACTGCCATTTCACCGGTCGATGGCCGCTATGCCGGCAAGGTGGATGCCCTGCGCCAAACCACCAGTGAATACGGCCTTATCCGCTTCCGCGTGCACGTGGAAGTGAGCTGGCTGGAACAGCTCGCCCACGACAAGAACATCCCCGAAGTGCCGTTGATGAGCGGCCAGGCTGCCTGGCACCTGCGCGGCGTTACCCGCGATTTCGACGTGCAGCATGCCGAACGCATCAAGGCCATCGAAGCTACCACCAACCATGACGTGAAGGCGGTGGAATACTTCATCAAGGAACAGATGGCCGAACACGAAGAGCTGGCCGGCATGAGCGAATTCGTTCACTTCGCCTGCACCAGTGAGGACATCAACAACCTGTCCTACTCCCTGATGCTCAAGGAAGCCCGGGAAATCCTGCTGCCGAAGATGGACCAGGTGATCAGTGCCATCCGCCGCCAGGCCCACGCCCAGGCCGACCAGCCCATGCTGTCGCGCACCCATGGGCAGTCCGCCTCCCCCACTACTGTGGGCAAGGAAATGGCCAATGTGGTGGCTCGCCTGCAACGCCAGCGCGACCAATTCGCCGCCGTGGAACTGCTGGGCAAGATCAACGGTGCCGTGGGCAACTACAACGCCCACCTGTCCGCCTACCCGGACGTGGACTGGGAAGCCTTTGCCCGCCGCTTCGTGGAAGGTCTGGGGCTCACCTTCAACCCCTACACCACCCAGATCGAACCCCACGATTGCGTGGCGGAATACTTCCACGCGCTGATGCGCTTCAACACCATCCTCCTCGACTTCGACCGGGACGTGTGGGGCTATATCTCTCTTGGTTACTTCAAGCAGAAGACCGTGGAAGGCGAAGTGGGCTCCTCCACCATGCCGCACAAGGTCAACCCCATCGACTTCGA
>NZ_JABURH010000051.1 GCF_014762765.1 Alcanivorax sp.
TTCCAGGAAGATGAGTGGATTCTGATCGTGGTGGGCGGCTTCCTCGGTGCTATGGCCGGGGTCGGACAGCTACTGTTCATGTTCGGAGCGGCCTGATGGAAACGCTGCAGATAGATATTGCCACCCTGGGGTGGCTGCTGTTTGCGGCGGCTGGAGCGTCCTCTCTACTGACCCTGATCCTGCAGGGGCTCATTGGCCACTTTTACCTGGGGCCGAAGATTGAACGCAAAGTGGATCGTCGTCTTGAAGAGGGCGCCAACCAGCTGGAAGAACGCCTGAGAAAGCGTATTGTGGATTTGCTTACTGGTCGCTCCCGGGAAGTGATTCGCAACAGCGCCCGGGATCTGGCCCGAGGCATGGGGCTGATCGGCAATCGGCGACCGGATGATGACGACCTGGGTGAATAATTGCCCGCTCTGATGAGAAATTGATCACATAATCTTTGATTGAATAATTGTCAGACAAAGCTGTGCGAACCTGCTTTACTACCCCCCTATAATTCACCCCACGTGCTGAGGTTGCTGCATGCTGCTTTTCGCTGCATTCGCGCGTGGAATTGCCTTCGGGAGTTTGGATCATGTCCGATAACGAGAATGAGAAAGAAGGGCGGAATGCTAGCCCGTTGAAGGCCCTGAGTGGCGCTTCTAGAGATATTCGCAAGTACACCCACCAGATCTGGCTTGCCGGACTGGGCGCGTTCGCAAGAGCCGAGGAAGAGGGCAGTGGTTTTTTTGATGCCCTGGTTGAAGCCGGCCGTGAAGTGGAGCGCCACACCAAGGACAAGACCGAGTCCCGGGTGGAAGAGATCAAGGAACGGGTTCGCCACCATACCGGCGAAACCATGGAAAAGATGGAAAAAGCCTTTGATGATCGCCTGAACAAGGCGTTGTCCCGTCTGGGACTCCCCAATAAGCGGGAAGTCGAAGAGCTGGAGCAACGTGTTCAGGAGCTGACCAGCGCACTGAGCAAGGCGGAGGAAGATGTAGATGCCTCCTCTGAATCCGGGGCTTCAAAACGCCGCAGCCGCAAGAAGAGCTGAGGCGTCCAAACAGTGTTGTAGCGCACACCGCTAACCCCTTAGTGGTGTCTTTTAACGGGTACCCCCTTGGTACCCGTTTTTTTTATGTCCGCAATAAGCGCACGGGCGATGGCGAAGCGCGTTATTCGGGACCTGTACAGGGTCTGCGTGAGAGCTGTGGCTGTCGGTATTGTGGGAATGAGGTTTGCGCCGCCAGGATGCCGGTGTTGTGCGAGCCTGATTACTCGGAACGAATGTGCCACTCTGTCACCCTTGGTAACGTCCCTGTGCCCCAGTTTTGTTCACAGGCTTCTGTCAATGGGCTTTTTCTGCAATAAAATATGACAAATCCATTAATAGTCCATAAAAAACAGCGTAACCAATTGAAATTAAATAACTTTATTGATTGTTCAAAAAATAGGCATGTCGTCAATAGCCGTGAAAAACCGGTGAGATAGGGCGGTTGTGTACCGGCTATGCACAGGTTTATCCACAGCTTCTGTGGAAAAGAATATTGTGGATGTGGCTAAGTCGATGTGTGGTAAGGATCGATTGCCTGAACGGCCTGTTTCTGACAAGCAGATGGCGTTTTTACACAAGGCTGTTCCAGGGTTGCCGCAATGAGTTGTCATCCAGCTGTCACTTGTAGTGGCCAAAAAAGCATCGCTAAACTGCTGATAATAATAAGATTTGCTATCTGTGTAATTATCCACCATTGAGAGGGGAAAGCCTTTTGCCGGGGCCTGCAGACGGTTCTTCTCAGCTTTTCCACAATTCTATCCACAGGTTTTGTGAGTAACCTCCGACAGTTGTGCAATGCCCCGTTACGAGTTGCTGAAAGTGTCAATCCCTGTCCTGGTGGAAAAACATGCAAACAGCCGGAAGGCCTGACAATAAAGGGATGCAGCGTGTTTTCCTGAGGTCCTGCACAGAGTTGTCCACAGAGCATGGGGATAGTTGTTGGGGTGTGGAAGAATAGTAGCTGCTGTGCGTTTACAGAGGACGCTGTTCAACGCGGCTGGTTATGGGGAGGTGCTCGTGCTGCGAGACGTCTACCACAGGCAAATTACTCTGCCCGGGCAGCGTAGCGAAGAGAATAATGTGCTTGCACGTGATTCCGCTTCCTCAAGGCCTGGATGAGTTTCCAAATGGCCGCTAGCACCTGCGACTTCCTGGATGCAGGAGGCCGCTGAGCCTAAGTCGAACTGCACCATCAGGCGCCCGATCGGTGCAGGCTCAGTGCACCCTGCGCAATCAGTGGCGATGGTAAGGACATCAAGGGCAGCAGGCAGGGGGATCCCGGGCAAGTCGGCTGGTTCCTTGCCCTGGAGCGGGTCGCTTTCGTTCCCGCTACTCGGCGATGAAGCAAAAAAAGGGTGCCCGAGGGCACCCTTCTTGTCAGGACAAGCCTGGAAGAATCAGAAACGGTGCTCGCCGTTGTCGATGCTTTCCTGGGTTGACTTGTCCAGTTGCTGATAGCAGTCGGCCTTGGGGAGCAATACGTAGACCGCATTGTCCTGCTGGCTCAGATCATACTTCTGCTCTTTCAGCTTGTTTTTCTGGTGCTTGAAGGTGCCTGTGGTTTCCATGGCCTGCTCGTTTATACGCAGGAACACGGGAATGGCGTAATGGGGCAGCTCGCGCTTCAGATAGGCACACAGCCCCTGGAAGTCGAACTCACTGTGGTGGCAGGTCAGACGAACCTGTGCCATGCCAGCCCGGCCATTGGTATTGGGGATTTCCACTCCATAGACCACGGACTCCTGAATGCCGTCATAGCCATCCAGAATCTGTTCCACTTCGGTGGTGGAGACGTTTTCGCCTTTCCAGCGGAAGGTGTCACCCAGACGATCCACGAATTGCGCGTGGCGGAAGCCGATATCACGCATCATGTCGCCGGTGTTGAACCAGGCATCGCCCTTTTTGAAGACGTCACGGAAGATGGACTTCTCGGTCTTTTCCGGATCGGTGTAGCCGTCGAACGGGGTCTTGTCGGTGATCTCGCCGAGCATCAGGCCGGATTCGCCTTTACCCACCTTGATCATATTGCCGTTACTGTCGCGTACCGGCTCGTCCCGTTCCTTGTCGTATTTGACGATGGCATAACTGACCGGAGAGAAACCCACGGTGTTGTCGAAGTTGAACACATTGGTGAAGGCCACATTGCCCTCTGAGGAGGCATACAGCTCGACCACGCGGTCAATACCGAAACGGTCTTTGAACTCTTTCCAGATGCTCGGGCGCAGGCCGTTGCCAACAATAGTGTGAACCTTGTTGTCCTGGTCGTTGGGCTTTTCCGGTTGCTCGTGCAGGTAGCGACACAGTTCGCCTACATAACCGAACGCGGTACAGCCGTGACGGCGGATATCTTCCCAGAAACCGCTGGCGGAGAACTTGCGTGCCAGTACCAGGGTGCCCGCAGGAGCCAGCACTGACGCCCAGCAGATGACCATGCCAGTTGCGTGGTAGAAAGGCAGGGTGGTGTAAAGGCGGTCGTCCTTGTTCAGACGCACCGCAGAATAGCCGAAGCCACCGTAGGCCTTTTCCCAGCGCCCGTGGTTGAACACAACGGCCTTGGGCAGGCCGGTGGTGCCGGAGGTGTAGATATAGAACAGCGGATCGCGCAGGAAGGTCTGCTTGCTGGAGGCCGGGTTTTCGCTGGAACAGTCCTTGATTTCGCTGGCCAGATTCTTGTACCCGGCGGGGGCGTCACCCGGGTTTTCCAGGGTGTCCTGGTCGGCGAAGAAGAAGAAGTTGTCTTTCAGATCCAGGTCGCCACGGATCTCTTCCACGGCTTCTACCAATTCCTCGCCAATAATGGCTGCCTTGGGTTTCACCAGATTGAAAGAATGGACCAGTACCTTGCCGCGCTGGGAGGTATTGATCAGCGCAGCACAGACGCCCATTTTGGCGCAGGCAGCGACAGTGACGAGCAGTTCCGGACGGTTCTCAATGTTGACGGCGATAGTGTCGCCTTTCTTCAGGCCGATGGAGGCCAGATAATCTGCCAGCCGGTTGGCCCAGGCATTGAACTGCTTGTAGGTAAGCTCGGTGTCCTCGTAGATCAGTGCGGCACCGTTGGGGTTCATGCCGGTGGCTCGCTCGAGGGCCACGCCCAGGCCCAGGGGCTTGGTCGTGTCAGTGATCTTGGCCATCCGCGAGCCCTTGATCAGGCCTGGCAGATTGCTGACCACCTCGGGAACCTTGGACAGAAGCTTGGGCAACGTGATGATGTCGGCGTTGCTCATAGGATCTCCATTAGTCTGTGTTCTTGGAAGGTCCAGGCACAGAACACCGCAGGATCAGTCGATACAGGCCAGTAATATTGATCATGGCGTGTAAGCGGTTATCCGAAGGCTGTTCAGCCGGGAACCCAGTATTGGCAAGCGGGCGCTTACCTTAACCGTAGCACCAGGGCAGGGCAAGAGCCCTGCCCGGTGGCAGTGCCTGGACAGATTGCGGCGGTCCGTTTTGGCCCTATCTGCCCGGTGCAAAGTATTGAATCACAGTGGAGTGTCCCTCTCCGTTTGAAAAATGTCATTGACGAATTATGACTTTGAGTCCTCAGCCTTGATGCTGACCAGCAACTGTTGGCGTTTCACCTGGCTGCCCACGGCGAGATCCGCGGATTCCACGGTGCCATCGCAGTCGGCCTTGAGGCTGTGTTCCATCTTCATGGCTTCCATGATCACCAGCACCTGGCCCCGTTTTACCGGGTCTCCGGCTTTCGCGCAGACTTCGATCACAGCCCCGTCCATGGGCGCGCGGATCTGGCCGGAGCCGGCCTGGTCGCTGCTGCCTGCTGCACTGTGGGTAGCATCCTCGAAACAGACGCTGTGGCCTTGGCATTGCAGCCAACTTTGCTTGCCATCCTGGTACATCCGGTAGCTTTGGCGAATGCCGTCGATACTGGCCAGGCCTGGGCCGAGAGGTGCGATACGGTGGTTATCCTCGCCGACGAGCAGTTCGGCATGGTTATCCTGATAGCGGATGTACACGGTCTGCTCGTGTTCGCCACAGCGGAGCTGGACTGGTTGGGCTCCCAAGGTGCTGGAGTGCCAGCCGCGCAGCTCGGCTGTTGGTGTTTC
This sequence comes from Alcanivorax sp., assembly GCF_014762765.1. Lineage (GTDB taxonomy): Bacteria > Pseudomonadota > Gammaproteobacteria > Pseudomonadales > Alcanivoracaceae > Alcanivorax. Next base: position 5,107 of record NZ_JABURH010000051.1, read on the forward strand.
CACCTCACAGCGGAGCAGGGCGGCCAGAGCCCACAGCTGGCTGGGCGGGGTGTCGCCGGCCATGCTGGCGTCGTCGGCAAAGTCCTGACCGATAAAGGCCGTGGTGGCTTCGCCCCCGGCAAATACCGGATGGCGCAGGATGGCGGCCAGGAAGGCCCGGTTGTCACGGACCCCCATCAGCACGGTGTCTTCCACAGCGCGGATCAGGCGCCGCCGGGCGTCTTCGCGGCTGTCGCCCACGGCAATGATCTTGGCCAGCATGGGGTCATAGTGACTGCCTACCTCATAGCCCTCCACCAGTCCGTGGTCGATGCGTACACCATCGCCGCTGGCCGGCTGCCAGCACAGTACCGGGCCGGTCTGCGGCATGTAGTTCTGGGCCGGATCTTCCGCGTACAGGCGCACTTCCATGGCATGGCCGGTGAGCGTGACTTGCTCCTGGCTCAGTGGCAGGGGTTCACCCCGGGCGACCTTGATCTGCCAGGCCACCAGGTCCAGGCCGGTGACCAG
>NZ_JABURH010000202.1:0-5495 GCF_014762765.1 Alcanivorax sp.
GACCCGCTGCTGGGGCAACTGATCGACCAGACCCTGGCCGCCAACCACAGCCTGCAAGCCGGCCTGGCCCGCTACGATCGTGCTGCGGCGTTGCTGTATGGCGCCAAGCGTGAGCAGTGGCCCAGCATTACCGCCAGTGCCAGCGGCGCCGAGCAGCACCTGGCGGACGTGGAGCGCACCCCGCCCGGTGCCGGCCCGGAACGGGTGGAACGGTACCAGGCCGGCCTCGCCGCCAACTGGGAGTTGGACCTGTTCGGTCGATTGCGCCGGGCCACCCAGTCGCAACAGGCGGAGCTGCAAGCCGCCGGTGCCGACCTGGGCGCGTTGCAGGTGGCGCTGGTGGGGCAACTGGCCAGCAGCTACTTCGAGCTGCGCGGGCTGCAACAGCAGTTGCAGGTGGCCGAGCAGAACGTGGCCCTGCAGCAGGAGACCCTGGATATCGTGTCTGCCCGGGTGGATGCCGGTCGCGGCACCGAGTTCGACCGGGTTCGCGCCCGCTCCCAGCTACAGCGCACCCGGGCAGCGTTGCCCACCCTGCGCGCCGGTATCCGTGCAGCCATGCATCGCATCGCCGTGCTCACCGGCCAGCCGCCGGCGGCGTTGATTGCCACACTGGAGCGAGATACGGGTTTGCCGGGAACGCTGCCGGTGATCCCGGTGGACAGCCCCGGCGATGTACTGCGCCGTCGCCCGGATATTGCGGCGGCGGAACGGCGCCTGGCCGCGGCCACCGCCCGCATCGGGGTGGCCACGGCGGACCTGTTCCCGCGCTTTACCCTCAGTGGTCTGCTGGGCTCGGTGGCGGCGGACAGCAGCGATTTGTTCAGCGGCCCGGCAGAAACCCGGCGGGTGGCGCTGGGCATCGACTGGACCTTCCTGGATCACGGCAAGGTCAAGGCGCGTATTGATGCCGCCGACGCGGACAGTCGCGCCGCCCTGGCGGAGTATCAGCAGGCGGTGCTGTCGGCCCTGGAAGACACCGAGACGCGCTTGGTCCGTTACCAGCGCGCCCGCCAGCGGGCCGGGCATCTGGAGCAGGCAGCAGAGAATGCCGAGCTGGCCGCCGAGCTGGCCCGCACCCGCTATGAGCGAGGTTTTATCGGCTACTTTGAGGTGCTCGCCGCGGAGCAGGAACTGACCGCCACCCGGGATGCCCGGGTACGCAGTCAGACCGATGTGGTGCTGGCCATGGTGGCCGTGTACCGCGCCCTGGCCGGCGCACCGACTCCTGGGGTGGATTAGCCCGCAGGGTGTAATCCACCATCATAAGATCCCGGTCTGGCACGACATTTCTGGTGGGTTACGCCTTCGGCTAACCCACCCTACCGTTCTGTTTTCCTTTTCTTTGGCCCGGCGCGAATACCTCATTTAGGGGATGTGGCCATTGTTGGCGGCGCCTACTCTTGTCTTCTATGCGGGAGATCGGGAGGAGAGTGTGCCTGACGGTTTCTCGTGTGTTTGTCTGGTCTGCATTCCATGCGGGCAAGCGGATTACACACAATGAGAGAATCATCATGAAAATCCAGAGTCTGGTGTTGCTGCTATCCATGGCCATGGCATCGGTTGCCGGCGCGAACGGTGCCCTGGCCATCGATAGTAATCAGGGGGATCAATATGGCTTCAGTTATGACTACAGCAGCATGTCCGAAGCGCAGAGCCGTGCCTTGAGCGAATGCGGTTACGGTTGCCGTGTGGTGCAGACCTTTTCGTCCGGCTGTGCGGCCTATGCCGCCGATCAGGCGCGGGGTAGCACTGCCTACGGGTGGGGCACAGCTTACAGTGGTGGTCAGGCGCAGAATACGGCGCTGCAGTACTGCCGCAGCCAGGGTGGGCAGCAGTGCATGGTCCGTGCCTGGGGATGTAACTCCAATTAACCATTGGCGGGTCCATCAGGCCCCGCCACTTTCTTGGTGCCTTCTACTCATCATGCGTAGAAGGCACTAATGCTCTCGTCTCTTTTTCGGCTCTGCAGGAAGCGGATCACAGCCAGCAGGCCATGACCGAGCAGAAGGCCAGCGGACAGCAATAGCCACAGGACATTGATCAGCGGTGCTTTTGCGGTGTCGTTGTTGCGGGTCAGATCCAGGCTGAGCACCGGGCTGGTGTCGCCATCATTCTGGTAGGCCGTGACCATCCCTTCCAACTGAAAGGTTTCTCCCTCCGGGTTGTCGATCATGGTAAGCAGGCGACCCAGCATGGCGCTCCTGTCATAGCTGCTAATCGTTTCCAGGGAGGCAGGCATTCTCCCTTGCACTACCTGGATCAGTACGCCGCCCTGCTGACTCTCGGCAATCTCTTGCGCGATGAGAATACTGCGCTCGGCATTCAGCGTATCGACCAGCTGTTGAATGAGTCTTCTCAGCCCGCGGGCCTGGGCTTCACTGGTGACAGCGGTGACCGGTTTGTCGCTATCCTGCCGGGCCAGCACCTGCTCCCGAAGCGCAGACCAGTTATCCGGGTTGGTATCCAGGGTGAGGGCCAGGCGCTCCAGTATGAAGCGTTGGGTGCGCTCACATTGGCGGCTGACTTCTGTGCTGACATCGTCCTGGCTGCAAGCGTCATCTACCGCATCGATGATTGCCGGCAGGTTGCTGAATATCACCGGGCTGCCATCGCGGTAGCTGTTCCAGCCCTGCATGGTAGCCATCAATGACAGGTAGCTGTCTTTCTCGGTCAGCAGCAATTCCCGGTCCTGCAGCTGCTCAATGACTGGCGGTGTTGGCTGAGGGTTGGCCTGTGGTGCGTCGGCGCCCCAGTGGAGTCGTCGGCAGTTGAACGCGGGATAGTGGTTGCCCGTTTCCACTGCGCAATGGCCGTTGCCGGTGAGGCTGACCAGGGTGCCGGGGGACGGCGGCGGGTTCAGCAGCGTTTCAGGATCACCAATGTCGGCGGTGCCGGTGCCGGCAAGCCAGTGGCCGGTGAACAGCAGATCACGGCCGGTCTGGGTGGCATCGCTTAGCGGGAACAGCAGGGCAATGGCGCCGACGATGGCCAGGGTCAGGTGTCGCCCCCAGTACACCGGAGGAAAGCGGCGCACTTCCTGATCCAGTGACATCCGGTTGCCGTAACTGACGACACTGTAATCGTCGACCCGGATGGCCATCTCCTGGTGCTGGCCATCTTCATAGGTAATCAAGGGGCGCCAGTGTTCCGGAAGGTTGAAGCCGATGCTTTCGTTCAGCGTGACGGATATCTGCACGTTGTTCTGTTCATCCACGCCCACCGGGGTTAGGCGAATCTGCCCGTAGACCTGGTTTACCTTCAGTGGCTCGCCGGGGGATTGGCGACGAAAGAATTGGTAGAGGGCGAACAGGATTGCCAGCAGGCTGACCGACAGGCAGATCGTCAGCACCAGGGTGGTGTCGGCGACCAGGGAAATAGCGAGGCAGACGAACGCAATCGTCCAGAGAAAAGCGGGTAGCAAGGCGACACCGCGTCCACGTCGCGCTTCCATTTCCGCGTCGCTTTCCTGACGCTGCTCGCGGATGGTCAGTGAGTTTCCCTGGTCGTCTTCTGCCTCGTTGCCATCTGCATCAAACACCCGTGACAGCTCACCGTATTCGCCGCTTTCCCACTGGTTTTGTTTCTGCTCGCGACGTTGCTCTCGCTCTTCTCCTCCAGCAAGGCAGAACTCATCGTTGAGCGCAATCACGATGGCCTGCTTCTCGGCCAGTACGACCAGGGCGTCATTGTGTTCGCGGAGAAAATAGTCCGCATCGTAGGGGAGTAATACTTCCACGCCACCGATGGTGTCATGCCAGACCGTATTGCCATTGGTTTCCAGGCCATGGCGCAGGTAGGGGCCACTCAGCGGGTAGACCTCGTTACTGGTGAGCTCGCCCAGGGTTTTGCTTTCCGCCTGGGCAATGATCTGGCCGAGAAGGCGATGCTCGGCGGCATCCAGATTCCGTTGTGGGCTTGTTTCCTGGCGGAAGGTGGCGAGGGTTTTCAATGAGGCTTTCTTGCGACTCTGATAGACGATGACGCTGTAAATCGTAGAGCCTAGAAGAACGAGTATGAGGAGGATTTTCAGTATGGCCAGCGCTTCCATGGCAGTCCCTTCCTGTGCGAAAACCGGAAAGGATACGGATTGGCCATAATCGTGGCATCCGCCAATAGCTGAAATTGCTGTGGGCTGTGACTGATGTCACAGCCCGGTTTGTGATGTCAGTCGATGACGGTGAAGGTCATGCCGGCTTTTTCCTGCAAGCGTTGCAGCAACGAATCGCCGAGCAGGGACGCGGTGGTCCAGAAACCGCCGGGGGCATCCGCAGGCACATCCTGCGCCAGACAGGCTGCAGCCTGGCCCAGCAGCTTGGCGGTGGAGCCGTAGCCCGGGTCCGCATCACCGGTGACTTTCACGCGGATGCTGTCGCTGTTGTCGGTAACGCCGAAAAAGCGGATGTCATAGAAGCCGGCTTTCTGGGCTTCCGGGCTGGGGCCTTCGCCGGGTTGCGGCACCACGAATTTGTTCAGCAACCAGCGGGTTGGTTTGATCGCCGCGGCGGCGAAGAACAGACCGGTGCCGGTACCAATGCCCAAGGCTTTCAGGCGACCGCTGATACCGGGGCCGGCAAGCATGGCTTCGTTATAGGTGAAGTTGTCGCCGTAGGCCTTGCCGTTGAGTGCGTTGGAGCGATGCACGATACGGCTGTTGATGGCGTCCATCACGAAAGGTGCTGCCCAGGCACCGAAGTCTTCATCGTTGCGCGGCATGCTGATGCTGTCCTGACGAGCATTGAAACCATGATTCGGCGGACACAGCAGATAGGGGTTGGCCAGTTTCTTGCGCAGGGCCGGGTCTCCTGCGGCTTCTTCGGCAATATTCATCATGCTCGCCACGGTGCCGCCAGAGACTCCGCCTTTAGCGACCTTTACGCGCATTTTTACCCGGGTGGCCGGCGCCTTGAATCGGGCCTGGGACTGCTGCTGCAGGAAGTAGGTGCCCATGTCCGAAGGAATGGAATCAAAACCGCAGCAGTGCACGATGCGGGCTCCACTCTGTTTGGCCTGGTCTTCATACTCTTCCAGCATGGCGGCAATCCATTGCACCTCACCGGTCAGGTCGCAGTAATCGGTACCACTGGATACGCAGGCGCGGATCATGGGTTCGCCATAGAGCGCGTAAGGCCCCACGGTGGATACTACCACCCGGGTCTGGGCGCAGAGGGTGTCCAGGCTGGCATCATCGTTGGCATCGGCGGTGAGCAATGGCAGTTCACTGCCCGCTGCACCCAACTGGGCTCTTACCTTTTCCAGCTTATCCTTCGAACGTCCGGCCGCGGCCCATTTCAGCTCGCCATTTACCCCATAGGTGTCGGTGAGGTATTGGCAAAGAATTTGGCCGACAAAACTGGTGGCGCCGAATACCACTACATCAAATTGTGCATCACTCATGGGATCTCCTTGGAAATGAACGCAACGCGAATCGGAACGGCTGTCCAATGATGAACCTATCCTACGGGATTGATAGGGGTAAGCGTAACCGGCAAAAA
>NZ_JABURH010000202.1:5719-14273 GCF_014762765.1 Alcanivorax sp.
AAAAAAAAGCCCCATCCATGAGGATGGGGCAAATGCCATACTCGGTGCAGACTACGTGGTCTGTTTGATCTGGTATTTGCGGATCAGTGCATCGCGGCGCGCCGGGTCAAAATTGATGTTGGCGGCGTCGTACCCGGCGTGTTCCAGCATGCGGTGGTCCATGACCTTGAACCACAGGGGTGGTACATAGCTGAGCAGGAACATGCCGAAATAGCCGTTGGGCAGCGTCGGAAGGCCGTCGAAATGACGCAGACTCTGGTAGCGGCGTGCGGGATGAGCGTGATGATCAGAGTGACGCTGCAGGTGGAAGGACGCCCAGTTGGAGAACATGTGGTTGCTGTTCCAGCTGTGATGGGGCTGAGTGCGCTCGTAGCGACCGTTAGCATCCTTGTGACGGAGGAGACCGTAATGTTCCACATAGTTGGCGGAGGTCAGCTGCAGGTAGGACCACAGGGTAACGGCGGCAATGAACGGCAACATTTTCCAGCCGAACAGGGCGATGATGCTGCCCCAGATCACCAGGCTTAGCAGGCCGGGTTGCAGGATTTCATTGTGCAGGGACCACACTGGTTTACCTTCTTTCTGCAGCCGCCCTTTCTCCAGCTGCCAGGCCCGTTTCATGGTTCCGGGAATTTCCCGCAGGGCGAACTTCCAGATAGATTCCCCCAGCCGTGAGGAAGCCGGGTCTTCCGGGGTGGCCACATCCCGGTGGTGGCCCTTGTTGTGTTCGATGGGGAAGTGGCCGTAGCCCAGCGGTGCCAGGACCAGCTTGGCCAGCCAGCGTTCGGTTTTGGTTTTCTTGTGGCCCAGTTCGTGGCCCAGGTTTATCCCGGCAGCACCACAGACGGTACCGGTAAGCAGGACCATGGCGATGATGCCATGGAGGGGCAGGGAGTGGGTGCCCACAAACCACATGCTGACCAGATAGGCGACCAGCAGGATTGGCACCAGGGCATAGGTCATGCGCCGGTAGAACAGGTCGGCTTCCAGTTGCGGTACCACCTCTTCCGGTGGGTTGCTGCGGTCTTCGCCAATCAGCATGTCCAGCAGCGGGATGGCCAGGTAGTAGAACACCAGGGGCAGCCACAGCAGCCAGGCTTCACCGGTTGCCATTACCATTAACGGGCCGAGGAAAACGGTGCCCGGAACAAAGAGGGAAACAATCCAGAGGTGCCGCTTGCGATCGCGGTACTCGACGCCGGAGGGGCCGACAAACACGCCAGCTTGACTCATGGTATGACCTCATTGGTTGTTGGTGGTATCTGAGTTCATCCATGGTGTGCCCGCCGAGGCCACTCGGGCACCCCGCCAGGTGGCAAAAAATCGTCTTAAAGTGACAGACTAAACAGGCAGTTTAGGGGTAGGCTGGGTACATCATTACTGTCAGGAGTGTGCCGGATGGCAGACAAGGAAATGGACCGGCTCAAGCCGGCCATTCATCCCACCTACAGCCGGGTGCTTTGCGCCCACCTGAAGCAGGAGGGCTTCAGTGATGCGGATATTTTTTCCGGCACCCGGCTGGCCTGGCAGGAACTGCTCAGCGAGCACCGCTATCTGAGCCTGGAGCAACTGTCACGGTTGATACGCCGAGCCTTGTTGCTCACCGCTGAGCCCTGGATCGGACTGAAAATCGGTGCCAATACTCCGGTGTCGGCCCACGGAGCCCTGGGATATGCGGTGGTGTCGGCCCCGGACATGCGCACCCTGTTGTCGGTGGTGGCCCGTTTTGTAGGGGTGCGACTGCAATTGGTCCAGTTGAAGTTCGAAGAGCGCGATGGCTGGGGCCAGTTACGGTTGCATGAAAACGTGGACCTGGGGGACTGTCGGGAGTTTCTGCTGGGTGCCCTGTTGGGCACCTACTTCCAGATGACCGACGCGGTATCCACCGGACGCACCCGGGATGCCAGGGTTCAACTGCCTTTTCCGCGTCCTCTCTGGGCGGAGCACTATGAGCGTTTGCTGGAATGTTCGGTGACTTTCGATGCGGATGGCTTTCTGGTGGAAATGCCCCCGGAACAACTGGCATCGCCCTGCCTGACCGCTGATCCGGCCATGCATCGCAATGCCATTCGTGATTGTGAACACCAGCTCAAACAGCTGGAGAAGGGCGGGCCTTTCAGTCAGCAAGTCAGCATGGTGCTGCTGGATTGTCAGGGTGAGCTTCCTTCTCTTGAGGTAATGGCGGAAAAATTTGCCATGTCCACGCGCACGTTGATTCGCAAGCTGAAAGCGGAAGATACCCGTTATCAGCAATTACTGGATGATGTGCGTAGCGAACAGGCAGCCTGGTTGTTAACGGAAACGGCCATGCCCATAGAGCGCATCGCCGAGCGGCTGGGCTACCAGGATACATCCAACTTCAGCCGCACCTTCCGCCGCTGGTTTCAGATGACGCCTCTCGCCATGCGAAAGGCGTCTCAGGTGTAAAAGACCCCCGGCGCACAGGGGGGGATTGGTTTGCCGGGGTTGCCCTCTCAGTGTTGCTTGAGGACGAAATCCACTTTCTCGCGCACAGCACAATCCGGGCACGGCCAGTCATCGGGTATCTGCAACCAGCGGGTGCCGGCCGGGAAGCCTTCTTTTTCCTCGCCGCGGCTTTCGTCATAGACATAGCCGCAATTGGGGCACTGGAACTGGTGCGGGGTATCGATTTCCTGTTCCGCCTGGCGGGCTTCGGCCACGGCGCCTTCGGCCACATCCGGTTCCGAGTCGGCGCTGTGATAGGTGACTGCCGGCTGTTGCCATTTTTTCAGCAGCTTTTCCCGCTTGTCCGGCTGCAGGTTGGCCAAAGTCAGATCACCCTTGTAGTGCTGGTATACCAGCGGGTCCATCTTCTGATACCAGACGAAGGGGAAGTAGGCCGGCATCAGCATGGAGGCGTAACCGGAGGGCAATTGTGGGCTGTCATCGAAATGACGGAGGGCCTGGAAGCGCCGGGTGGGGTTGGCGTGGTGATCCGAGTGACGCTGCAATTGATAAAGGAAAAGGTTGGTGACGATGTGGTTGCTGTTCCAGGAGTGTTTGGGTTCGCAGCGTTCATAACGTCCGTCGGCTTTCTTCTGGCGTAGCAAGCCGTAGTGTTCCATGTAGTTGATGACTTCCAGCAGTGAGGCCCCGTAGAACGCCTGCAGCAGCAGGAAAGGCAGCACGATCCAGCCAAGCCACAGGGTCAGTAGCCCGAAAAGCAATACGGTCATCAACCAGGCCTGCAGGTTTTCGTTTTTCAAGGACCACAGGGGCTCTTCACAACGCTCCAGGCGTTGGGCTTCGATACTCCATGCCGATTTGACGCTGCCGATCATGGTGCGAGGCAGGAACCGCCAGAAGGATTCGCCCATGCGTGCACTGGCCGGATCTTCCGGGGTGGCCACGTTTTTGTGGTGGCCCTTGTTGTGTTCCACAAAGAAGTGACCGTAGGCCACCGGTGCCAGGGTGATCTTGGCCAGCCAGCGCTCGGTTTTTGATTTCTTGTGGCCCAGTTCGTGGGCGGTGTTGATGGCGATACCATTAACCGCACCGACACTGAAGACCAGCCCCACCAATCCCCATAAGGGTGTTTGACCCTGAGCCACCAGCCAGGCCCCCATGATGGTGGCGATATATTGCGTGGGGATATAGGCATAGACGATCAAGCGATAGTACTTGTCGTCTTCCAGTTGCGGGACGGCAGTTTCCGGCGGGTTGTTTGTGTCGGTGCCGATCATCCAGTCAGCCAGGGGAATCAGCCCGTACACCAGCAAGGGGCCACCCCAGAGCAGGCCGGGCCAGTCCCAGATAAACATATAGATGAGTAGAAACGACACAGCCAGCACCGGGATGGCGGGGCTGAGTAACCAAAGGTAACGTTTGCCGTCATGCCAGTCAGTAAAAGCGGTGGTTTGTTCTGCTGATTTCATGTCTCCACCCTGCATACCAGATTGTCACTTTTACGCTATACCCAATGTTGCTGATGGCCAAGCCATGGTTTGTATTAACTTGGCAACCTGGCGGGTTTTCAGAGGCAATAATTTGCATTTTAATGTGGGTAATAAAAGGATTGTTAGCGACGTAAAATTACGATGGGATAGAACTGATGGAGGTGTCATTACTGTCGTTGATCATAGGGAGGCTATGAAGAAGCGAGAGGACAGCCTTGCAAGATTTTTCGGGAGCGAGGAAATGGAAAAAGCCAGCAATCCCCAAGAGTATGACGTGCTGATTATTGGTGCCGGATTATCCGGTATTGGTGCCGCCTGCCATATTCAGAAAGAGTGCAGCGCAAAAACATTCGCTATCCTGGAACGTCGCCAGGCCATGGGCGGCACCTGGGATCTGTTTCGCTACCCCGGTATTCGGTCCGACTCGGACATGTTCAGCTTTGGTTACGGATTCCGCCCATGGAATGAGCTGCAGGTGCTGGCGGACGGTCCATCCATTCGTAACTATATTAAAGAAACGGCTGATGAGTTCGGCGTTAGTCAGCATATACATTATGGTTTGACGATCACCGATGCTGACTGGTCCAGCGAAGAGAAAATCTGGACCGTGACAGCGGTACAGGAAAGTAGCGGAGATACCGCAACCTTCCGGTCCCGTTTCCTGATTGGCTGCACCGGTTATTACAATTACGATCAGGGATACCTACCTGAATTTCCTGGTATGGACCGTTTTCAGGGAACCTGCGTGCACCCACAGCAATGGCCTGAAGACCTGGATTACCGCGATAAGAAAGTGGTAGTGATCGGCAGTGGCGCCACCGCCGTCACACTGGTGCCAGCCATGGCGGAAGAGACCGCGCACATCACCATGCTGCAGCGCTCACCGTCCTACATTTTTTCTGTTCCTGCCTATGACAAATTGTCTGAATGGCTGGACCGTGTGCTGCCGTCGGGTTGGGTGTATCGCATGGCCCGCTGGCGCAATATCAAGTTACAGCGTTTGATCTATGTGCTGGCGAAAAAGTACCCCGACTTTACCCGCAAGCTGCTGCTGTCCAATGTGAAGCGCCATGTGGGAAAGAATTTCGACATGACGCACTTTCAGCCCGTTTACCAACCCTGGGACGAACGACTCTGTGCGGTGCCGGATGCGGATCTGTTCCGGGATTTGCGTGAAGGAAAAGCGGACATTGTCACCGATCATATCGATACCTTTACGGAAAACGGCATCCGTCTGAAATCCGGCCGGGAACTGGAGGCGGACATCATCGTGACAGCCACCGGCCTGAACCTGCAGGTGCTGGGCGGCATGAGTCTGTCACTGGATGGTGAGCCGCTGGATGTCAGTGAACGCATGACCTACAAGGGGGTGTTGATTGAAGGGGTGCCGAACATGGCATGGATTTTCGGTTACACCAATGCGTCCTGGACCCTGAAGGCGGATATCGCGTCAGCCTATATCTGTCGTCTGCTCAATTATATGGAGGCGGAAGGGCTGAGTGTGGTGGCCCCGGAAGGCGACAGCGATCTGACTCTGTCGGATCGCTCTATCATGGATGCTCTGGCCTCTGGCTACGTAAAACGCTCACGCCACAAGCTGCCACGTCAGGGGCGCCATCATCCCTGGAAAGTCCTGAATCACTACGGTAAGGATAAGCATATTTTGCTGGAAGAGCCGGTGGAAGACGGGCTGTTGTCGTTTTCGTGACGGGGGAATGAGCTACGAGCTACAAAAAAGAAAATAGATTTTGTGGGGTTGCTTTCTCGCAGCTCATAGCTCGTATCTCGAAACTGATCATTACCCACAACACTTCTTGAACTTCTTCCCGCTACCGCAAGGGCAGAGATCGTTACGCCCCGCCTTCAGGGCGGTCACTGACGGTGTGCCGTCCAGGTAATACCAGTGGCCGTTTTCCTTCACAAACCGGGAGCGTTCTTCCAGTACGGCCAGGCCTTGGCGATCCTTGCTGGTGGCGCGGAAATGGACCCAGCCGGTGTTGCCGTCTTCGCCGCTGGCAATGATCTCCAGGGCCAGCCACTGCTGGTCGTCATCCAGATCCAGCCCGACAGGGCGCTGGCTCAGGTGCCAGCTCCGGGCGATGTAATCGGTATTTTTCAACGCAAAGGCGGAAAACCGCGAGCGCATCAGCGCTTCCGGTGAAGCTGCCGGCTTGCCCTGGTGTAGGGGCTGGCAACAGTGTGCGTAGTCCAGTCCGGACTGACAGGGGCAAGCGCTCATGGGGTCTCTCCACCAAAGCAATCGAACAGCGCCAGCAAATCCTGGCGCAAGCGGGGCAGGTTCTCGGCCCAGGGATCATTCAGTACCAGCGCATTCATGGCGCCGTTGAGCAACACAGCCAGTCCTTCCGCGCTGCCGGAAAAGTGCAGGGCGCCTTCTTCCATGGCTTCACGGATGCCCTCACGCAACAGCGGGAAGCTGTAACGCTCGTCCAGGGCTCGCCAACGCTCCTGCCCCAGCACCGAGGGCGCTTCGACTACCAGGATGCGTCGCACATCGTCCCGGGCCATGAAGTCTACCCAGGCCAGGCTGCCGGCCTTTAACGTGGCCAGGCTGCCGCGTTGCCCGGCCACGGCATTCTCGATGGCGGCCATGGCTTCCCGACTAAGCAGATCGCAAACCGCTTCGAACAGTTCCGCCTTGTTGCGGAAATGGTGGTACATGGCGCCCCGGGTTACCCCGGCACCGGACAGAATGGCTTCTGTACTGGTGTCAGCGTAGCCCTGTTCGGCAAACAGGTGACGGGCGGCATTGATCAGACAGCCTCGGGTCTGGGCGCGACGTTGGGCATTGGTGGCCATGATGTCCTCTTCTGGTTGACAAACAGACTACCAGTTTGTTTTTATTTGCTCAAAACAGACTGTTAGTCTGTTTTATTCACAAGGAGGTATCAGATGAAAATCAGCGACCGTTACCCCATCGTGGTCACCGAGCATAAAGTGGCCTGCCGGGATTTCTGGCAGAAGCATTTCGGTCTGGATGTGCTGTTCGACAGCGACTGGTTTGTGCTGCTGGGTGACGCGCAGCAGGGCAGCGTGGTGGCCTTCATGAGCCCGGACCACCCCTCTGCACCGCCGGGACCGGAAACCTTCGGCGGGCTGGGTCTGTGCCTGGAGATCGAAGTGGAGGATGCCCGTCAGGCGCTGGCGGATTTTCAGGCCAGTGATGGCCGGGTTGACTACCCGCTCAGCGACGAGCCTTTCGGTCAGCGCCGCTTCGGCCTGCGTGACCCCTCCGGATTATGGGTGGATGTGGTGGAGCAGATTGCGCCGCAGCAAGGCTATTGGGATCGGTACATGCAGGCGGTGTGAAGGCCGCTATTGGCGCTTTGCTTGCAAAGCGAATCCCAGACGCCGGGCCAGCAAAAGCCTTCGCTTTGCGAGCAACGCTATAACGGTAGACGGCAAAGCCTACAGGCGCAGCAGGTGATGCTCGATGGTAAAGACATGCTCATCGTCAGCGTCCAGGGCGCGCAGGGCTTCAGCAAGCTGCAGCAGATAGTCCCGGTTACTGCCGCTGGGACCGTGGCTGGTGGCAATGTGACGGGCAATCAGCAGCTCGTCGCTCTGGCCGAGAAAGGCGGCATTGTCCTCGGTGGCGATGTAGACCAGGCCGTCAGCCTGATCGCCATCGGCGAAGGTCAGCGGGGTGCGAAATCGCAAATAACCATTTTTCTCCCGATGGTCCAGATGCTCGAACACATCCGGGGTGATGCGGTAGGCCATACCGGTACAGAGGGCGCCGGGGCTTTGTATCAGGGTGACCACGCGGCCTGGGCTGTCCGGGGTGCCACGGTGATCGTGGGAACCCTGCCAAAAACGACGTGCCCAGTCGTGGATTGTAGCGGGCCGACGTTCCAGAAAGGGAAAATCCGCCTTGTAGATCAGCGAGCCATAGCCAAACAGCCACACGGGCTGGTGTGGATCCAGCGGGTGGCGCCGGCGGTTTTCTGCAGAGGTGTCCAGCATACTTTTCTTGATCCTGGTTCGGTGTCTTCACGGTAGCGACGTTATACTGCGGGCTCAGTCTGATTGTCCGGGGAAACCATGAAAGACGTGCGCGAAGAATATCATGCCGAGGGTCTGAACGAAGAGAGCCTCCACAACGATCCGGTGGAGCAGGCCCGGCGCTGGGTGGATGAAGCCATTGAGGCCGGGCTGCCCTTGCCCAACGCCATGATCCTGGCCACGGTCAGTGCTGACGGCCAGCCTTCCAGCCGGGTGGTGTTGTTGAAAGGAATCGAGGGCGGTGGCTTTACCTTTTTCACCCACTACGACAGCCGCAAGGGGGAAGAAATTGCGGCCAACGCCAAGGTATCGTTCACCATGTTCTGGCAGCCCTTCGATCGGCAACTGATCGTGATCGGCGAAGCCCGAAAAGTGGATGAAGAAGAGTCCGACAGTTATTTTGCGTCGCGGCCCTACGCCAGCCAGATCAGTGCAGCCATCTCCCCCCAGAGCCAGCCCGCCAGCCGGGAATGGCTGGAAGCGGAAGTGGAGGCCTTGCAGACGCAACATCCGCAAGCCCCTGTCCCCCGCCCGGCCAACTGGGGCGGCTACCGCATCATGCCCACGGAAATCCAGTTCTGGCATGGCCGCCCCAGTCGCTTGCATGATCG